>JBKCEY010000380.1:0-3505 GCA_046304115.1 Burkholderiales bacterium | reverse complement strand
CGCAGCCTGACGTTTGTCCGATGATGCCTTCGTGCAGCCTGACGTTTGTCCGATGATGCCCTCGATCAGCGTCATCACGCTGGCGGTGACCGATCTGGAGCGGGCCGTGCAGTTTTATCGGGATGGCCTGGGATGGCCGACTCGGGGCATCGTCGGCTCGGAGCTCCCCTCTGGCGAGGTCGCCTTTTTCGAGCTCGGCGGCGGGTTGAAGCTCGCGCTCTGGCCTGAAGCCAGTCTCGCCCATGAGACAGGCATGGGTCTGCTGAAGCAGGGGTCAGCCGCTGCCGCTCTGCCTCGCACGCTGCTCAGTCACAACGTGGCCGCTGCGCAGCAGGTACCGGATCTCCTGGCGCGTGCACTGCGTGCCGGTGCGACCTGTGTGCGCGAGCCCTATCCGCCGGTCTGGGGTGGGCTAGTAGCGTTCTTTGCCGACCCCGATGGGCATCTCTGGGAAATCGCCTGGAACCCGGCTTTTCATCCTGGCGCGTGAAGGCCTTGCTCCATCGCCCCATGAGGGTGAGGGTCGGGCTGGCGTTGCTGGTGCTCGGGCTTGTAAGCCTGCTCATCATGGTTTCGCCCGGGCCCAGCCTATGGCCCGGCAAGGGCGTGCTGCGCGACCCTGTGGGTTTGCAGCCTCAGCTGCTCGAGCCCGTCCCGGGGCTGGACGCGAACTGCGGCCGCTGCCTGTCCGTCCGTCAACACGGCTGCATGGCCTGTGAATCGCCTGCGAACCAGGACGGACAATCGGATGGGGATCAGGCCCTGATTGTTGAGGTCCGAACCGCGAGGATAGAAGACAGCCTGTTCGATGCGCTGGATGCAGCAGGCATCCCGGATGCCGTGCTGGCCCAGGTGGTTGATCTGTTCACGCCCGAAGTCGACTTCAACATCCTCAAACCGGGCGACCGCCTGACGGTCCAGTGGCTGGCCCGTGTATCGCCGGGCAGTCTGCGGACTCAGCCTGTGCGGCTGATGGCTGCGCAATTGAGGCAGGGCCAGCTCGCCCTCGAGGCCATCTGGGTCGAGCGTGCGGATGGGCAGGGCGATTTTCATGCGCTGGATGGCCGGCCACGATCGCGCACCTTTCTGATGTCACCCATTGCCTTCGATCGGGTGAGCTCCGGATTCGTCGATCGTCGTGAGCATCCCTTGTATCCCGGGCATTGGCAGGCGCATCGCGGTATCGACATTCCCGCACCGATCGGCACCCCGGTGCGGGCGACCGCCGATGGCACGGTGGAGGGGCTGGGCGTGAATGGGGGCTACGGCCGCATGATCCGGATCCGGCATAACGACCGTCAGGTGACCCTCTATGCGCACCTCGATGAATTCGCTCCAGGTCTGGCTGTCGGTCGCAGGGTGAACCAAAGTGAAGTAATCGGCACCGTAGGGCGTACGGGGGATGCCACCGGACCGCACCTGCACTTCGAGTTCATTCAGGATGGCAGTACCATCGATCCCGCGCAGGCTCTGGACGACCGACCTCTGCAGGCGCTCGGGCCTTCGGACCGTCAGGCCCTGTATGCACAGGCCGAACGCATGCGTAGCCTGTTTCGCGCGATGGACAGTGTGCGTGCCGCGCCTTTTGAATGATTCAGTCCCAAATCCACTCCGACAACGAATGATCTCCTTCTCAAACCTGAGCCGCGCTCGTCATGCCGCATGGATGACGCTTGGGCTGATCACGGCCAGCGCCCTGGCCCAGAGCCCTGTCGCACAGCCTACGGCGCCTCCTCAGAGCCCTGCGCTGAATCAGGTGCAGACCCCGGTACAGACTTCGGTGCAGACCCCGGTACAGACTTCGGTACAGAGCCAGGGCTCGCAGACTGCGCCTGCGGCTGCCCCCTGCGCCCAGTTCGAGCAGACGGTGGCCCGCTACCAGACCCGCTTTCAGAGCCGCATGCTGGGCTGGTCTGCCAAAGCGTTGTCCGATGTGAAGGCCAAAACCGCCTTCTATCCCTTCTCGGGCCCGGACGTGGTGACGCTGATGTCGCTCTACCCCAATGCGGATCATTACCTGATGGTGGCCGACCAGACACCTGACTATGCACAGGTGGACACGCCGGTGCCGGCCGCCGGTCGTGTTGCAGGCACGGCCTTCGAGTGCCAGATGCTGGCGGGGTTCGCGCAGCGAGGCTATTACCTGACCAATGACCTGATCGGCAAGAACGGCCCCAAACCCCGTTTTCTGACCCTGCTTCATCACAACATCGCCTTCGCGGGCGCGACCATCGAATCGCAACAGGTGCTGCATCTGAGCGCCGACGGTACCCTGTCGGTCCGTCAGGCGGGCCAGCCGGGTCATGGAGTGCGTTTTGCGCTGCGCAATCGTGACGGGCGGGCAGTCATGCTCGACTACCTGCGCATCGACCTGTCCAACCCCGGCATCGAAAAGACCCCAGGCGCTTTGCAGGTCATGAGCCAGTACGCCGCCGAAGCGGTGTTGCTCAAGTCGGCTTCACATCTGCTGCAAAAGCCCTACTTCTCGACACTGGCCGATGTGCTGGTCCGTCAGGCCCGATGGATCACCCAGGATGAAACCGGCCTCGATATCGGCCCCTTGTCGGGGCAATTCGAACTCAGTCTGTACGGGAAGTTCGTCGCAGCCCATCCGCTGTGGGCTGCCAATGAGTCGAGTCGACGGCTCGCGCAGTATTACGCCACGCGCACGAGAAACGAAGATCTGCCGTTCTATCTCGGCTACGAGAAGGTCGGCGGCTCGATACTCATGGTGGGCCGACGCAAGCCCTGAAACCCGTTCAGTCGGGCGTTGTGCGATTGACGATCGGCGCGCCCCAGCCCGCGGGCTGAGCCGGCGGCGCGGGCGCACCATCGCCGATCGCAGGCGAGGCTGAATGGCTCCCGCTCTGAGTCCTGAGTTCAGCATCGGTCTGGATGTAGGGATCGGAGCGATTCTGGCGGACCTGAGTGGTACGGGAAGGGTCCGTGATCGCCGTCATGACCACACTGCGGCGCGCCAGTTCTCGCTGATCCTGATCTCGCAGGGTCCAGAGATCAAGATTGCGGCCCGGCGACAGCGGGTCGATGTAGACATTGTTGCGACGCAGCTCGAAATGCAGGTGCGGGCCGGTTGAGCGGCCGGTCGAGCCGACCGAGCCGATCTCGTCCCCACGGCGCACGGTTGCCCCGACCTCGATGCTTGGCGCATAGGCACTCAGGTGGGCGTAGTAGGTGGTGTAGCCGCCTGCATGCTCGAGAATGATCAGGTTGCCGTAGCCGCCATAAAAGGCGGCCATCAGGACCTTGCCATCAGCCACGGCATGAACCGGGGTCCCCGTGGGCGCCGCAAAGTCCACGCCCTGATGATGGGTCCAGCCCGACACCCGTCGAGCCACCTTGACGTTGCGATCGCCCTGCCGGGTGGTCTGGCGCACGGTGCGGGTGTATTTGAAGCTGCCTACGCCGCGCGAGATCTTCACATGATCGATCGGGCTGCTCCAGAACATGCGCTCGGCGTCCACGCCACCCGTGGTGAAGAATCCGC
>JBKCEY010000379.1:0-1582 GCA_046304115.1 Burkholderiales bacterium | reverse complement strand
CGCTTGAGCGTGTCCATGATCTGGCTGTCCGTGAACCGAGACTTCTTCATGTCCGTAGATCCCTTCTTTCAGAAGAAATTCTACTTCTCAGGTAATCCCCCCAATTTCCATTGGGCGTAGAAGTAGAACGATTATGCGGCCATGGCCAACCGCTGCTTGGGTGTGATTCCGCCCAAGGCCATGTGTGGGCGGTCATTGTTGTAACTCCACATCCATGCGGTTGCATGGTCCTGAACCTCAGCCAGTGATGCCCAGTGGTATTGGCTGAGCCACTCGTAGCGCACTGTTCGATTGAACCGCTCGACGTACGCATTTTGCTGCGGGTTGCCAGGCTGGATGAACTCAATGTGAATGCCACGATCCTTGGCCCAGTCCATCGTTGCCTGGCTGATGTACTCGGGGCCATTGTCGCAGCGAATCACAGAGGGCTTGCCGCGCCACTCGATCAACTGGCTCAGCGCCCGGATCACACGCTCAGACGGCAATGAGAAGTCGATCTCGATGGCCAGCGCCTCGCGGTTGAAGTCATCGAGCACATTGAACAGCCGGATCGCTCGGCCGTCATCGAGCATGTCGTGCATGAAGTCCATCGACCACACCTCATTGATGCGGCTTGGCACCGTTAGCGACGCCGGCTTCTCGCGCACCAGGCGCTTGCGCGGCTTGATGCGCAGATTCAGCTCCAATTCCCGATAGATCCGATAGACCCGCTTGTGATTCCAGCCGAATCGCTTGACGTTGCGCAGATACAGATAGCACAGCCCAAATCCCCAGGCCCGATGGTTGTCCGTCAGCCGAATCAGCCACTGCGCAATCTGCTCGTTCTCGGCATTGGTCTTGGCCTCGTACCGGTAGCACGACTGGCTGACCCGGAACATCTGGCAGGCCAGTCGAATCGATACGCCTCGCTCCTTGACCGCTCGTTCGGCGATCTCGCGGCGCCGAGATGGCCTCACCACTTTTTTGCTAGAGCCTCGGCCACGATCTCGGCTTTAAGCTTCTCTTCGACATACATCCGGCGCAGCCGGCGGTTCTCCTCCTCGAGCTCCTTCATGCGCGACATCATCGAGGTGTCCATCCCACCGAACTTGGATCGCCACTTGTAAAACTTGGCCGTGCTGATCCCAAGCTCCCTGCACAGATCAGGCACCGCCACCCCAGACTCCGCTCGCTTGAGCGTGTCCATGATCTGGCTGTCCGTGAACCGAGACTTCTTCATGTCCGTAGATCCCTTCTTTCAGAAGAAATTCTACTTCTCAGACCTCCGGTTTTTCGGGGGGATTACCGCCCACGAACGCTCCGAAATTACCTGTTCCCGGATCTCACCCGGTTGTCTTCGAATCAGCGAGTGAAAGGGAGGCGCGGCTAACCCCCAAGCATCTCCCGCAGCACCTTTGACGCCCTCTCGCTTGTCACCAGCACCGCCTTCAGCCTCGCCCGCGTCAATCCCACAAAGAGCCGTCTTCGCACCGAGCTCGTGAAGGCCTCAAAGTCCACCTCGGTGATCACCACGGCGTCGGCCGCCTGCCCCTTGAAGCGGAATACCGTGTCCACCAGCAGTTCTCCCTCGGTCCATACCGCA
>JBKCEY010000378.1:0-3438 GCA_046304115.1 Burkholderiales bacterium | reverse complement strand
GCTGCGGCGCTACGAGATCTGTGACGAACAAACCCTGGTGCTGCCTTCGCACGGCCGCCCGTTCCGGGGCCTGCATCGCAGGCTGCAGCAGTTGCACGCCCATCATGCCGAGCGACTGACCGCCATCGAGCAGGCCTGCCGCGAGCGGCCGCGACATGGGGCTGAAGCGGTGCAGATCATTTTCGGGCGCACCTTCGATACCCACGAGATGATGTTCGCCCTGGGCGAGGCACTCGCCCACCTGCATGCCCTCTGGTACGAGGGGCGTCTGCAGCGTCAGCAGGGTGAAGACGGTGTCGTGAGGTTTGCAACGGTCTGACACCGGAGGCTTTACCCCCCAGGCTTCAGACCTTGCACTTCAGTGCCAAGGCGAGACTTCAGTGCCAGCGCGAGACTACAGAGCCAGCGCGAGACTACAGAGCCAGCGCGAGGCGTTTGACCTCGCATCAGGGCTCGGGCTGCCCGTCGATCAGACGGCTCGAGGTTTGACCCGTGCGGCTGCCTGCTTGGCCACGGTGCGCGCGGACTCCGTGTCATTTGCCCGGGCGAGCGCCACACCCATGCGCCGCTTGGTGAAGGACTCGGGCTTGCCAAAGAGGCGCAGGTCGGTGCCGGGCAGGGCCAGTGCATCGGCCACGCCGTCAAACACGATGCCTCGGGCCTCTACACCCCCATAGATCACGGCGCTGGCGCCCGGGTTGCGCAGGCGGGTGTCCACCGGAAGGCCCAGGATCGCCCGGGCATGCAGCTCGAATTCGGACTGATGCTGGGTACACATCGTGACCATGCCGGTGTCATGGGGCCGCGGGCTTACCTCCGAGAACCAGACCTCATCGCCCTTGACGAAGAGTTCGACACCGAAGAGCCCAGTGCCCCCCAGCGCTTCGGTCACCTTGTGGGCGATCTCGCGCGAACGCTCCAGCGCGCGGGTACTCATCGCCTGTGGCTGCCAGCTCTCGACATAGTCGCCCGAGACCTGCACATGGCCGATCGGTTCGCAGTAGTGGGTCTCGATGACACCCGATACACCGCGTGCCCGTACTGTGAGCAGCGTGATCTCGTAATCAAAATCAATGAATCCCTCAACGATCACCCGGCCGGCATCAACCCGTCCGCCGGTGCCGGCATAGGTCCAGGCCCCCGCCACTTCGCCGGGGCCATCCACCTTGGACTGTCCCTTGCCCGACGAGGACATCACCGGCTTGACGATGCACGGATAACCGATCCCGCCGTCGATGGCGGCCGGCAGTTCATCGAGGCTGCTGGCAAACCGGTAGGGGGAGGTCGGTAGCCCCAGCTCCTCGGCCGCCCGTCGACGGATGCCTTCTCGGTTCATGGTGAGCCAGGCCGCGCGCGCGGTGGGCGTGACAGCCACGACGCCTTCACGTTCGAGCTCGAGCAGGGTGGGGGTGGCGATGGCCTCGATCTCGGGGACGATCCGGTGCGGCCTGACCTGCTCGATCAGGGCGCGCAACTTTGCACCATCGGTCATGTCGATCACATGCGCCGAATGGGCCACCTGCTGGCCCGGCGCATCGGCATAGCGGTCGACCGCGATGACCTCCACGCCCAGGCGTTGCAGGGCGATGATCACTTCCTTGCCGAGTTCGCCGGCGCCCAGGAACATCAATCGCGTGGCGTTTGGCGAAAGTGGCGTTCCAATGCTCCCGGGACTGCCCTGGCCGGCCGTGTTTGCGCTCGTTGTATGCGGTGCAGCACCGGCACCTTGGGCCTTGGCGGGCGGGCTATTGTCGGGGCGCAGGGTCATCGCAGCACTTCAAAGAGATTGTGGTGATCATCGGTCCAGGTGGCCCGGTGGCTCGGCGGTGGCTCGATGGCCTGGCCGCCCTGTTCCATCAGGCGCTGGACAGTCTGGGGATTTTTGGTCAGAACGATCCATGTCGAGCGATAGAAGGGCGTGCCTGCGGCCGGGACGTCCGCGATGAGTACAGCCTGCATCTGCGCTTCGTCGGCAAGCCGGCGCACAACACCCGACAGGTCGAGATAGCGGTTGGTGATGTGCAGCGCAATCGCACCGTCGTTGACCAGATGCCGCTGATAGACCGCGATGGCCTCGCGGGTCATGAGGTGCACCGGGATGGAATCGCTCGAGAAGGCGTCGATCGCCAGGATGTCGTAGCGCTGGTCCTTTTCTCGCTCGAGCATCAATCGGGCATCACCCAGAATGTTCTCGATGCTGGCCGGCGAGTCCTTCAGGTAACTGAAGTGCTGCTGGGCGAACTGCAGTACGGTCGGGTTGAGCTCGTACATGCGGTAGATGTCACCGGCGCGGCCATAGGTGGCCAGGGTACCCACCCCCAGACCAACCAGCCCGACCCGTGCCGGGCCACCCTCGTTACGCAGGGAGATCAGGCGGCCGATACCCGAGCCAGGTCCGTAATAGGTGGTCGGCAGGCGTGGATCGGTTGAGCGCTGCTCGCCGTGCAGGATTTCGCCATGGACCAATTGCCGGCGACTGACTTTGGTGCCGTCGGCCAGCACAGTGTCCACGGCGCGGACCCGCAGGGTTCCATAAAAGTTGCGAGAGATTTCGATCATCTCCCCCCGAATCCACTTGCTGTAATCGCCCACCAGCAAGGCGCAGGTGATCAGGGCTACCGTACCGATCCAGCGGCCTACGCCGTCCGAGAGCGACCCCACCAGCAGCGCGATCACGATCAGCGCGATCGGCAACTCCCAGTACCAGTCAAAGACCAGAGGCGCGCCGATCCCGACCAGCAACCCGCCGACCGCACCGCCGAGCGAGACCATGAGGTAGAACCGGGTGAGATGGGCCGGGGCAGGTTTGCGGCTGACCAGTTCGCCATGCACAAACATGCACAGTACAAACAGACCGAAGGCATAGAGCGGCACGGCATAGAGGATCTCGAGCAGACCTCGCTCGAAGCCCCCTTCGGAGAATCTGTAGGACAGCCCAAGCGCAAGCAGGACAGACACCACGGCTGCCAGCGGTTTGTAGACCCGGCGTCGGTACCAGCCCTCGCCGTCAAAACACAGGATGAAGGTGACCAGATAGATCGCCAGCGGAAGCACCCACAGAAAGGGCACCGAGGCCACGTTTTGCGTGATGTGGGTGGTGATGGCCAGCAAGAGCAGTGAACCCAGGGCCGCCAGCAGCAGCCACAGACCCTGCTCCCCGAGCGAAGGGGCGGCGCTGGGCTCGATCGAGGCCGGATCCTCGGTCGATCGACCCGCGGAGCCCTCAAGCGCAATCGGCTCGATGGGATCGGCTGCTGCAGGCACTGCGGCAACAGGCGCCTGGTGGATCAAGCCGTGGCGCACGGCACGCCAGGCGCAAAGCCCTGCCAGGATCGCAAAGGCGCCGTAGGCAACCGACCATCCGATGGCCTGTACGCGGCCACTGGCCAGGGGCTCGATGGCGGGCGGATAGATGATCAGCGCGATCATCGCCTCGCC
>JBKCEY010000377.1:0-6184 GCA_046304115.1 Burkholderiales bacterium | reverse complement strand
GGTGGTGGCCAGACCGATGGTGTAGCCATCGGCGGCCGAGCGGGCCACGCGCTCCATGCCGATCGAGGCGCCGGCACCGGGCACGTTTTCGACGATCACCGGCTGGCCAAGGATCTCGCCAAGCTTCTGGGCCACAGGCCGCGAAAAGGAGTCGGTCGGCCCGCCAGGCGGGAAGGGCACGATCCAGCGCAGGGGTTTGTTGGGAAATCCTGCGGCGGCATCCTTGGCTGCAGTGTCTTTGCCGGCCTGGGCCAGTGCGGAGTGAGCAAACGAGAGGGTCGCGGTCGTGAGGGCGGTGGCCAGCAGCGCGCGGCGGATCGGTGACAGGGAAGGCATGGGAGATTCCGAATCAGATGAAGTGTTGGGGTGCGGGGCCGGACCGTTCGAAGGGGCGCGGCCGTTCGAAGGGGCCGATGACCGAGAGAGCGTCAGTGCGAGCGGGTCGTTTACTCGAAGGGGACTTCATCCCACCAGGGGAAGAACTCCGGCATGTCCGTGGAGACACGGTTGGGGAAGTTCGGTGGCCGCTTTTCAAGGAAGGCACTCACGCCTTCCTTGGCATCGGCTGCCTTGCCGCGGGCCATGATGGCCCGGCTGTCGACGCGGTGCGCATGCATGGGGTCGGCGGCTCCTGCCATGCGCCAGATCATCTGACGTGTGAGGGCAATCGAGACCGGCGCGGTGTTGTCGGCAATTTCACGGGCGATCGCGCGGGCTGCGGGCAGCAGATCCTGCGGCTCGTGCACCGAGCGCACCAGGCGTTCACGCAGGGCTTCCTGCGCATCAAAAATACGCCCGCTGTAGCACCACTCCAGCGCGGTCTGAATGCCGACCACACGCGACAGGAACCAGGTCGAAGCAGCCTCGGGCGTAATGCCCCGGCGGGCAAACACGAAACCAAAACGGGCCTGCGTGGAAGCGAGCCGGATATCCATGGGCAGCTGCATCGTCATGCCTACCCCGACCGCGGCGCCGTTGATGGCACCGATCACGGGCTTGAGGCTGCGAAAGATGCGCAACGTGACCAGACCGCCGCCGTCGCGGTACACCCCATTGACCAGGGTTTCATCGCGCGAGGCATCGCCGCGGCTCTTGTAGTCAAAGGTATTGCCGCCCGAGGACAGATCCGCACCCGCACAGAAGGCCCGGCCCGCCCCGGTGATGATCACGGCCTTGACCGCATCGTCGGCATCGGTGGCGTCGAAGGCCGCGATCACCTCGTCGCGCATCTTCGTGGTGAAGGCATTGAGCTTGTCCGGACGGTTCAGGGTGATGGTGGCAATGCCGTCCTGAACCTCATAGAGCAGGGTCTCGAACTGGGGGGCGGTCATGGGGTCTCCTGGGGTCGATCTGGTTTGAAGCGGTCATTATCGCCCGAGGCCGGGCTTGCTCGACCGAGCGAAGCGGTGATTGTCCGGGCCCGCGCACCTGGCGTTGGCAACGGTATGATCCGGATTGAGCACGGCTGCCCGCACGGATCTGCGGTGCCGTCCAACATGCGAGGGCCTTCAGGCCCCAGGGAGCACACCATGGATCAGGCCTCGGCATCCGAGTTGCAGATGCTCGAAGACAGCGCGCAGCGCTGGGTCAAGGACGCGGCCGCAGGCCTCGATGCACAGGCCCGCTGGTCTCAGATGGCGGGTTTTGGCTGGCTGGGCATCAGCCTGCCTGAATCCTGTGACGGTCTTGGCCAGGGGCTGGCCGAGGTGTGCGCACTCGCCCGGGCGCTGGGCAGGGGGCCGATCAATGATCCGATCGGAGCGGTGCTGGTGCAGGCGGGCGGACTGATCGCGGCCTGCGGCAGCGCAGAGCAGCAGCAACGCTGGCTGGCCCCCATGGCGCGCGGTGAGTGGCGCGTGGTCCCGGCCGTGCTCGAGCGCGGACAGTCCTGGCGCGATGAGCGTTTCAGCACCTTGGCCCGGGCGGCCCAGGATGGCTGGGCGCTCGAGGGCGACAAGGCGCTGGTGCCGGGCGGTGATCGTGCCGATGCCTTTCTCGTGGCTGCGAGCCTGCCTGAGGGTGAGACCGGATTTTTTGTCGTGCCGCGTTCGGCGGCTGGCCTTTCAATCGAGCCCCTTCCCACGGTCGATGGCGTGGGTGCCTGCCGGTTGAGCCTGAAGGCGGTCCGGGTCGCTGCGGCCGATCATCTGACGGGCGCTTCGATGCAAGCCTGGCACCGGGTCTGTGACGATGCGCTGCTGGTGGCCTGCGCGGAGTCGAGCGGCGCCATGGAGACCTTGCTGCGCACCACGGCCGACTACCTGCGTACCCGGGTTCAGTTTGGCAAACCACTGGCGGCCAATCAGGCCCTGCGCCATCGCATGGCCGATCTGGCCGTGGCCTGCGAGGAGGCACGGTCCATGGTGCAGTCGGGCGTTCAGGCGCTGTCCGATCCCGCAGTGGGCGTGATCGAACGGGCTCGCAAGGCCGCCGGCGTGCGGGCCAAGGTGGGTCTGCTCGCGCGTCGGGTCTGCGAAGAAGCCATCCAGCTGCATGGCGGCATGGGTGTGACCGAAGAGTTGGCCGTAGGCGTCTATCTCAAGCGCCAGGTCGCGCTCGATGCGATGTACGGCCCTCCCGAATGGCATCTGCGCCGGCATGCACAGATGCGGGCCAGCCTGGCCGCAGCGGCCACGGCGCCGCTTCAGGCCGTTGCCAACAACACCACCGAGGCCTGAACCATGAACATCACCCTGAGCCCGCAGGATCTCGCCTTTCGTGAAGAGGTGCGCGCCTTCCTCAAGGACCAGCTCACGCCGGATCTGGTGCGCGCGAGCCGCCTCAATACCTCCGTGTTTTCCGAGCCCGAGCCCTGCATGCGCTGGCACAAGGCGCTGTTTGCGCGCGGCTGGGTGGCCCCGCTGTGGCCCGTGGAGTACGGCGGCACGGGCTGGAGCCTCACCCAGCGCTGGATCTACGAGACCGAAACCGCCCGCGCCGGAGCGCCAGCGTTGTCGCCGCTCGGCCTGCGCATGGCCGGTCCGGTGATCATGCGGTTTGGCACCCCCGAGCAAAAGGCGCATTACCTGCCCCGCATTCTGGCGGGGGATGACTACTGGTGTCAGGGCTACTCCGAGCCCGGGTCGGGCTCCGATCTGGCCTCGCTCAAGACCCGCGCCCGCAGAGTGACCGAGGCCGATGGCACCGAGGTCTACCGCATCGATGGCAGCAAGATCTGGACGACCCATGCCCATCATGCCAATCGCATGTTTGCGCTGGTGCGCACCGGCGACGACTCGGTCAAGAAGCATGAGGGCATCAGCTTTTTGCTGATCGACATGAAGACGCCTGGCATCACCATCCGGCCCATCCGAAGCGTGAGCGGGGATCACGAGGTCAACCAGGTCTTCTTTGATGATGTGCGTGTGCCCGTATCGGTTCGCGTGGGCGCCGAGGGCGAGGGCTGGACCATCGCCAAGTATCTGCTCGAATTCGAACGGGGTGGCGCGATGTCGTCGGGTCGCCTGCGGGGCGCCTTCGAGCGGCTCAACCGGCTGGCTGCGCCCGAGCGGATTGCCGCCGATGCCGACGCCTCGCTGGCCCTGTCGCAGATCGAGCTCGATATCGATGCGCTGGAGGCCACCGAGTTGCGCATCCTGGCCACCATGACCCTCGGCCAGAATCCGGGTTCTACGGTGTCCTCTTTGCTCAAGCTGCGCTGGAGCGAAATCCACCAGTCGATCACCCGGCTCGCGCTGCGTCTGCTCGGCCCCGATGCCCTGGCCTGGGAGACCGAACGCCCGATGGATGAGCATGACTCCCCGGCGGGGTTGCCCGATGCCGCTCGCCCGATCGTGGCGCAGTACCTCAACGCCCGGGCTTACACCATTTTTGGCGGCACCTCCGAAATCCAGCGCGAGATCATTGCGCGCGAGGTTCTGGGCTGATGCGTCAGGACCCGCGCCAGCGTCGGCCCGGCCCGCATCACGGACCAGGCTCGCGAGGGCGAGGTCTTGCCCGGCGCATGGCTGTGGGTGTCCTGGGGGCCCTGGGCGTACTGGGCTCATCTGGGCTTGCAGGCTGCTCGATGCCTCGGGTCTCGCAGGTACTGCCCGCGGCGCCCGTGCCGGTCTATGAGCGTGAAACCTTCGATGCCCGCTCGGCCTTTGCACGCGACTTTGTCGCAGGTACGGCCGATACCTGCAACGCGGCCCGCCGCGCGTTGCTCAGCCAGGGCTACATCGCCTCATCAGGCGCTGCGGCCGATAACGATCAGGTGCAGGCGCAAAAGCGCTTTCAGCCCGAGGGCGAGGTGCATGCAGTGATCGAGTTTCATGTGGTGTGCGCTCCCTCGGCGCGGGGCGAGCGCACCACGGTGCTGTATGCCAGCGCGGTGCATGATCGATTCACACTCAAGAAGTCGAGTACCGCGGCCAGTATCGGCGTCTCGCCACTCGGCTCCATTTCAGTCCCCATCCGATCGGGCAGTGAGGCCCTGATCAAGGTGGGCAGCGAAACCATCGCCTCGCGCGGTTTTTATGAACGGTTCTTCGAACTCGTCGAGAAGATTCTTGCCGAACAAAAGGGCCTGGACTAACCAGAAGGCCTGGACTAACCAGAAGACCTGGACCAACAGAAGGGCCTGGACTCACTCATGACCATCGAACGCACGCCCCTGCACAACCGGACCATCACGCTCGAAGGCTTTGCCCGCAGCGATGGCCTCTTTGATGTCGACGCCCGACTCACCGACAACAAGCACTACCGCATGAGCAACTGGCCCGGTGGTGTTCTCGATGCGGGCGAGTTCATGCATGACATGGTGGTCACCATGACCGTCGATGCCGAGGGGGTGATCCGTGACATGAAAGCGCGGGCCGACTCGCATCCGCACGCGGTGTGTCAGCAAGGAGCCGCCAACTTCAGTCAGCTGATCGGCCTGTCGATCCGCAAGGGTTTCCTGAAGGCGGTGTCCGAGCGCCTGGAGCAGCGCGACTCCTGCACGCACATCCGCGAGATGCTGCAGCAAATGGCGACCGTTGCCTTTCAGTCCATGCGCGAAGCTCGCCAGAAGTCCTACGGTGTGGCCAAGGTCAGCAAACCCGTGCTGCTCGACAGCTGCAAGGCCTGGGCGTCGGACGGCGAGTGGGTCAAGGTCGGTTTTCCGAGCTTTTACAGCGGACCAGACAAGCCTTCAGCGGATGCTCCTGGCCGCGGCCGCTTCGAAGAGCGCCTGCGCCAGGAGGGTTACAGCGAGCCCGAGATTCGTCGGGCCGCGCCCAATGGATTCAACGACACGCACACCCATGACTTCGATGTGCTGGCGCTCGTCCTCTCGGGCGAGGTCACGATCACCTGTGCAGGCGTCTCACGCACCTACCGGCCGGGCGACCTCGTGAGTCTGGATGCAGGCCTGCCCCATACCGAACAGTTCGGCCCCACCGGCTACAAGTTCATGATCGGGCGTCGGCATCGTGTCCCGGCCGATGCCGTGCCCTGCGCGTCCTCGTCAGTGGCGCGATAACGCCTGGATGAATTTTCCCCGGCACGCGTCCTGTCAGCCCAGTGCCCGGATCACCGCGCTGACATCCTGATCGCCCAGGCCCGCACGACGCGCGGCCTGCATCTGCAGCCGCGCAGCCGTGGCCACTGGCAGCGGACAGTCCATGCGACCGGCCCACTCCAGCAGGTAGCGCAGATCCTTGTCCATGAGGGCCAGCTGAAACTGCGGCGAGAACTCGCGGGCAGCCAGCTTGGGGATCTTGGTTCGCATCAGGCGTGATCCTGCAGCGCCTTCGGCCAGCACAGGCAGCGCCTGCATCGGATCGATGCCGGCCGCCTCGAGCATCCGTACCGCCTCGGCCAGCGCCGCATTGGTGATGCCCGAGAGCATGTTGTTGACCAGCTTCACGCTCGCACCGCTGCCGGATTCGCCCAGCCGGGTGGCCTGCCGGCCCATGGCTGCAAAGAGCGGTTGCGCAGCCTCGAAGGCAGCGACAGGCCCGCCCACCATGAAGACCAGTTCGCGTCCTTGAGCCTGAGCGAGGCTGCCTGACACCGGGGCATCGAGATAGGCCAGACCGCGCGCCGCGGCAGCCTGCGCGGCCTGCTGGGCAAAGGTGGGGCTGTTGGTGCTGCAGTCCAGGATGGCTTGCCCGCTGAAGACCGGGATCACCCCGTGTTCACCCAGCATCACGTCATGGCTGGCGACATCATCGGCCACCATCGAGATCACGAACTGCGC
>JBKCEY010000376.1:0-1773 GCA_046304115.1 Burkholderiales bacterium | reverse complement strand
ACTCTGAGGCCTGTATTTCTCGCGCCGAGCTGAATCTGATCAATGGTGTGTATGCCGAGTTGCTCGACAACTTCCTGCCCATGGCTCATACCGATCAACCGCTGCAGGCGCTGCAGATCATCGAGCGCCAAAAGGCCAACCAGGTACACCGTGAACTGGGGGAGCTACGCAGGCTCACCGAGCACGCAAGAGCGCTTTCGGAAGACGCGATGCGTCTAGCGGCGAGGGCGAGTCAACTGGGCGACGTCCTCATGGAGGACTATCAAAACCTCATCCATCCCTAGAGCCGCAACTCGCACACCGCATCAAGACAGACAAACGCACACACGGGTTTGCCATGCGGTCTATCAAGAGGATCTTCAAGGGGTTGATGGTGCTCTGGGCTCTTTGGCTGGCCTTTGGGGTGTCGTGGCACCACCGTTAGCTTCTCACCTATGCGGGGAGCGACTACTGGTCGCAGCCCCGCATGCAGGAGCGCGCTCGCACCGAGTGCCTGCGCATTCCTGCAAGCAATCCCGGCGACTGTGTGTCGATTCGGGTGGATTATGTCACAGAGGATCTGGTGGACATCATGATGTGGGTGTTTGAAAAGTTGTACATCCAGGCGCCTGCGGTGGCGATCTCTCTTTTCATGACCCTGGTGATTTTCATCATGGGCCTCAAGCGCCTGCTGTTCAGGCGCAGAGGTACCTGAAGAGCCGGCGCTCGTAGGTCCCGTCCATTACGTCTGTGATGCGGGTGGGCGTTTTCTGGGGCGCGTTGAAGACCTTTTCAATCTTGCCTGCAGCCATCTGCTTTTCTGTCCAGGTGGTCTTCAGGTACTGAAAAGTCCCCGTGCTGCAATTAACCGACAGTTCCGACACATCCGACAGTCCCCACATCTGCGCACTCGAGATCTGATCAAACGACAGGAGCGTGACCACCTTGAAGCCGAAAACCTTGTCGCCTTCCAGTCTTGTCAGATCGATGTAGGCATCCGCACCAACTGAAATGGGCAAGCGGGTCCAGTTGTATCGGGCGAGGTTCTGGCCGTATGCACTGAGGCTCAGTAGCGTAAGCAACACTGCTAGAAAGTTCTTGATGAGTCTCATTTATGGTTCCACAGGCTGGAAAACACGAACCCTGGGCGTGAGCTTGGCTCGAAGCTCCCGATCGGCCACCCGGATGTCGTATTCAGACTGAAGGTTGAGCCAGAACCTGCCCTCCATGCCAAAAAACAAACCAAGCCGAACCGCCGTATCCGCGGTGATGGGGCGCTGACCGTTCACCAGCTCGCTGATCCTGCTCGGCGAGACATCAATGTCGGCCGCGAGCTGACGCGCACTGATGCCCATGGGCTTCATGAAGTCCTCGAGCAGAATTTCGCCCGGGTGAATTTCGTCCAGCAACTTGGCCATCTTTAATGTCCTAGTGGTAGTCCACGATCTCGACGCGATCTGCTCCGACGGTCTTCCACACAAAGCAGATCCGCCACGGGTCGTTGACGCGAATGCTGTACTGCCCCCTGCGGTCTGCCGAGCTCCGCACTCGTCAGGGGGGCCCTGTTCAGCCGCACTCACCCACCGGCCCCACGAGTCGAGGTTGAAGCGCGAATCTACCGCGCCCGCAGCCATCTTCCGTTCTGTCCAGGTGGTCTTCAGGTACGGCGGTCTCAAGTCTGGTCATGATCGATGGTGTGTTTAAACGCTACCCAACCAACCCCTTGAGGCCCGTATACATCGACAACAGCGTAGACCCCACCGCAGCAATGGTGCTGATGTGCTCGTTAAAGAG
>JBKCEY010000375.1:0-627 GCA_046304115.1 Burkholderiales bacterium | reverse complement strand
CCCGCTCGCCTGCTTGAGCGGCTGGCTTTCAGGCTTGATCTGGGCAGTCTCTCGCCCGTGGCTCTGCAGGGGGTTCTTGATTCCCGGCCCGATGAAGACGGGTTGAGCGCTGACACGGAGCAGGCCCGTCAGCATCTGCGGCATGTGCGTGTGCCCGATGAGGCGATCGAGGCACTGTGCAACACCGCGCTGGCGCTGGGCATCGAGAGCTTGCGCGCACCGGTGCTGGCCTTGCGGGCCGCCTGTGCCGCGGCCGCGCTCGATGCGCGCGAGGTGATCGATGCCGATGACCTCGCCCTGGCAGCGCGTCTGGTGCTGGCACCGCGTGCCACGCAGTGGCCTGCGCCGATGGAGCCTGACGATGCGTCGCAGCAGCAAGATCCCGAGGACGACGCTGCCGATGCGTCCCAGCCCCAGGAGCCAGAGCCGGCTGAACCCCAGACTGAAGCCGCTGCGCCACCGGCCCAACCCGGATCTGAATCGGCTGCACAGTCTGAAGATCGCCCGCCCCCCCCGCAGGCGGATGCCAGCGACGATCAGCCCGAGGGTGAACTCACGCCCGAGATGCTCGATGCCCTCGTCCTCGAGGCGGCGCGAGCCGCGATTCCAGAGGGCCTGTTGCAGCAG
>JBKCEY010000374.1:0-6485 GCA_046304115.1 Burkholderiales bacterium | reverse complement strand
GCCCGGTGAGGCATCGCGCACCAGCACCAGGCTGGCGGCGGGCCGGGGCGGCTGCGGGTCGGTGATCAGGACGGCGGTGGTGTCGGTGGAATTCATGCCCGGATGGTAGCAGCCGGTGTTCTTGTGCGGCCTGCGGGATTGGCCGTAGACTCGGCCCGTTCCGCCGTTTCCGGCATGGCACGGCGGCCGTTCAACCCCTTTTCGGATCACCCCATGACAACCAGCTGGATCAAGAAACTGGCGATCGCCTCGGCGTTTGCTTTGCCGGCGCTGGCGCCCCTGAGCGCTTCGGCCGGCCCGACCCTCGATGCCATCAAACAGAAAGGCGTGCTGCGCTGCGGCGTCAACACCGGCCTGCTCGGCTTCTCGGCTCCCGACGCGCAAGGCAAGTGGAGCGGCCTCGATGTCGACTTCTGCCGCGCGGTCGCCGCGGTCATCCTGCGCGACCCCAACAAGGTCGAGTTCGTGCCCACCAATGCCCAGAACCGCTTCACCACCCTGCAATCGGGTGAAGTCGACATGCTGGCACGCAACACCACCTGGACATCCTCACGCGATGCGACCATGGGCTCCACGTTTGCCGGCACGCTGTTCTATGACGGCCAGGGCTTCATGGTGAAGAAATCCGCGAAGATCAGCCGCGCCGCGCAGCTCAATGGCGCCACGATCTGCGTGCAGCCGGGCACCACCACCGAGCTGAACCTGTCGGACTACTTCCGCAGCAAGAAGATGACCTTCAAGCCGGTCGTGATCGCCGAACTGAACCAGATCGAGCAGGCCTTCTTTGCGGGCCGCTGCGATGTCTACACCACCGACATCTCGGGCCTGGCCGCCACCCGCCGCAAGGCTCCGACCCCTGACGACTACGTGATCCTGCCGGATGCGATCTCCAAGGAGCCGCTCGGACCGATGATCCGCCGTGGCGACTGGGATTTCTTCAACATCGTTCGCTGGACGCTCTTCGGTCTGGTTGAGGCCGAGGAATACGGCGTGACCGCAGCCAATGTCGATCGCATGAAGGCCGAGAGCAAGGACCCGGTGATCCAGCGGATCGTGGGCACCTCGGGCGACCTGGGCAAGGGCATGGGCCTGGATGCAGACTGGCTGGTGCGTGCCGTGAAGTCGGTCGGCAATTACGGCGAGATCTATACCCGCAACATCGGCCCGCTCGGCATCGAGCGCGGCCAGAACGCCCAGTGGAAAGACGGCGGCCTGATGTACGCCCCGCCGCTGCGCTGATCGCAGTCTGAGTCTCTGATCCGTCGTACCACCTGCGCGGGTCCTGCTCTGGCCGGACCCGCGCAGTGTTTCTGAAAGCCACTGATGCTTCGCAACGAACGCACCCGCAACCTGATCTATCAGGCCCTGCTGCTGGCCGCGGTCATCATCACCGGCTGGGTACTGGTCTCCAATACCCTGCACAACCTTGAAACCCGTCAGATCCGGGTCGGTTTCGATTTTCTGGGTCGTGAAGCGGGCTTCGAACTCGCCGAAAAGCAGATCGAGTTCGATGCGACCCACAGCTACGGCCGCGCCTTTGTCGTGGGCCTGCTCAATACCGCGCTGGTTGCGTTTCTGGGCATTGTGATTGCCACCGTGCTGGGCACCCTGATCGGTGTCGCGCGGCTGTCCTCGAACTGGCTGCTCGCAAAGCTTGCCTCGGTCTATGTCGAGGTCATGCGCAATGTGCCGCTGCTGCTGCAGCTCTTCGTCTGGTACGGACTCTTTACCGAATTGCTTCCTGCGGTGGCTGAAGCCATCCGCTTCGGCGACGCGGTCTTCATCAGCCAGCGCGGCTTTCGGTTTGCCTGGCCAGCCGAGCACGCGGCCTGGAGTGGCGTCAAATGGGCCCTGATCGCGGGCATCGTGCTGGCCCTGGCCTGGCGGGTTCGCGCTCGGCGCCTCCAGCAACTGACGGGCGCACAGCCACCGGTCGGCTGGCCTTCGCTGGCCCTGATCGTCGGCCTTCCCGTGCTGGTATGGGCGGTGATGGGCGCACCCACCCAGATTGAAGTGCCCGAGCTCTCGGGTTTTGATTTCACGGGCGGCAAGGTGCTCTCGCCCGAGTTCACGGCGCTGCTGATCGGGCTGTCGACCTATACCGCCGCCTTCGTCGCCGAGGTGGTCCGTGCGGGCATTCTGGCCGTCGACAGGGGACAGGGCGAGGCAGCCATGGCGCTGGGTCTGTCACCCGGTCAGCGGCTGCGGCTGGTCACATTGCCCCAGGCTTTGCGCGTGATCATTCCTCCCATGACCAGCCAGTACCTGAATCTCACCAAGAACTCGTCACTGGCCGTGGCCATCGGCTACCCGGATCTGGTGGCGGTCGCCAACACCACCATGAACCAGACCGGCCAGGCCATTGAAGCCATTGCCATCCTGATGGCGGTCTACCTGTCGATCAGCCTGGCCATCTCGCTGTTCATGAACTGGTACAACCATCGCATGCGACTGGTGGAGCGCTGAGATGACCACCTGGCTGCGAACCCATCTGTTCTCGACGCCCGCCAACTCGGCGGTCACGGTGCTGCTGCTGGCCTTGCTGGCCTGGATCATTCCGCCTGCGGTGCAGTGGCTTTTCATTGATGCGGTCTGGGGCCTGCAACCCGCAGCCGCCTGTGATGCGGTCCGGGGCCAGGGCGCCTGCTGGGCGGTGGTCTGGAACAAGTTCCGCTTCATGATGTTCGGGGTCTATCCCTTCGACGAGCAGTGGCGTCCCGCGCTGGTGATTGTCGTGCTCTGCGCCCTGCTCGTGATCTCGGCGCTGCGCCGCTTCTGGAAGCCCGCTCTGGTGGTGCCCTGGGTGGTGGGCATCACGGTGTCCTACTGGCTCATGGCCGGTGGCGCAGGACTCGCACCGGTGCGCACCGAGCAGTGGGGCGGGCTGCCCGTCACGCTGATCCTGTCGATTTTCGGCATCGGCTTTGCCTTTCCGCTGGGCATCGTGCTGGCACTGGGCCGGCGCAGCAGCCTGCCCATCATCAAGTCGTTTTGCGTGATCTACATCGAGGTGGTGCGGGGTGTGCCGCTGATCACCGTGCTCTTCATGGCCAGCGTGATGTTTGCGCTCTTCATGCCCGAAGGGTTTCGCATCGATCAGCTGCTGCGCGCTCAGGTGGCGATCATCCTGTTCGTGGCGGCCTATCTGGCCGAGGCCGTGCGCGGTGGATTGCAGGCCGTGCCCAAAGGTCAGTACGAAGCCGCCGAGGCGCTCGGTCTGTCGTACTGGAAGACCATGGGTTTGATCATCCTGCCGCAAGCCCTGCGCATTTCGATTCCGCCCGTGGTCAACAGCTTCATCTCGCTGTTCAAGGACACCTCGCTCGTGGTGATCATCGCCATCTATGACTTCGCCTATGCGGTCAAGAAGTCCGTCGAGACCGACTTTGCCTGGAAGAAGTACTTCATCGAGGCCTTTCTTTTTTCGATCATCATCTACTGGATCTTCTGCTACGCGATGTCGAAGTACAGCCAGTGGCTTGAGCGCGAACTCGCGCGCGGCAGCCGTCGCTGAACGGCCCACCAAGGAATCATCATGTCAGCAAGCGCTCCCTTGCCCTCGCAGGCTTCCACCGCATCGCAAGGGCCGGCCGCCCAAGCCCAGGGCAGCACCGGCCCCGCGATCGAAATCTCCGGCCTCAACAAGTGGTTCGGTGATTTTCAGGTGCTCAAGAACATTGACCTGACCGTGGTTCGCGGCGAAAAGATCGTGGTGTGCGGCCCTTCGGGTTCGGGCAAGTCCACACTGATCCGATGCATCAACCGCCTGGAGCAGCACCAGAAGGGGCGCATCGTGGTCAACGGCACCGAGCTTG
Source organism: Burkholderiales bacterium (assembly GCA_046304115.1). Taxonomy (GTDB): domain Bacteria; phylum Pseudomonadota; class Gammaproteobacteria; order Burkholderiales; family Burkholderiaceae_E; genus UBA4615. Next base: position 2,670 of record JBKCEY010000374.1, on the reverse strand, counting down.
ATGATGACCTCAAGCACATCGATGCGATCCGCGCCAACGTGGGCATGGTGTTCCAGCAGTTCAACCTCTTTCCGCACCTGACCGTGCTCGAGAACTGCACGCTCGCGCCGATCTGGGTGCGCAAGATGCCCAAGGCGCAGGCCGAAGCCCGCGCCCTCGAGCTGCTTGATCGCGTGCATATCCGCGAGCAGGCCCCCAAATATCCGGGGCAACTCTCGGGCGGCCAGCAGCAGCGTGTGGCCATCGCACGGGCCCTGTGCATGAACCCGTCGATCATGCTGTTCGATGAGCCCACCTCGGCGCTCGACCCCGAAATGGTGAAGGAAGTGCTCGACACCATGATCGATCTGGCCCGCGAGGGCATGACCATGATCTGTGTGACCCACGAGATGGGCTTTGCACGGGCCGTGGCCGATCGGGTGATCTTCATGGACCATGGCGAGATCGTCGAGCAGGACACACCCGAAGGCTTCTTTGGCAACCCCAAGAGCGAACGCGGGCGTCAGTTCCTGAGCCAGATTCTCGATCGCTGATGCGCCCGGTCCTGCTGGTCTCCGATGAGGCCCTGGCTGAGTCTGGCGATCGGTTCACTGAAGTCGCCCGACAGCGATCCGTCGAACTGACCTGCCTCACGCCCACCGCGCTGGCGGCATCGCCCGCACGCGTCAACGAACTCACCGGTGCCTGGTTCTCACGCGATGTGTTCGCGGCTGCCCGCAGCGGAGCCAGGCCCTCGGCCATGAAAGACTTCTTTGCCCTGGTCGATGCCGCCCCCGCGCTGCAGTGGCTTCATGTCATGTCGGCCGGGGCCGATTTTCCGGAGTACCGTGCTGCGCAGGCCCGGGGCATCCGTCTGACCACCTCATCGGGCGTGACCTCGGTTCCGATTGCCCATACCGTGATGGCGGCCGTCCTGGCTCAGACCCGAGGCTTTCCGGGCTGGATCGACGCACAGGCACGCAAGGTCTGGCAGCCGATGCTGGGCACCGGTTCGCCGCGCGATCTGTCCGAGCAGACTGCGGTCATCGTGGGACTCGGGCCGATCGGTCGCGAAGTGGCCCGGCTGATGCGGGCCTTTGGCATGCGCACCATCGGCGTTCGGCAACAGGCCGTGCCCTGCGATGAGGTCGATCAGACCCTGACCTATGCCGAAATCGACACCGCGCTGCCGCAGTGTGACTGGCTGGTGCTGGCCTGCCCGTTGTCCGATCTCACCCGAGGCCTGCTCGATGCGCGGCGGATTGGCCTGCTGCCTGCTCACGCCCGAGTGGCCAACGTCGGTCGGGGACCCGTGATCGATGAGGCTGCACTGGCTGATGCACTGGCCCGGCACACCATCGCCGGGGCCTATCTCGATGTGTTTGCGACCGAACCCCTGCCCGCCGACTCGCCCCTGTGGTCACTGCGCAATGTCTGGATCTCTCCCCACAATGCTGCGGCCTCACTGGGCAATCCCCTGCGCGATCGACAGCTGTTTCTGGACAATCTCGGTCACTGGCTGGCCGGTGAGCGCCTGATCAATCTGTCGAACTGAACGCGTTCGGTCTCTGAACCGAAGCGTTGCTTTCCAAGCTGCCCCACGCGCCCCCGAAATCGATCTGCTCACAGAACCTCGTCATGCCTTCCTGTTCGATCGCCCCGCTTCGCTCGCTGCTGTTTCTGCCGGCCACCTCCACCGCGCTGCTGGCCAAGGCCACCGAACGCGGTGCCGATGCGCTGATTGTCGATCTCGAGGATTCGGTTCAGGGCGACCGCAAGGCGGAAGCCCGCGCGATGGCCGCCGCTGCGGTGGCGCAGCTGCATGCGCGTGGCGCCACGGTGCTGGTGCGGGTCAATGCACTTGCGCCTGACACCGCCGCCGACATTGCGGCCCTGCCGCTGGGCCAGGTCGCCGCGCTGATGCTGCCCAAGGTCGAGTCGCTGGCCGATATCGAGCGGGCGGATGCGCTGCTCAAGGCGGCACATCCCGGAGGACGACCCATCGCAGCCCTCATCGAGTCGCCGCGCGGGATTCTGGCCAGTACCCAGATCGCAACCCATCCTTCTCTGTGCGCACTGGTTTTCGGCCCGGAGGATTACTCCACCGCGATCGGTGTCGCTCCCGCCCTGCCCGCACTGGGCTGGCCCGCTCAAATGATGGTGACCGCAGCGCATGCGTTCGGGCTGCAGCCCTGGGGCCTGCCGGGTGGCCTGGCCGAAATCCACGACGAAGCCGCCTTTGGCGCGTCAGTTCAGGCGGCTCGTGGCATGGGATTCACCGGCACGGTATGCATCCATCCCAAGCAGGTGGCCATCGTCAACCGCGGATTTTCAGCCTCTGCCGCCGAGCAGGACTGGGCCCGCAAGGTGGTCGATGCCGACGAAGCGGCAGCCCGGGAGGGCCGCGGCGCGGTGATGCTCGAGGGCAAGATGATCGATCGACCGGTGGTGGAGCGCGCCCGGCGCGTGCTCGCCATGCGCAGCGCCTGAGGGTCGCTGAGCTACAGGGTCCCGGGCACTGAGCGATTGCTGCTGTCGCCCTCGGAATCATCGCCCGCCTGCATCGCCCACATCGCAGCGTAGGTGCCGCCGGCTTCGAGCAATGAAGCATGCGTGCCGCGCTCCACAATGCGCCCCTGGTCGAGCACGATGATCTGATTCGCATCCACGATCGTTGAGAGCCGGTGCGCA
>JBKCEY010000373.1:0-1568 GCA_046304115.1 Burkholderiales bacterium | reverse complement strand
TCGAAGCCGTGCTTTAGTCAATCCCGGGCAGGCTGCGCGGCAAATACACGCCCACCCTGCACCGTGCCCCAGACCCGTACGTCCTTGAGTCGGCCGGGGTCGATCTCGAAAGGGTCGTCCTCCAGCACGGCGAAGTCGGCGCGTTTGCCGGCTTCGATGCTGCCGATCTCCTGATCCAGATGCAGGGTCCAGGCGGCACCCAGGGTCACGGCGCGCAGGGCCTCGCCGACGCTCACCCGTTCGTGTGTGCCGAGCAGCCGACCGCTCGCAGTGATGCGATTGACCGCACACCAGGCCACATGCAAAGGGCCCAGTGGCGTGACCGGAGCATCCGAATGAATGGTCCAGTGCACACCGAGCTCCTGCGCCGAGCGGCAGGGATTCATGCGCTCGGCCCGATCCGGCCCCAGCGTGAGCCCGTAGTGCGCATCCCCCCAGTAGAAGTGATGATTGGCAAAGAAATTGCCACCGACACCGAGGGCCTTCATGCGCTGCAACTGGGCCCGGTCGGCCATCTGGCAGTGTTGCAGCATGAAGCGGTGATCGCCGGAAGGATGCTTGCGCAGGGCGTCTTCAATGCAATCGAGCGCCAGATCGATGGCGGCATCGCCGTTGGTGTGGGTATGCATCTGCACGCCGTTCTCCAGCGCCAAGGCATAGACCCGGCGCAGGTATTCGGGCTCGACGTACCACAGGCCTTGCGGGGCGCCATTGAAGTAGCCCGGCCAACGCAGCCGCGCTGAAAAGCCCTGAATGGAACCATCGGCATGGGCCTTGACCCGACCGAGCAGCAGGCGCTCGCTGGAGCGCGCTTTCAGGGTGAGAGCACGCTCGATGGCCTGCTCGGCCGTTTGGCCGCGCACATGCATGGCAGGCACCAGGGTCACGGGATAGTCGGCCCGGCCCGTCACCTCGAGCAACTGCTCCATGTTGCGTTCGTTGATCGAACTGGCCAGATCGGTGGCGGTGGTCACGCCCTTGCGCACGGCCAGCTGCCCGAAGGCCAGTGCCCCTTCGGTGTCGCCCGCCATGACGTCACGGCTCACCCCGCACTTGACCAGCACCGGTGTCATCGCTTCTGGGCCACGCAGTTCGCCATTGGGCAGGCCGTCGTCGCCGAGCAGAATGCCCGGATGATCGACACCCGGGCGAAGCAGTCCGGCCAGCTCGAGCGCAAGGCTGTTGCCGTTGGTGATGTGGCCGCTGGCATGCATGAGCGCGATCGGCCGCGTGGTGCTCACCCGATCGAGATCATGGCGGTTGCAACGGCGACCGGTGAAATAGATCGGATCAAAGCCCCAGGCCACGATCGGCGAGGTGTCGCCCGGGCGCTCGGCCTGCACCTGAAGCAGTCGCTGCACCACGGCCTCGATCGAACCCAGACCCGGCCAGATGCGGCCATCGGGGCCCATGCGATCAAAAAAGCCGCAATAGATGTAGCGCCAGTAGACACCTTCGCCCAGATGGCTGTGGCCCTCCACGAAACCCGGCAGCAGCACCTTGTCGGACAGGCGGTCGTCGACGGTGTGCTCGCCCCATCCGGCGAGTTCCTCGCGAGAGCCCACGCC
>JBKCEY010000372.1:0-7042 GCA_046304115.1 Burkholderiales bacterium | reverse complement strand
CCTGCTGGCCGGTGGCAACGTGCTGCTGCTCGACGAACCCTCAAACGACCTCGACATCGAAACCCTGCGTGCACTTGAAGACGCGCTGCTCGAATTCGCGGGCTCGGTGCTCGTGATTTCGCACGACCGCTGGTTCCTCGATCGGATCGCCACCCATATCCTCGCGGCCGAGGGCGATTCGCAGTGGACCTTCTTCAATGGCAACTACCAGGAATACGAGGCCGACAAGAAGCGCCGTCTGGGCGATGAGGCCGCACGGCCCACGCGTCTGCGTTTCAAGCCGCTGCGCTGATTACAGGAGACTGACTGATGAACTACCGCTGCGCCCATCGCTGGGCCTTTCCGAAGTGGGGCGAAGCCCTGGAGCTGCACGAAGACACCCTTGAGGCGCCGGTCGGCCATGAGGTCACGGTGCGGGTCACCCACTGCGGCATCTGCCACTCCGATCTGCACATTCAGAGCGGTGGCTTCGACATGGGCGGTGGCAAGACCACCAACCTCGAGCGCGGTGGCACCAAGTTGCCAGTCACCATGGGTCATGAGATCGGCGGTGAAGTGGTTGAGGTGGGCCCCGAGGTCACGGGTGTGAAGGTGGGCGACCGGGTGGTGGTCTATCCCTGGCTGGGTTGCGGCGAGTGCCCGACCTGCCTGGGCGGCAACGACCATCTGTGCAACCGCGCAGCGCGCAATCTGGGCATGCAGTTGCCCGGGGGCTATGCCGACCTGTGCCGTGTGCCGCACGACCGCTATCTGGTGCCGATCGGCACGCTGGATCCTGCGCGCGCCGCCACCTATGCCTGTGCGGGCATCACCGCTTATGGTGCGATCCGCAAGGTGCCTGAGGCAAATGCCGAGGACTGGATTGCGGTTGTGGGATGCGGGGGCGTGGGCATGACGGCCGTGGCCCTGCTCTCCGCGATCTCCAAGGCCAGGGTGCTGGCCATTGATCCCGATCCGGCCAAGCGCGAGATGGCCCTTCGCTATGGGGCTGCCGATGCGATTGATCCGTCGGGCGCCGATGCCGCGCGTGCGGCCATGAAGCTCACCGGCAATCAGATCCTGGGTGTCATCGATTTTGTGGGATCCGAAGGCTCGACCACGCTGGCCACAGGCATTGTGCGCCGTGCGGGCACGGTGGTGATCGTCGGCTTGTTTGGGGGCGAGTTCCGCTGCCCGGTGCCGATGTTCCCATTCAAATCGATGACCGTGATCGGCTCCTATGTGTCAGGGCTCAATGAGCTTCGCGAGCTGGTGGAACTTGCCCAGCGCATTCAGTTGCCTGAGATCCCCCTGACCCTCAAGCCCCTGGCTGAAGTGAATCAGTCGCTCCAGGATCTTGCAGCGGGCCGCGTGGTCGGTCGCGTGGTGTTGCAACCCTGAGCATCACGAGCCGAACCCCAGTCGCACACGCATTTCCACCCAGAACAGTCCGACAAGACTCACGACCTCAGGAGACCGCCATGGAACTCGATCCTCAAGTCCGCGCCCTGCTCAAGCTGTTTGAAGGCCGTCCTGCCGTCAACACGCTGCCCGTGGAGGTGGCCCGTCGAGGCTATTCCGAATCCATGGCCAAGCTGGTGCCGCGTCCGGCAAGCCCGGTGGGCCAGGATCGGGTCATCGCAGGGCCTGGGGGCGACCTTCGCCTGCGCATCTATCGACCTGACGGCGCGCAGGGCGCCCTGCCCCTGATCGTCTATTTCCATGGTGGCGGCTGGGTGCTGTGCGACCTCGACACCCATGATGCCCTGTGCCGCAACCTCGCAACCGAGGCGCAGGCCGTGATCGTCTCGGTGGATTACCGCATGGCACCCGAGCATCGGTTTCCGGCTGCCCCTGAGGACTGCATGGCAGCGACCCGATGGGCGCTGAGTCAAGCGGCCGAGCTGGGTATCGATCCGGCCCGCACCGTGGTGGCAGGCGACAGTGCAGGGGGCAATCTGGCCGCTGCCGTGGCACTGCGTGCCCGCGACGAAGGGCTGCCGCTGGCAGGACAGTTGCTGATCTATCCGGTCACGGCGCACTACACCGCGGCCTTCGATTCGTATGCCGAGTTCGCTTCAGGCTATGGCCTGACCCGCGATGTCATGATCTGGTTCTGGGACCTCTATCTGGGTGGTGCGCACAGCGAGCAGCAGGCGCGCGGGCTGTCTGCGCAGGCGGCGCCCATGCTTGCACAGGACCTGAAGGGCCTGCCCCCTGCGCTGATCATCACCGCCGCTGTCGATGTGCTGCGTGACGAAGGGGAGGCCTATGGCATGCGCCTGATCGAGGCGGGTGTGCCTGCCACCCTGACCCGGTATCCGGGCATGCATCACGGATTCTTTACCTACCCTGGCGTTCTCGATGGCGCCAATCGCGCGGCCGCTCAGGCCGGCGAGTGGGTCAAGACCCTGGGTCCAGCCTCCCGCTGACCTGCTGGCCGACCGCATTTTCAGGCGCGATCGTGTCACCGCGCCTGAAAAGCTGTCAGCCCGGTTTGCGCGGGGCCCGTTCACCGGACTCCACGATGACATGGCGCTGCTGAACCCCTCCGAGATCGAACTGACCGCTATCCGGGCCCAGGGCGCGGGCGGTCAAAACGTCAACAAGGTGTCCAATGCGGTGCACCTGCGCTTCGATGTGCAGGCATCGTCTCTCGCCCCCGATCTGAAGGCGCGCCTGCTGGCTTTGCGTGATGCCCGGATCAGCACCGACGGTGTCGTGGTGATCAAGGCTCAGCGGTTTCGCAGTCTCGAGAAGAACCGAGACGATGCGATTGCAAGGCTTCAGGCCCTGGTCGACAAGGCTGATTTCGTTCCTGAGGAACGCCGCCCGACACGCCCGACGCTCGCCTCGCAACGGCGCCGGGTGGACGACAAGCTGGCCCGCAGCCGCATCAAGGCGCTGCGTGGCAAGCCCCAGGACTGAGGGTGCCGGCCGCGACATGATCGACCAGCCATCGGGTTGTCGGGGCAGGCTCAGGACCGATTACTGACCGAAGACCTTGGTGCCATAAAAGCCCAGGCCAATGGTGTACTCGGTGCTGCCGCCCCCGCCGTTCTGTCGACCGGCCGAGAAGTCGATGCTCAGGCGCTCCGGGATCAGCCAGACCGCAGCACCGGCATTGCGAAACGCGCCCGACCGGTGATCGCCGTTCAGTTCGGCAAACACGAAGCCGGACTGGCCAAATTCCTGAACCACAGCCAGGCCGTAGGTGGCCGAGGTCTCGCTCGCGGTGCGGTCATGGGCTACGCCCAGGTTGATATGCAGGGACAGGCCATTGCCGTACTTGCCGCTGCCCAGCAAGGTGACCGAGTACTCGTCCGGGCTGTAACCCCGGGTGAACCGGTTGTGTACTGAAACCGTGTTGAGCTTGGCGCCAAACGCCCAGCGTTCGGTCTTGATCGACTCAAAGACGGTCTTCAGTTGCAGGCCATAGCCGCCTGCATCCGCCGAGACAGGCGAGTAGCGGGTATAGGACACGCCGAACTCCAGTCCATCGGCAATGCCGCAGGCGGGCGCCAGGGTCGGGCCACGCACGCCCTGCGTTCTTTCCTGCCAGACCTCGATCTGGCACTGACCCCGGTCATTCACTGCGGCATCGTCGGTAATCAGGGGTCGCACGGCATGGGCCGAACTCAGGGTGAAGAGTCCTGCGGCGAGAAGGGTGCAGGACAGCGTGCTGCGCATCATTGAGGGCATGTTGGTCTGGATCATGATGAAAGGAGGTCGATGAAAGCAAAAGAAAGGGACGGTGCCATGCGCCGCTGGAGAAGGTCCGCCATGGACGCAGGCGAAGGATGCAGCAATTTCCGGTTGCGGCTGCGTGGTTTCGGATGGTCGGTCGACTGCCTGTCAGCGGCGAACAACGGCATTTCGTCTGCCGCTCATCGTCTTGGCGCAGCTTCGCGGCGACCCTTCAGGCCAGTGTTGATCGTTTGTGGAGTTCCTGATGTTTTCGACCGGTTGGACCATCCGTCGCCGCCTGAACCTGTTCATGGGTTCAGCCGCCGTACTCGTGATCGCTGTGGCCTTTGCGGGGTTGCAGGCCGCCTGGCAGATGCGGGGCGCCTTGGCCGAAACCGCAGTCACTGCGAGCGCGATCCGGGCTCAGCTCGAGGCCGACATGATGCACGACGCTTTGCGGGCCGATGCTTACCGGGCTCTGGCTGTGGGTGGCGCCGATGCTGACGTGGCTGAATCGATCCGAGCCGATCTGAAGGAGCACTCGGATCATCTGCGCGAGCAGGTCAACGAGCTCGCCAAACTCGATCTGCCTGAGGGGCTCAAGGCGAGCCTGGCCGAGGTCAAACCGGTTCTTGAACGCTATGTGGGCGCCACGGGCGAGATCATCGAGGCGGCGCTCAAGTCGTCTGATCGCAAAGCCACGGCAGACCTGCTTCCGGCCTTCGATCGCGCGTTTGAAGAGCTCGCGGGATCCATGGAGCAGGTGAGTGATGCGATCGAGGCGCTGTCCATGGTCGCGGAGCAGCATGCCGAAGAACGCCTGATGACTGCCCTGGGCACCGTGGGCGTGATTGCGCTGTTGGGCTTGCTGGCGGTGACCTGGCTCGGTTTGTCGGCGCAACGTCGCATTCTCAATCCCCTGGATCAGGCCAGCCAGGCCGCCCAGAGAATTGCCCACGGCGATCTCGGCGGCACCATCCCGACGGCGGGTCGCGATGAGATTGGTGTCCTGATGCAGGCCATGGCCGACATGCAGCAGGCCCTGCGTGGGCTGATCGCCGAAGTACGCGATGGCATTGATCAGGTGTCGACCGCCTCGGGTGAGATTGCAGGGGCCAGTCAGGATCTGTCGATGCGCACGGAGCGGCAGGCCGCCGGCCTGCAACAGACCACCTCGTCGTTGGGCCAGTTTGGCGAAGGCATTCAGGGCAACGCCCAGGCGGCGAGCGAGGCCGATCGCCTTGCGGCGCAAGCCAGTGAGCAGGCCGCACAGGGTGGCGAGGCGGTTGATCGCGTGGTGGCCACCATGCAGGAGATCGAGTCGGCCTCTGCTCGCATCGCCGAGATCGTGCGAACCGTCGATTCGATTGCCTTTCAGACCAACATCCTGGCCCTCAATGCAGCGGTCGAGGCGGCCCGAGCGGGCGAGCAGGGTCGCGGCTTTGCAGTCGTGGCCTCCGAAGTTCGCCAATTGGCACAGCGCAGTGGTACGGCCGCCCGGGAGATCGCAACCCTCGTGTCGGATTCCGTCAAGACCGTGGGCCAGGGTGCGAGTCTGGTCAGCGACGCAGGCCAGACCATCCATGGCGTGGTGAAGTCGATCGATGCAGTCACCCGACTGGTGCGCGAGGTGAGTGCTGCCACCGCCGATCAGTCGCGTCAGGTTCAGGATCTGGCCGCATCGCTTTCGGATATCGATCGCGATACCCAGCAGAACGCAGCCATGGCTGAAGAATCAGCCGGGGCCGCCGAATCGCTGCGCGAGCAGGCCGGTCGACTGTCGCAGGCGGCGCGCGGCTTCAGGCTCTGATTACATCACCGCACCGAGCAGCCACGGCACAAACTCCTCCTGTCCCATGCCGTGCTGCTCGCTCAGACTGCGCTCGCCACTGGCCACGCGCAGCATGAGCTCGAAGATCTCCCGGCCCTTGTCGGCCACAGTGCACGAGCCTTCCAGGATGTCGCCGCAGTTGATGTCCATGTCGTCGCTCATGCGCTGATACAGGCGGCTGTTGGTGGCGAGCTTGATCGACGGGCTGGGCTTGCAGCCATAGACTGACCCGCGACCTGTGGTGAAGCACACCAGGTTTGCACCACCGGCCACTTGCCCGGTGGCCGAGACGGGGTCATAGCCCGGCGTGTCCATGAACACCAGTCCCTGTGCGTTGACGGGCTCTGCATATTCGTTCACCGCCATCAGGTTGGTCGTACCGGCCTTGGCCACGGCGCCCAGCGATTTTTCAAGGATGGTCGTGAGCCCTCCGGCCTTGTTGCCCGGCGAGGGGTTGTTGTCCATGCTGCCGCCATTGCGTTCGCAATAGCCCTCCCACCAGCGGATGCGCTCGAGCAGCCGGTGCGCCACCTCGGGTGTTTGCGCCCGTGCCGTGAGCAGATGCTCGGCACCGTAAATCTCCGGCGTTTCCGACAGGATGACCGTACCGCCTTGTGCCACCAGCAGATCGCAGGCCGCGCCCAGAGCCGGATTGGCCGTGATGCCCGACATGCCGTCGGATCCGCCGCACTGCAGGCCCACCACCAGATGGCGGGCGGGTACGGGTTGTCGTTGCACGGCATTGGCGGCGGGCAGCATGGCCTGCACGGCTTCGATGCCCGCCTGCACGGTCTTGCGGGTACCGCCTTCGGCCTGGATGACCAATGCCTTGAGCTGCTCCGATTCACGGAGCTGCTGGGCGGCAAAGAGGGCATCCATCTGATTGGCTTCGCAGCCCAGTCCAATGATGACCAGGCCACCAAAGTTCGGATGCCGTGCATAGCCGGCGATCGTGCGCCTGAGCACATCGAGGCCCTCGCCATCGGTATCCATTCCGCAGCCCGAGCCATGGGTGATGGCCACCACGCCATCGACATTCGGATGCTCGGCCAGTTTTTCTGCACTGAAATGCGCAGCAACGAACTTGGCCACGCTCGCCGAGCAGTTCACGGTGGCGATCACCCCGATGTAATTGCGCGTGGCCACGCGACCATCAGCTCGCACGATGCCCATGAACTGCTCGGGCTGATTCTGCTTTTCCTGGCCTGCTGGGTTCTGCCGCGCGCTGCCGATGGCGGGGTCGCGCTCGAAGGGCTTGAAGGCCAGGTTGTGGACATGCACATGGGCCCCCGCACGAATGTCCTGCGTTGCAAAGCCGATGATCTGACCGTAGCGCCTCACCGGTGCATCGGCGGCGATGTCATGCGCTGCCACCTTGTGTCCTGCACTGATGGGCTCGAGGCATTGCAGACCGCTGTTGTCCAGAGGGGTTGCGGCCTGCAGCGGGCGCGCGGCGATCAGCACGTCATCCAGGGCATGCAGGCGCAGCGCCGCCTGCCGGATGAGGGGCAGGGCGACCGAGGCGGTCGCAGAGGAAGGCGAGGC
>JBKCEY010000371.1:0-3064 GCA_046304115.1 Burkholderiales bacterium | reverse complement strand
ACATTCTGATGCAGGGCCGCGCCGTGCCGCCGCATGAGCGGATCGCAGCGGCCCGAGGCGTGGACCGTGAGCAGTTGTGCAAGGCCGCCCAACACCTGATCGAACAGCCGCCGACCCTGGCTCTGGTCGGGCCTGCCGTACGCGGCGACCTGCTTGCGCGGGTCCGGCGGCAGCTGAGCGTGACGAACTGACCTTGAGGAATTGAGCTTGACGAATTGATCGTGACCGGTTGAGCGTGGCCCGCTCAATCGCCCTCAGATCTGCATGACCGCAGCGTAGACCTTCTGCACGATCTGCCAACGCCCCCCGGTACGCAGAAGGCTCAGGTAATCCGTGAAATGCTGGGGCGGAATCTGGCACTTGACCTTGACCAGCGCGGTGTCGGGTCCGGCATGGTCGAGCAGCAGAATGCCGTCGTCGCGGGTCAGTCCCCGAGAGCGGGGCGAAGGCCGCGCCTTGACAATCTCGAACCAGGCATCGCGGCTGATGGTCCGGAACTCGCCTTCATGCGCCCAGGTCAGGCTGCTCGAGGGCGCAAACACCGAGGCCAGTTTGTCGATATCCCCTTCATACAGGCCATCGAAATAGGTCTGGATCACGCGCTCGATGCCAGCGCGATCGAAGTGGGCGTGGGTCTTGTGGCTCATGAATGCATTCCGGTGCAACGACGAAGTCTTGCAGTCTAGCCCAGGCCGTTCCCCGCTAGACTCGAGGTTTCATCAGGAGTCTCAGCATGACTGATCGCCCGAGCGCCGTGTTGCGCGCATCGCGATCCCGCCTGCCCTCTGTGGATCGACTGGCCCGCCATCCGGCGCTGCCGGAGAGCATCGCCCTGCATGGGCGGCCGATGGTGATCCAGGCCGTGCGAGACGTTCTGGATCACCATCGTCAATCAAGCGCCGCCCCCGGGTCGGCCGGTCCGGACTGCAACGATATCGAGCCCGAGTCTGCGCTGGCCCTGCAGGCTGCGCACAGGGTCGCCGAACAGATGCAGGCGTCGCTGCGTCCGGTGCTGAACCTGACAGGCACGGTGCTGCATACCAATCTGGGCCGCGCGCCCTTGCCGCCCGAGGCCCTGGAGGCGATCGCAGCCGTTTCACGCGGCGCCTCCAATCTCGAGTTCGATCTGACTCGCGGCTTGCGGGGCGAGCGAGACGATCATGTCAGTGGCTGGTTGCGCCGACTCACCGGGGCGCCTGCAGCTGTGGTGGTCAACAACAACGCCGCCGCAGTCGTGCTGCTCCTGCGTGCCCTTGCAGCCCGGCGAGAGGTTCTGGTCTCGCGCGGCGAACTGATCGAACTCGGTGGCTCGTTCAGGCTGCCCGACATCATGCGCGAGGCAGGCTGCGTGCTGCGCGAAGTGGGCACCACCAACCGCACCCATCTGCACGATTTTGCCGAGGCCATCGGCCCGCGCACGGCCATGGTCATGCAGGTCCACACCAGCAATTACCGCATCGAAGGCTATACCCACGCGGTCGATGCCCGCGATCTCGCCAGCCTGTGCCAGTCCCATGGGCTGCCCTTCGTGGTGGATCTGGGCAGCGGCACCCTGACCGACCTCACGGCACTCGGCCTGCCGGCCGAACCCACCCCGGCGCAGGCCATTGCCCAGGGCGCCGACCGGGTGAGCTTCAGCGGCGACAAGCTCCTGGGAGGACCCCAGGCCGGCATGATCGTGGGGCGTGCCGACCTGATCGCCAAACTGCGCAAGCATCCGCTCAAGCGCGCCCTGCGCTGCGACAAGATGACGCTGGCTGCCCTCGAAGCCGTGCTGCGCCTCTATGCCGATCCTGACCGCCTCGCGCAGCGCGTGCCAGGCCTGCGCTGGCTCACCCGTGGGGTCGCTGAACTTCAGGCTCAGGCAGCACAGGTGCAGCCGTCGCTTCAAGACTGGCTCGATGCGGGCGCAGTCAAGACGCACTGGCAGGTTGATGTGGTCAGCATGAACAGCCAGATCGGCAGCGGCGCCCTGCCCGTGGCGTCCCTGCCGAGTGCCGGACTGTGCATCCGTCCCAGAGGGCGGGCCCGGGGCGCCGATCTGCAATCCCTCGCTCTGCGCCTGCGCAGCCTGCCTCTGCCGGTCATTGGCCGTGTGGCTCAGGATGCTCTGTGGCTCGATCTGCGCTGCCTGGATGACCCGGACGGCCTGATCCGCCAGCTCAAGACCTGCGCCAGCCCGGTGGCGCCATGATCGTCGCTACGGCCGGCCATGTCGACCACGGCAAGACGCACCTGATCCGCGCCTTGACCGGTGTGGATACCGATCGGCTGGAAGAGGAAAAGCGCCGGGGCATGACCATCGACCTGGGCTTTGCCTATGTCGATCTGGGTGGGCAACGACCGGCGGGCTTCATCGACGTGCCGGGCCATGAGCGATTTGTACGCACCATGGCTGCGGGGGTCCATCACCTTGACCTGGCCCTGCTGGTGGTCGCGGCCGATGACGGGCCCATGCCGCAGACCCGTGAACACCTGAGCCTGCTCAAGGGGCTGGGTCTGTCCGAGCAGGCGATCGTGCTCACCAAGATCGATCGTGTGGATGCCGCGCATCGGTCACGCGCTCGCAATGCAGCGCTGGCCTTGCTTGAAGGCACACCGCTGGCCAGCCCTCCCGTGTTCGAGGTCAACACTCTCGATGGCGAGGGTATCGACGCACTGAAGGCCTCCCTGGGCGCCCGACAGCAGGCACACGATGCGCAGACCCGCGTGCCGCGCGGACCTGCACGACTGGCCATCGATCGCGCCTTCAGCCTGCCAGGCGCCGGACTGATCGTGACCGGTCTGTTGCTCGACGGACAACTGGCCGTGGGTGATGAGCTCATCCTCAGCCCGCGCGGCGAAGCGGTACGGGTGCGGGGGTTGCGGGTGCATGAGCAGCCTGCAAGCCTTGCCCACGCCGGCACCCGGTGTGCGGTCAATCTGACGGGGGCTCGATCAGCCGCAGCCGAACTGGGCCGCGGCGACTGGCTGGTTGCTGAGGCCCTGGCCAGCACCAGCGAGCGTATCGATGCGGTCTTCACCCTGAATGCCGAGATCGACAAGCCGCTGACCGCCCGAGCAC
>JBKCEY010000370.1:0-3266 GCA_046304115.1 Burkholderiales bacterium | reverse complement strand
GCGGCCTGAGGCGCCAGCGAGTCTGAGCAGTGCGTCGCGTACAAAAAACAGATACGTGATCATGACCGCCACCGGATTGCCGGGCAGACCAAAGTACCAGGCCTGGCCCACCCGCCCGAAGGCCATGGGTCGGCCAGGGCGCATGGCAATGGTCCAGAACGCCACCTCGCCCAACTGATTCATGACCTCGCGGGTGAAATCGGCTTCACCGACCGATACGCCACCCGATGAAATCACCGCATCGGCATGCTGGCTTGCACGGGTCATGGCGGCTTCAAGCGCTTCGCGCGAATCCGGCACCACGCCCATGTCGATGAGTTCGACCCCAAGGCTGCTCAGCAGACCCCACAGGGTGTAGCGATTGCTGTCGTAGACACTTCCAGCATCCAGTGGCTCGCCGATCGATCGCAGTTCATTTCCGGTTGAAAAGAAAGCCACGCGCAGGCGACGCTGAACCGGGACCTCGGCCAAGCCCAGGGAGGCGATGAGGCCCAGATCCGATGCGCTGATGATGCGCCCCGCCTTGAGTGCAGGCTTGCCCTGGGCCAGGTCCTCGCCTCTCAGGCGACGATGCTGCCCTGCAGTCTGACCCGCAGGGACGACGACGGTTCCTGATTGCGCCTGGGCGATCTCCTGGGGCACCACCGTGTCGCATCCCTCGGGCATGACTGCGCCGGTCATGATGCGTACCGCCTGACCCGGCTTCACTCGCTGTGCAAAAGGCGAACCTGCGAAGGCTTCACCCACGATCTGCAATGAGGTGGAGGCCTGTGTCGAGAGGCCGGCATGGGCGAGCGCCCAGCCGTCCATGGCTGAATTGTCATGCGCCGGAACATCGATCGGCGACAGCAGATCACGCGCCAGGATGCGGCGCAGGGCATCTCGAATCGCAACCTGTTCGATGCAATTGACAGGCTGTACGAAGCGGGCGATTGCGGTTTGGGCGGTCTCGACAGGTACGGCTCGAGGGTCAAAGCCCTCGAAGGTGCCGAGGATACTGGCCAGGGTGGGCGTGGCGTTCATGGCTGTGCTGCTCATTGTGAAGATTCGCCAGGCCCCAGGTTTGCCTGGGCGGCTGCGAACTCCTCGGGTGTATTCAGGTTGGCAAAGGCGGATTCGTCTTGAAAAACCACTTCGATATGCGGCAGCGTCGCCATCCAGGCATCGATACGGCGTCGGCCAGAGTCCAGAAACGCGGTGAGCGAGGGCAGGGCGCTCTCATGGACCAGCATGTAGACCGGATGCGCCTGAGTGGCGGTTCGGGCGCTGGCCACCTGCGCAGCATGTTGAAGTGCCGCCTCGCCCAGGCGCGCAGCCAGATCCAGAGGGAAGGCCGGACCATCGCAGGGAACGGTCAGAACCCAGGGCGTTTGCACGGCCTGCAATGCAGCCTCGAGTCCGGCCAGTGGTCCTGCAAAGCCTGTACGACGATCGGATACAAGGGTTTCGCCAAATTGCGACCAGGCCTCGAGATGCCGATTGGCGTTGATCAGTACAGGGCCAACCTGAGGCCTGAGGCGCTCCAGAACGCGGGCCGCCAGCGGTCGGCCCCGGAAATTCAACAGGCCCTTGTCGGTCGTGGTGCTTTGTGACGCTTCGGATTGAGGCAACGACGGCTGCATGCCGGAGGCTGCTTCGAGGGGTGTCAAGGGCGGCTGTATGCCTGAGGGCGCTTCGAGTTGTGGCAAGGACGGCCGCTGGCTCGAAGGCGCTCTGGATATCGATGACGGTGCGCCCGGGTTCGAAGGCGATGCGATGGAGGGCCTGCCCATGCGGCTTGAAAGCCCCCCCGCCAGTACCACGCCAGTCACTCGATCACGAGTCGGGGCCAGGATGGGGTCTTGCGGGCTTGCCGGGATGGTCATGCTCACCCCCCGATGTAGCTCATCTCGATCTTGCGCAATCCGGGAGTCTGCTGTGAGCGCAGGGCCGAATAACGATCCTCCCGCTCGGACCAGACCTGCGAGATTGCGCCTGCAAGCTGGAGATCACTGGCCCCGCTGCGCAGCAGGGCACGAAGGTCATGACCCTGAGAAGCAAAGAGACAGGTGTAGAGGCGCCCTTCTGTTGAAACGCGAGCCCTGGAGCAATCGCCACAGAAGGGTTGTGTCACGGAAGAGATGAAGCCGACTTCGCCTGCACCATCCTGATAGCGCCAGCGCTCGGCGACTTCACCGGGGTAGTTGGGCTGAAGCGATTCGAGGGGAAACTCTGCATGAATCCGGTCTCGTACCTGGGCGCTGGGCAAGACCTCGGACAGCATCCACCCATTCGAGGAGCCCACATCCATGAATTCAATAAACCGAAGGATGTGACCCGAACCCCTGAAATGACGGGCCATCGGCAGGATCTGATCATCGTTGCGGCCGCGCTGAACGACCATGTTGACCTTGATGCCGGTGAAGCCTGCGCGACGGGCGGCCTCGAGGCCATCGAGCACTTCGCTGACCGGAAAGTCAGCGTCATTCATGGCCTGAAAACGAGCCTCATCCAGCGCATCCAGACTCACCGTCAGACGCGACAGGCCGGCATCGCGCAGGCTCTGGGCTTTACGGCTGAGCAGCGACGCATTGGTGGTGAGTGTCAGATCGAGCGCTCTGCCTGATCGGGTACGCACTTCGGCCAGCATGCCGATCAGGCGTTCGATGTCTTTTCGAAGCAGCGGTTCGCCACCGGTGAGGCGGATCTTTTCTGTGCCGTGCGCCACGAAGGCCCGCACCAGACGCACGATTTCCTCGAAGTTCAGCAACGAGGACTGGGGCAGGAAGGCGTAGTCCTTGTCGAACACCGACCGGGGCATGCAATAGCCGCATCGGAAGTTGCATCGATCGGTGACCGAGATGCGCACATCGTGCAAACGCCGGCCCAGACGATCGGTCAGTTCCCCGGTTGGGTCAGCAGGCGCCGCAGGCACGGGCGCCGGCACCACCTGATAGCGGTGCTCGGCGATCGGGATGACGAACCGCTCCGACATGGCTCACCCTCACTCGAAATCCAGCCTGCGGGACCAGGACTCAGGTGGGTGTTCCGCCTGAACGGGTCTCAACCTGCACCAGCGGTCCGTCATCGGTCGT
Organism: Burkholderiales bacterium; assembly: GCA_046304115.1. Lineage (GTDB taxonomy): Bacteria > Pseudomonadota > Gammaproteobacteria > Burkholderiales > Burkholderiaceae_E > UBA4615. The sequence goes on along the minus strand of JBKCEY010000370.1, from coordinate 192 downwards.
GACACGTGCCGGCCTCACTCTGGGCGTACGAGGTGCAATCGGTGTGGGCTCCGGCAACCGGGCCAGCGCATCGGCCGAGGTCTGTACCCATTGCAACCCCGCCTGCTTGAGCATCTGGTCCAGATCCGGTGCCGCGGCCGTTGGCGCAGCCTCGGCGGGTGCAGGCGGTGCAACGGGTGCACTGACCACAAC
>JBKCEY010000369.1:0-2802 GCA_046304115.1 Burkholderiales bacterium | reverse complement strand
TGTCTTGAAGCTGGTTGAGCGCTTCCCGATCATCATCCAGGCAGGTGCTGCAGTTCTGGCCTACACCGCCGCGCAAATGGTGATCGGCGAGCAACTGCTCAAACCCTGGATCGAACCCCTGGGGTTCGCCAAGTATGGCGTACATGTCGTGGCAATCGTTCTGGTGCTGGGTCTGGGCACACTGACCAATCGCCGTCGCAAGGGGCAGTCAGAACAGGCCTGATCAACGGGCAGCAGGTCCGGGATCCCGAAATACCCAGACCCTGCTCGCCACATAGGCGAAAACAGGCATGAGCAATGCCGCAACCATGCCCGACGGCAGGGCAGGCATGCTCATTCCATGCACCATAAACGCCAGAACGGCGGTATTCAGCCCGAATCCGGCAACCGACGTGATGAGAAATCGCCGAAGCGCGATCGCCCTATCGATCCTGGCCCGAAAGGTCCAGCGATAGTTTCCCGAAAAAGACATCAGGAAAGCCGCGCAAAAGGCAAGGCTGTTGGCCCAGAGTACCGCCCAACCGCACCACCTGATCAAAGCGGCCAGAACGGCTAGATGAACTGCCGTGGCTGCAAGGCCGACAAGGCCGAACCTCAGCAGCCGCTTGCCTTCAGCGCGCAGGACAGCACGGGAAAGCCCCAGGGTCATCGGCGCTGCGCGAGGCAAAACGCGGTCAGACCGGCCAATCGGTTGTGCCTCATCCCGGCGAGCTCGAGCGAACAGGCCGCGCTCAGGGTTGCATTGACCCACGGGCTGTGGCGCTTCAATTGCGAGCGAGGCTCCTGATGTGGGGAGCCCAGCCAGCGAGAGGCACCTCGCAAGAGCGCAGCAACCGGAAACACCGCCCCGAAGTAGTAACAGCCCGCAAGAACCTGCAGGCCCGCGCGCTCGGCCACAGACTCAATGCCCTGCAGACGGTAACGGCGCTTGTGCTCAAGAAAGACATCGTGGCCGCTCCAGAGTGACTGAAAGGCTGGAACCGAGATCAGCACTTTCGCTTGAGGGGCAACCCTCCGAAGAACATCGCTCAGCAGCCCCACATCGTCATCGACATGCTCGAGCACGTCCATGAACAGAACCAGATCCGCATCGACATGCTCCATCTGGCGCACGAAATGAACCCGCTTGCCATGCCAGATCAGCTCGCTGTCCTGCCGGTAGCTGATGTCCAGGCACCAACCCTCGATCGTCGAAGCCTGGGCCATCAGGGTCTGGGTAAAGAACCCCGAGCCCGCACCGACATCCAGGACGCGCTGCGGGAACGTGCCCTGCAGCATATGCCTCATGGCCCGGGCCTTGGATTGGTAGTACCAGTGGCGGGACACATCGGCCCCGAGCAGATCCGTCTCTTTCAGATCCATGTAACGCCCCGCAGCCGATTCATGATTCGACCTTTCGCTCGTATCGCTCACGAATCAGGTAAATCGGCCGACGCTTGGACTCCAGGTAAGTTCGTCCGAGGTATTCGCCCAGAATTCCGATCCCCGTGAGTTGCAGACCGCCCAGAAAGGTGACGGCGACGATCAGCGAGGCATAGCCCGGAACATCGATCCCCAGGATCAGCGCACGAACCACGACGAACGCCGCGAAGGCAAACGACAATGCCGAGACCCCAAGCCCGAGATAGGTCCAGACCCTCAGGGGCGTGGTTGAAAAACTCGTGATGCCTTCAAGCGCGAAGTTCCAGAGCTTCCAGCCGTTGAACTTGCTGCGGCCTGCAGCGCGCTCGGGCCGAGCATAGTCAACGATAGCCGTGCGAAATCCGACCCAGGCAAACAAACCCTTCATGAACCGACGCGATTCAGGAATTTGCTGCAAGGCCTGCACGACGCAGCGATCCATCAGCCTGAAATCGCCCACATTCTCGGGCAGACGGGGCGCAGCCATCCAATTGTGCAAGGCGTAAAAGCCATGCGCCGATACGCGCTTTGCGAATGAGTCCGCATCCCGGCTGGCACGACGCCCGACCACGACCTCGTATCCACTGCGCCACAGGTCAACCATGCGCAGCACAACCTCGGGCGGATCCTGAAGGTCCACGTCGATTGGAACGACAACCTCGCCGCGGGCCTCATCAATGCCCGCTGTGAGCGCTGCCTCCTTGCCAAAGTTGCGACTCAGATCCACCACCCTGACCCGGCTGTCTCTCGCCTGCAAAGCGAGCAGGACCTGCAGGGTGCCGTCGGTACTGCCGTCATTGACAAAGACGAACTCAAGGGCGATCTCGGGAGCAGTGATGAAGACACGCGTCACTGTCTCGACAAAGAGGTTCACCGATTCCGTCTCATTGAAGACCGGAATCACGAGCGAGAGCAGCTCCGGCCCGCGGTCGCGGCGCATCAGCGGCGGTCCCGAACCATCATTCGATGGGGTTGTCACCGCGATCCGCGTCGGCAGTTCAGCCTGCATGTCCCAGGTTCCGAGATCAGTTCGCGTACGAAGGATCGACCTTGTCGAGGCGCCTGAGCAAGGACGGCCACTCCATCAAGCCGTAGCGACGACTGCCCTTGCCCGTAAAGAGTTCGTTGGTGTATTTCACGGACTCGGCGCTGGGCATGCTGAGCTCGGTATTGCACGACAGCGTCATGACCTGCAACTGGCAGGCTCGCTCCAGGCGATACATGTTGTTGAAGCACTCCGGCACGCTGCCTCCGACAGTTAGCAGGCCATGGTTGCGCAACACCAGGGCCTCGCGCTGGCCCAGGCTCTGAACCAGTCGTTCGCGCTCATCCAGGCGAACCGCAATGCCTTCGAAGTCGTGATAGGCGATGTCCGTAAATCGCATGGAGGATTGCGCGATC
>JBKCEY010000368.1:0-19163 GCA_046304115.1 Burkholderiales bacterium | reverse complement strand
TGGCTGATGCTCTCAAAGGCCCATGAAATCGAGGGCCTGCGCGCACGCGCCCATCGCGCTGCAGCCGAGCGCTTCGTGATTCTCGGGGCCTACATGGCCGCCGTCGATCAGTTGAGACGGGCCCAGCGCGAGCATGACCCGTATTTCTACATGGCTTCGATCATCGATGCGCGGATGCGCGAACTCGAGCCTGCGGCTCGCCGCGAGCTCGAGGAATCCCGTCAGTCGGGCCGGGATCGGATGCCCTTCGTAGTCAATCCGGCCGGGGGCGACTGACGAATCGAAAACAGACGGCCGGTGATTGATCGAGCCGCTCGACCGGATGATCACCCAGCAATCGCAGCTGCGACATCTGTGCATCGAAGTCCACGGCACCTGCAGCAGGATCCCCGCTGTCGGGATCAAGGCTGATCTCGAGCTGAGCAAGGTCGCGATCATCAATACACCCGGGGCCCAGATCGGTATCGAGCCACAGGTTTCCTTGTGCATCGAGAGCCACGCGATCAATCCGACTCACCGGGTATCCGGTATGGGTGATGAGCCCGGTCGCCACCGCGTCGGTGGCGCCGGTCATGACCCGGAAGTAAAGCGGCGCCAGATCTAGATCCACGAACACGCGCTGCGGGCCGTTTTGCCAGTACCAGTGCCCCGCTTCATCACACAGATAATTGCGGCCGATGAAATCCACAATGGGCGGGCTGGTGATCTCGCTGCCTTGACCATGCAGGGCTTCATCAAACCCGGGCCGACCCCGATCGATGAGCATCCATCGGCCGCGCCGCGTCAGGCGCAGCCAGCCGTGCATGGCGGGCACGCTGGGCCATCGCGCCATCGCGCGGCGAACGTCGTCATCAAGCGGCATTGAGCGCTCCGGGCAGGCGATCGGATGGTCTGGCAGCGCCAGGGGGATGCAGGTTGGCCTGCTGATTGAAATGGGCAAAGACCCGTTGGGGTAGCCAGTCCAGGCGCCCGGGCAGAGGCCCCCGTGCAAAGCCGACATGTCCGCCGGTCGCTGGATAGTCCAGACTCACCCTGGCACTGACTTCATGGGGCTGGGCCAGAAACTGCGCCGGCAAAAAAGGATCGTTCAGGGCATTCACGATCAGCGTGGGAACCTCGATGCCCCCCAGGAACTGCCTGCAGGAGCAGCGCTGCCAGTAGTCGATGGCACTGCGAAAGCCGTGCAGGCGTGCGGTGACATGTTCATCGAAATCAAAGAAGTCACGCGCCGAGCGCACGCGACTCGCATCAAGAAGTCCTGGGAATCGAGAGGCAAGTTGCAGACTCTTGCGCTTGAGGCTCACCAGGAAGTTACGGGCATAGAGCCGACTGAACCCCCGCTGCAGCGCGATCGCGCCGGCCTGCAGGCTCTGGGGAGGGCAAAACGCGGCTGCTGCAGCGACAAAAGCCGCGCTCTCGCCCTGCTCGCCCAGCCACTTCAGGAGCACATTGCCACCCAGCGACACCCCGACCGCAAAAAGGGCGGCTTGCTCGGGCATCGCTGCGCGCAGTCGTCTCAGGATCCAGTCGATTTCGGCAGAGTCGCCCGAGTGATAGGCCCGCGCCAGGCGGTTCAACTCACCCCCGCAGCCCCTGAAATGCACGACAACACCGGCCAGGCCCTGAGCTGCGGTGTGGGCCATGAGCGCGCGGGCATAGTGGCTTTGCGAACTGCCCTCGAGCCCATGAAACAGCACCACCAGCGCGGGTGCCACAGACAACTCGGGGCCTGCCCAGTCGAGGTCGATGAAGTCGCAATCGGGCGTATCCCAGCGCTCGCGTCGGTAGGCCACCTCGGGGCGAGGGCACAGCAAGGCTGGCCAGACCGTCTGAGCATGCGCACCCGCAAGCCAGGCGGGAGCCCGGTAGGGCTCGACAACCATCAGTGCAGGCGGCGTCGATCGGTGGGCGGCCGGTCGGCCGAATCCTCGCCCGAATCGAGAGGATCAGTCTCCCCGGGCAGCAACCCTAGCCGCTGCGGTGAAGGTCGGCCAGGGCCCCATCCTTCCGGCATCGACACCGAGGGATCGCTGTCGTCGGTCTGCGCGCTCAGCCCATCCTCATCATCGAAGTCGCCCGCTTCGTCATCTTCGTCTTCGGCAACGCCTGCGTGATGCATCAGCAGGCGCCATCCGCCGGGCGTACGCACGAAGATGTTGGTCGCAATGACCTCGATTTCCTGAGTGCCACCGGGGCCGCTGACCGTGATGCATTCGATCAGGCTGTGCACAGCCATGTCGGCGGTACGCACGGCATGCACGCGGGTCGGCTCGATCTGCAGGCCGCCGTGCGAGAGGATCTCTCGAAACGACGACTCGACGGCACCGCGGCCGATCAGGCGTGGGCCGCTTGGGTGATTGCAGACGATCGCGTCATCATCAGCCCACAGCGCCATGACCGAAGCGAGATCGCCTCGGGCCAGTGCCTTGTAAAAAGCGGTCTCGACCGACTCGGCTGAAGGCATCCGCACCGGGTTCAGTGACCCTTGACGGTGACGCCCGCCTTGAGCCGGTATTCGGTGCTGCAATAGGGGCAGCGTGCGTGGCCGTCATGAGACAGATCGAGGAAGACCCGGGGATGGGCATTCCAGGTGCTCATGCGCTTGTTCGGGCAAAAGGCGGGCAGGTCGGCAGCGCCCAACTCGACCACCGAGTTTGTCGAGTCGGATGGGCCCGAGCCTGAAGATGCCAGGGAGCCACCTGCCGAAGCAGACGAAGATGAATTGCTCATTGGAAGGCTCGTCAGGGTTTTACGATGGGCGTCAGACCAGGGCGACCGGCCAGTTCAGGCCGGGCTCAGCCAATTCAGACCGGGCTCAGCCAACGCTGATAGGCAGGGGCCTTGCCCGCCACCACATCAAAGAACAGGGCCTGCAGCTTCTCGGTGACCGGGCCACGCCGGCCTTCGCCGATGGTGCGGTCATCGAGTTCGCGAATCGGCGTGACCTCGGCGGCTGTGCCGGTGAAGAACGCTTCATCGGCGCAATACATCTCGTCGCGGGTGATGCGCTTCTCGATCACGCTGTAGCCCAGATCACGGGCCATCTGGAGCACGGAGTCCCGGGTGATGCCATCGAGGCAGGAGGCCAGGTCCGGGGTGTAGATGGTGTTGTTGCGCACGATGAAGACGTTCTCGCCCGCGCCTTCAGACACATAGCCCTCGGTATCGAGCAACAGGGCTTCGTCGTAGCCATTGGCCGTGACTTCCTGGTTGGCCAGGATGGAATTGATGTAATAGCCGCTCGCCTTGGCGCGCACCAGCGACACATTCACATGGTGGCGGGTGTAGGACGAGGTCTTGACCCGGATCCCACGGGCCAGGCCGTCTTCGCCGAGGTAAGCGCCCCAGGGCCAGGCCGAGATCGAGACATGCACGGTATTGCCGCGCGCCGACACGCCGAGTTTTTCGGAGCCGATCCAGGCGATTGGACGCAGGTAGCAGGACTCGAGCTTGTTGGCCCGGACCACCTCTTTTTGCGCTTCGACAATCTGCTCGAAGGAAAAGGGCATGGCCATCTGGAAGATCTTGGCCGAGTTGAAGAAGCGCCGGGTGTGCTCCTGCAGACGGAAGATCGAGGTGTTGCTGCCTGTCTTGTAGGCCCGAACGCCTTCGAAGATCGCCATGCCGTAGTGCAGCGAATGGGTCAGGACGTGGATCTTTGCGTCACGCCAGTCCACCAGCTTGCCGTCAAACCAGATAAAACCGTCGCGGTCTGCCATCGACATGGTGCGTTCTCCCGGGAATGGAATGCGGTGCGAAAGCTTGAGATTGTAGCCGCAACGCGCCCCAAGGGCCGGCCAGTACAATCGGGCGATGATCCCCGCCAATCTGCCTGCCCAACTCGGCCTGCTCTGCGTGATGCAGGCGCTGCTGCTCACCAACAATGTCACGCTGATTGCGGTCAATGGCCTGGCGGGCGCGGCCTTGGCCGGCAACCCGATCTTTGCCACCCTGCCGGTCACCGGGTATGTGCTGGGAGCGGCGCTCACCAGCATGTCGGCGGCCCGCTTCATGAAGGCCCGGGGTCGCCGCGCGGGCTACACCCTGGGCTCGCTCTTTGCGCTGGCGGGCAGCCTGCTGGCCTGGCACGCAGTCGCCGAGCGCAACATGGCCCTGCTCGTGTTTGCCACCTTCGTGCTGGGGGTCTACAACGCTTTCGGCGCCAGCCTGCGCTTTGCGGCAGCCGATGTGGCTGATGCCTACCAACCCGCCTTCCGGGCCAAGGCCATCTCGCTGGTGCTGGGTGCGGGCATCGTGGGTGGCATCGTCGGTCCCGAGTTGTCCAAGTACACCCGCGAGTGGCTGCCCACGCTGTTTTCGGGCACCTACCTCACCCTGTCGATTTTTGCGCTGGCCTCGCTGGTGCTCGCCCAGGCCCTCAAGCTGCCCGAGTCACAGGTCGCCGCCGCGCAGGGCGAGGCCCGCCCGCTGCGGGTCATTCTTGCGCAGCCCGCCGCATGGGCCGCAGTGCTGATTGCGGCGCTGTCTTATGGGGTGATGAATCTGGTCATGGTGGCCACGCCCCTGGCCATGGAGGTCTGCAGCCATCCGTACTCTGCGGCCGCGCGGGTGCTGGTGTGGCATATCGTGGGCATGTTTGCGCCGGGCCTCATCACCGGCTCGCTCATCGGTCGTTTCGGCACCATTCAGATCATGCTCACCGGCTGCGTGCTGATGTTCATCTGTGCTGCCATCGCACTGTCGGGCATCGAGATCTGGCACTTCACGGTCGCGCTCTTTTTGCTCGGAGTGGGCTGGAACTTCATGTACACCGGAGCCACCACCCTGCTCACCACCACCTACAAGCCGGCCGAAAAGAACAAGGTTCAGGGCTTCAATGACGCCTGCGTCTTTGCGGTCATGGTGACGTCCTCGCTCTCCTCGGGTGCGCTGTTGCATGTCCAGGGCTGGACCATCATCAATGCACTGTCGGTGCCGGCGACCGTAGTGGCCCTGATCGCCATCCTGCGCGCCGCCCGGACCACCGGGTGGGCGATCGGCCGGGTGCCTGCACGCTGAGCACGCGGGCGACCCCAGGGCCTTGCCATTTCCTTTATTGCGGGTTGTCCGACGGCCGTGCTGAATCCCGACCTGCTTCAGGGCGCCCGACTGATGGGCACCGCGGCGCTGGGCACCTTTTTCTGGGGAATCGCCACCGGCGTGGCCATGATCAAGGGCGGCCTGTCGCCGTTGCAGGCGATCGGCATGACGATCGTGGTGTTCTCCGGGACGGCCCAACTGGCAGCCCTGCCGCTCATGATCGAAGGCGCCGCGCTGCCCGTCATCTGGGTGACCGCCACCCTGGCCAACCTGCGTTTCGTGCTCTACAGCGCCATCACGGCCAATGAATTCCGGGGCCAGCCGCTCACGCGGCGCTTCGGTCTGGGATGGCTCACCACCGACAGCGGCATTGCGACCTACCTGCATCATCGCGAAGGCTTTCCGTCTCAACCGCACCGGCGCGCGCATCTGTTTGCAGGGATCAACGGGCTCACCTATGCCGCATGGATCGCGGGCACGGTGATCGGCGTTGTGCTGGCGGGCAGTCTGCCTGATTCGCCCCGGCTCGCCTTTGCGGGGGTGCTGGCCATTCTGGGTCTGGTGGGGGCCATGCTGCGCGACGCACCCGCCTGGGCCAACGCGGTCGTGGCCGGCGTTCTGGCCACGCTGGCCATGGACTGGCCGCTTCGCAGCGGGCTCTTTCTGGCCATCCTGGCGGGCGCTCTGGTGGCCACGCTCATGACCCGACCCCTCCATTCAAGACGCAATGAACCTTCCGGACAGTGACATTCTCTGGGCCATCGCCGGCCTGGCCGCCGTGGTCTTCGTCACCCGCAATGTCTTCGTGGTGGTGCCTCCCGCCTTGCAGCCTCGCGGTGCGCTTGAGCGCGCGCTGCGTCATGTGCCGATTGCGGCGCTCGCTGCACTCACCGTGCCGCAGGCTCTGGCGGTGTTGCGCTCGGCGTCTCCGGATCTGCTGCTGGTGCTCACCGATGCCCGCCTGCCGGCTTCCATCGTCACCCTGGCCGTGGCCTGGTGGTGGCGTAGCGCGCTGTGGGGCATGCTCGCCGGCTGCGCAGTCTTTGGCCTGCTGCTGGTCTATGGCCCTTCGTTGGCTGAACTCTGGAGACCTCATGGCAGCTGACGCTCAGCCGGCCGTAGCACCGGTACGCCCGACCTCCCTGCTGCAACTCTTCCTGGTGTTCAGCGGACTGGCCCTGCGCGGCTTTGGCGGGGTTCTGCCCTGGGCGCAGCGGGTGCTGGTTGAAGAGCGGCAGTGGCTCAGCCGCGAGGAGTTTCTCGAGACCCTGGCGTTTGGCCAGCTGTTGCCGGGCCCCAATGTCTGCAATGTCGCCATCATGGTGGGCGATCGCTGGTTCGGCTGGCGAGGGTCGGTCACGGCCCTGGCCGGCATGCTGGCGGCGCCCCTGGCGCTGGTGCTGATCGCCATCAGCCTGTACGGGCAGGTGGCCGATGAGCCCATCCTGCGCCATGCACTGGCCGGCATGGGCGCGGTCGCTGGCGGGTTGTTCATGGCCACAGCGGTCAAGCTCGCACTCGGCGCCCGACGCCAGTGGCAATGGCTGGGTTTCGGGCTGCTGGCCTTTGTCGGGCTCGCCGCCTTCAGAATCCCGATGGCCGTACTGATGCTCGGGCTCGCCCCGGTGGCGGTCGGCGCTGCGTTCTGGGCACAACGACGCCAGGCGCGTGTTGCAGCATCAACACACACGCGTGTTGCCCCGAACAACCGGGGCCAGAACACCAACAACCGGGATCCCTCATGAGCTTCGAGGCGCTGCTGGATCTCCTGCTGCACTTCGCGAGCCTGTCCCTGCTCGCCATCGGTGGGGCGCTGGGTCTGACGCCCGAGATGCGTCGCTATCTGGTGGATGAGCAGCAGCTCATGACTGGCACCGCGTTTACCGAAGCCATCGTGATCGCTCAGGCGGCACCGGGCCCCAACATCCTGTTCGTGACCTTGCTCGGATGGCAGGCCGCTGGCGCCTGGGGTGCCCTGGCGACGACGGTGGGCCTGCTTCTGCCCTCCAGCCTGTTGACCTGGTGGGCGGCCCGCTTCAAGCGCCAGCGTGAAGACGCACCCTGGGTTGCGGCGGTGCGCACCGGCCTGTCGCCGATCGCGGTTGGCCTGACTGCGGCTGCCGGCTGGGTGGTCTCTGCAGGTAACAATGGCACCGACTGGCGTCTGTGGGCGCTGGGCGCTGCGGCCTTGCTGATCGTGCTGCGATCGCGCATCAACATGCTCTGGCTGATACTCGCTGGAGCGATCGCAGGCCTCCTGCTCGAGGCAGGCTGATGGCATCATCGCGTCCTGGTCGTCAATCGAAGTCGCACCGGGCTTTCGAGTCGACGCCCTCAAGCCGACCGCCTCGAACTGACAGCCTCTTTTTTTCGGACCACGTTCATGAACTCCTCCCCCCGGACGGCCTTTGTCGATGGCCAGGAAGGCACCACGGGCCTGCAGATCCGCGATCGGCTGCTCGCCCATCCCGACATCACCCTGATCGAGATTGAAGCCGATCGACGCAAGGATATTGCGCGGCGTCGCGAGCTGATCAATGCCGCCGATGCGGTCTTTCTCTGCCTGCCCGATGATGCGGCCCGGGAATCCGTCACCCTGCTGGAGCCCGGCAACGACCGGACCTGCTTCATTGATGCGAGCACTGCGCACCGGGTGGCCGAAGGCTGGACCTACGGCCTGCCGGAGCTGGGTTCTGCCCAACGCGAGGCCATCCGTCGCTCGCGTCGCGTGGCGGTCAATGGCTGCCATGCAGCAGGGTTCATCCTTGCTGTCGCCCCGCTGGTGGCGGCCGGACTGGTGCCGGCCGACTATCCGGTGAGCGCCCCATCCATCACGGGTTATTCGGGCGGTGGCAAGAAGATGATTGCCGACTACGACGCGGCCCGCGACAGTCGCGCACTCGATGCCGCCCGCATGTATGCCCTGGGTCTGGTGCACAAGCACCTGCCCGAAATGAAGGCCTATTGCGGCCTGTCGCGTGCGCCGGTGTTTGTGCCCATCGTTGACAACTTCTACAAGGGCATGGCGGTCTCAATCCCCCTGCACGCCCATCTGCTCGCACCCGGTACCACACGAGCCACAGTGCATGCAGCCCTGTCAGCTCACTATGAGGGCGAGCGCTTCGTGCGCGTAATGCCGCTCGATGAGCCAGGCAACGCACCGGGCGGATTCTTTGATCCCATGGCCTGCAACGACACCAACCGCAACGATGTCTTCGTGTTCGGCAATGACGAACGCATGCTGGTGGTCTCCTGCCTGGACAACCTGGGCAAGGGGGCCTCAGGCGCGGCGGTGCAGTGCATGAACCTCATGCTGGGCCTGGACGAAGCGCAGACCCTGGCCGCCTGATCAGTCGTTCTCTGCGATCAGGGATTGCCAGAGCCGGCGAACAGCCTCGCGCTGCGCTGCGAAAGTGTCTTGCGGCACGCGGGCGTATCGCGCGTCATTGAGCCTGAGCAGATGCTGGCGCTTGCGGAAGTCCCGATAGGCCTGCGCGCAAGCCTGGGCATCCTCAGGCGTGATGAGGCCCACACGAGCAGCCCGTTCGAGCAGGGCAATGTTGCCCGCGTTGTCGAGCAACTCCGGGTGTGCTCTGCCGTAGGCGAGAACCAGGTACTGCACGATGAATTCGATGTCGACCATGCCACCGGGGTCGTGCTTGATGTCGAAATCGTCGCTGCGGTTGGGATGACCTTCGAGCATCTTGTCGCGCATGTTGCGCACGTCGCTCTTCAGGGTTTCCAGCACCCGGGGCAAGGCCAGCAGCTCTCGGCGCAGCCGCTCGAACCGCTCACCGACTGAGGCATCGCCGGCTGCGAAGCGGGCACGGGTCAGGGCCTGGTGCTCCCAGACCCAGGCCGATTCCCGCTGGTAGGTCTCGAAGGCTGACAGGCTCGAGACCAGCAGCCCGGCATTCCCATTGGGTCTCAGGCGCAGGTCGATCTCGAAGAGCAGTCCGGCTGCAGTCCTTGTCGAGAGCCAACCGGACAGCCGCTGAGCCAGCAGCGAGTAAACAGGCTGAGCCATCGGATCGTCATCTTCGTAGATGAACACCAGATCCAGGTCGGAGGCATAGCCGAGTTCCTTGCCGCCGAGTCGGCCATAGGCAATCACGGCAAAGACCGGGACCTCGCGATGCCGTTGACGAACCTGCTGCCAGGCCTGATCCAATGCAACCGACAGAACCCGGTCGGCCAGTTCGCTCAGGTGATCGGACAGGCGCTCCACCGTCAATTGACCGGCGAGATCCTGGGTCAGCAACCGGAACAGCTGGGCATGGTGGCCCTCGCGCAGCAGGTCCATCTGACGCTCGATGTCGGGTTCGCCCCCCGGCAGGCGCATGAGGGCGATCGATTGACGAAGATCGCGCTCCCAGGCCTTGAGATCCGCGCTCTGCAGGATCTGGCCATCGAGCAGTTCGTCGAGCACCACCGGATGCCGGGTGAGATAGTCTGCTGCCCAACGGGCCTGGCCGATCATGCGCAGCAACTGTCGATAGGCGCCGGGGAACTGCACCAGCAGGGCGAGATACGCAGGCCGCCCGGCCACCGTCTCGAGCAGATCGATCAGTCGGCCGAGCCACTCGGGGCGTGCCACCTGGGCTGCATCCGTGGATTGTGCGGTCTCGAGGGTGAGGCCTTCACGCAGGGCCTGCTCGATCAGCTGATCGATGCGCGCGCGGGTGTCGGGTTTGGCTGTACGGTAGCGCCGGCCTTCCCTCAGGGCATCGATCCGGGCCTGCCCTTGCCCATCCACACGCAGGGACTCGTCTCTTGGCCTGCCATCAGGTCCTTCCGGCGGGGCATCGGTGGCGGATTCACTCAGCAAACTGTCAAAGACTTCAGCAACCCGTGCCCGCGCAGCCTCGAGTCGGCTGTCGAACAGCTGCGGCTCCATGCCGATCATTCGGGCGATCCGCGCCCGCATCGCAGGATCATCGGCCAGACGATGGGTCTGAGCATCTTCCTGATACTGCACGGCATGCTCGATGCGTCGCAGCAGGGTGTAGGCCTCACCGAGTTCGATGACCGTGTCGGCATCGATCAGTCGACGCTGGGCCAGGGCGTCCAGTGTCTGCAGGGTGCGGCGATCCCGCAGCCCGCTGTCACGGCCTCCCCGCACCACCTGAAACAGCTGGGCGCAGAACTCGACTTCGCGAATGCCACCGCGGCCGAGCTTGACGTCGATGCCGCCGCCGTCGCGCTGATCCTTCCTGAGGTCTCGCCGGTCTGCTTCGCTGCGAATCAGGCGATGCAACTCGCGCATGGCGTCGATGGCCGCAAAGTCGAGATAGCGCCGATAGACAAAGGGGGTGACGATCTCGCTGAGGGCGGCTTCGTCGCTGTGCCGAGCCTGCGCGCCGGCCAGTCCGCTGTCGGCAATGACACGGCCCTTGAGCCAGGCAAATCGCTCCCATTCCCGACCCTGCTCGAAAAAATACTGCTCGAGCATGCCCAGGCTGACCGTCAGCGGGCCCGAGTCTCCATTGGGTCGCAGCCGGGTATCGACGCGAAAGACAAAGCCGTCTGCAGTGATCTCCGAGATCAATCCGGTGAGCTTGCGGGCGAGTCGATGGAAGAACTCATTGCTGTCAATGCGGCCATGACCCTGGGTATCACCCTGTGTGCGACCGCCGTCGCGGTGCACATAGACCAGATCGATGTCGGAGGACACATTGAGCTCGTTGCCGCCGAGCTTGCCCATGCCCACGACCAGCAGGTCCTGCGGCTGCCCCTCGGTATCCAGAGGCAGGCCATGCACCTGAGACAGCTCGCGGGCCAGATGGCGCAGGGCGGTATTGACGGCAAGGCAGGCCACCTCACTGACCGCGCCGCAGACTTCGGCGAGCGAGGCCTGCTGACGCACATCGCGCTCCATCAGGGCCATCTGGATCAGCTGGCGCAAGCGACGCAGGCCTGGTCCGGGATCCTGCCCTGGCGCCGGGCCATCGGCTGACGAGGCTGACACCGCGGACCAGGCGCGATCAATGACCTGGCCATCGATCGGCGCGCCGCTGAGCTCGGCCAGCAGGGCGATCTGTCCCGGAGCCCTGCGCTCAAGTGCATCGAGGCTGCGTGAAAACCAGGGTGAGAGCAGTCGCGCTTGGAAGTCCATGTCCCTATGCTACAGTCGCCGCGCCATTGAGATGCCGGCGCGCCCACTCCTGCGACGGCCTGCGATGCGCGACTCCATGACGTCCGACGCCGCGCCCTCCGAATCTCCCAGTCCACAGCCGCGCATCCGCCGACCCCGATCGGTTCTGCGTCCGGCGCTGATCTCTGCCGCGTTTGCGCTGAGCATCGTGGCGCTGGCGCTGCTGGTCTTGCGGGCCTGGGTGTGGCCCCAGCTCGACCGATGGCGAGACCCTGTTCAGACGCTGGCCAGCAAGGCGCTCGGACGACCCGTACAGATTGGACAGATCACGGGCGCCTGGACTGGACCGGCACCCGTTCTGGTGGTGCGAGACCTGCGAATCGAGGCTCCCGACGGTCGTGCGGGTCTGACTGCGGCTTCGGTGCGGGGCGTGCTCTCACCGGCGGCGCTCTGGACCGGTGAGTTGCGGTTTTCTTCTCTGGTGATCGAACGTCCTCGCGTTCAGGTGACCCGCAACGCCCAGGGGGAGATTGCCGTGGCCGGCTGGCCGGTGGGCCGCAGTCCGCAGGGCCCCTCGGAGGGTCTCGACTGGGTGTTGAGCCAGGGTGCCCTCCAGGTTGAATCCGGCGAGCTTGAACTGCATGACGAACAGGGTCGGTGGCCTGATGCGGCCCCGGTGCCATTAGCCTTGCGCTTTGCGGGTGGCCTGGAGGGCCGCGAGCTGGACCTGCGTGTGGGCGATGTCGATTCAAGGGATGCGCTGTCGTTGCTGCTCATGGCCCGCTGGCAACAGCCGCTCTGGTCAAGACCGGGTGATGTCGCTTCCTGGACTGGTCTGGCCCACCTCGATGGCCGTGCAATCGACGGGTCTCAGCTGCTGCGACAGTTTCCACGGCTCGCAGCACTGCTGCCGACCCCGGGCGGCGAACTGAAATCCAGGATGGCGCTGCAGTTCTGGACCGGATTCGAGCGGGGTCGTGATCTTCGGGTCTTTGCACGCGCTGAGGTCGCGCGTCACGAAGGGGCGCGCACTGAAACACGCGGCGCACGGCCCACGGCCAGTCAGAGGGCCGCTCAGACAGCCACTCAGACAGCGACTCAGACAGCGACTCAGACGGTCAGTGCGGTGCCGCGACTGTCACTCACGGCCAGTGTGGTGCTCGCACCGGAGTCACACAAACCGGAGTCATACAGGGATGAGACCAGGGGTTGGTCCGGGCGGATTGCCCGGCTCACCTTGACCGATGACGAAGGCCTGAATCTGTCGGGTTCTGGCCGTCTGTCACTACCCGCGTCATCGCTGCGCCAGGATGAGCCGGTGAGAGGCGCCGAAGCCAGCCTGGAATTCGAGCCTCTGGAGCTGCAATCGGTGGGTGCCTTCCTGAGCCGATTGAAGCTGGCCGCCGGGCTCAACCTCTGGCCCGATGATCTGCGTCTGAAGGGGCGGCTGGACGAGCTGCGATTCAAGGCCGGGCACTCGGCCACGGCTGGTCAGCCCGCAGGCGAGGCCGAGCCCTGGATTGAGGCGCGGGTTTCGCAGGCCGGTTTTTCCTTTCGAAGGGCTGCAGCCGCTATGCCTGGCGCCGCGCCATCCGATTCGCCTGCAGGTGTTTCGGGACTTACGGGCGAGTTGCGCTGGCGCCCTGGCGATGCTCAGGTTCAGCTCGACGCCGGCCCCCTCGATCTCAACCTGCCCGGGGTCTGGGCCGAACCGACTCTCAGGCTGACCCGCCTCAAGGGGGTCTTTTCAGCCCATGGCCTCGAAGCCCCCGTGGCGGGCGGGCCTCGACGCTGGACGATCGAGAGCTCCGGCCTGGAGTTCGCCACTGAAGACTTCTCGGGTGCAGCTCGCCTGAAGTGGGCCTCTCTACCCGGTTCGCCAGGCCAGTTGCAGCTCAACGCCAGCATCGACCGTGTCGCCGCCAACCGGGTGATTCGCTATCTGCCCAACCTCGTGGGCCCCATCACACGCGGTTGGGTGCAACAAAGCATTCGCAGCGGGACGGTCGAAAAAATCGAGATGCTGGTTCAGGGCGATCTGGCTCGCTTCCCGTTTCGGGAGCCTGCATCGGGCCAGTTTCGGGTCAGCGGCAGGATGCGCGATGTCGCACTCGATTACGGCCCGGGTTGGCCAGGGCTCGAAGGCCTCGAGGGCCTGTTGGTTTTTGAGCGCGTCGGATTCGAGGTTCCAGCGGCGAGCGGCCGGATTCAGGGGATTGCGTTGCGCACCCTGAAGGCCCGCATGGCCGACTTCCGGGAGGGCGTGCTGAGTGTCGAAGGCCAGGGCGACGGGCCCGCCCAGGCGCTTCTGGAGTTCATTGATCGCAGCCCGCTGGCCAGTTCGATCTCGACCTTCACACGCGACCTCCGTGTGAAGGGCGCAGCCGAGATGGCGCTCAGCCTGCAGGTTCCGGTCTTTGATCCGGCCGCAACCCGCGTGAAGGGCCATGTCGAACTGGCGGGCAACGACCTGGTTCTGGACAGCACGCTGCCGCCCTTTGAGGGCGTGCAGGGACGCATCGAATTCACCGAGTCCGGACTGACCCTGAAGGACGTCAAGGCGCAGTTTCTGGGTGGGCCGCTCAGCGTGAACGCGACCCCGGGAGCCGCCGGCCAGTTGCGAATCGATGCCCAGGGGCGCTTGCAGGTCAGCGCCATTCAGGCCTTGCTCGACAATGCCTTGACCCAATCCCTGTCGGGCAGCGTTCCCTACCGCGCCGAGATCAATGTCGATCGACGGGCGTCGAATCTTCGGCTGCGCTCCGATCTGTTCGGTCTCGTATCCAGCCTGCCTGCCCCCTTGTCAAAATCCGAGGCTCAGCGTCTGGCGCTCGAGGTCAGATCTCAGCCCCTGGCCGCCGTTCGCCCGAATGAGCGGCCACCGGGTGACCGGGTCGATGTGAAGCTTGGACCCGACATGCATCTGGCGCTCGAACGTCGGCGTGATCCGGCGACCGACCGGCTGCGCGTGCAGCGGGCGGGATTTGGCATGGGCAGTGCCCCGGTTCTCAGGGAGAGTGGCCTGAGCGTGGCGATGAGCACGGAGAGCTTCGATTTCGATGCCTGGTGGGCCTTGCTCGCCCGGACCGATCTGGATGCCATTCGCCGCAACGCCAGCGAGCAGGCTCTACCCGGATTCACGCTGGTTCCGGATTGGGTCTCGGTGGTGGCTGATTCGATCCGCATCGGCGGCCAGACCCTCAACGCGGTCGTGATCGGTGCGTCACGACAGCAAGGCCACTGGCGGGCCAATATCGCAGCGCAGGAAATCTCCGGTCATTTCGAGTGGCTTGACGCTCGCCCGGGCGAGCCGATCGGAACCTTGCGCGCCCAGTTTGACCGGCTGAGCCTGTCGCGCGCCCGCGAAGGTGAGGTCGAATCCGCGCTGGCCCGTGCGCCCGAGCGGCTACCCGCACTCGAGATCTCGGTTGAATCACTCGCACTTGGCCGGGTGGAGCTCGGCCGTCTTTCGGTGTCAGCGGCCAATACCGGCAGTGCACAGCAACCGGTCTGGACCCTGCGCCGGCTGGAGATCGAAAACCCGCATGCCCAGCGGAGTGCCACCGGGCGCTGGGCCTATGTGACCGCAGATCCTGGCGCTGCGAGGGCCCGCGAGGGGGTGGCAGCCGCTGCGAGTGGGGTGGGGGCGATCGATCCCCGCAGTACCGAACTCGATCTTGTGCTTCAGGTCCGTGATGCCGGTGGATTGCTGGCGCGATTCGGTATCGAGCATGCGGTGCGCGCAGCCCCGGGTGAGGTGAGCGGCAGCCTTCACTGGCACGGCTCTCCACTCGCGATTGATCTGCCCAGCCTGCAAGGCGCGCTGCAGTTGTCACTGGGGCAGGGCGGATTTCTGCGCATTGATCCGGGTGCTGCCCGGCTGGTGGCTGTGCTGAATCTGCAGGCGCTCGGTCGTTTGCTCACCGGGGACCTTTTCGATGTCTTCAGAGAAGGGTTTGCCTTTGATTCGATCAAGGGTCAGGTCGCCATACAGGACGGCGTCATCAAGACCAGTGACCTGACCATGAGAGGACCCCAGGCCACAGTCACGTTGCAGGGAACTGCCGATCTCAAGCAGGAAACCCAGGCCCTGCAGGTTCGGGTCGTGCCTGAGCTCAATGCCAACCTGGCCTCGGTCGCAGTCGGGGCCAGGGTCAATCCGGCGGTCGGCCTCGGCTCGCTGGCGGCGCAGTATGTGCTGCGCAAGCCCCTGCAGCAGGCGCTGGCCGTGGAGTTCGACATTGATGGCTCCTGGACCGAACCCCGCATTCGCGAACGACGCGCATCGTCGGACAACCCATCCCGTACCCCATGAGCGCAGCCCACACTCCCGCACCCTCCGATACCCTTCAGGTCGCCGCCATCCAGATGGTTTCGGCGGCCAGCCTGCAGGCCAACCTCGATGCGGCGGCCCGCCTGGTCCGCGAGGCGGCCCAGGGTGGTGCCGAGGTCGCCGTGCTGCCGGAGGTCTTCTGCCTGCTGGGGCGCAAGGACACCGACAAGGTCGATCTGAAGGAGCCTGCGGGGCAGGGCCCGATTCAGGCCTTTCTGGCCGATCTGGCCCGCGAACATGGGCTGTGGCTGATTGGCGGTACGGTACCTCTGGCTGCACCCGAGCCGCGCCGGATCTGGAATGCCTGTCTGGTGTTTGATCCTCAGGGCGTGCAGGCCGCGCGCTACGACAAGATCCATCTGTTTGGCCTGCGCCGTGGCACGGAACGGTTTGACGAGTCCGCCACCATCGTGCCTGCCCGTACGCCCGTCGTTGCTGACCTCAAGATCGGCGGGGGGCAGGCCTGGCGGGTGGGTCTTTCGGTGTGCTACGACCTGCGTTTTCCGGAGTATTACCGCGCGCTTGGCACGGTTGATTTCACGGTGGTGCCCAGTGCCTTTACCCATGTCACAGGCCAGGCCCACTGGGAGGTGCTGCTGCGTGCGCGCGCCATCGAGAATCAGTGCTACATCGTGGCCCCCGCGCAGGGCGGGTTGCACGAGAACGGCCGGCGAACCTGGGGTCACACCCTGGTGATCGACCCCTGGGGTGAAGTCCTGGGTTGCCTGCCCGAAGGTGAAGGTGTGGTGCAGGCCCGCATCGAGCGCACCCGGATTGCCGAGGTACGGGCCCAACTGCCGGCGCTGGCTCATCGCGTGATGTAACCCCCGTCTGTGCTGTGATCTGGCCTGCGCGGTCACCCGGCCTCCGCTAGACTGCATCCATGAACGCTGTCACCGACCCCGCCATCGTCCGCCTCGAGCAGGCCCGCCGTCTGCTGCTTGAGCCCTTCGACCTGCATGAAGCCCGTTTGTCCGAGGCCCTGGCCGAGGTCTTCCGCCACCGGGTGGATTACGCTGACCTTTATTTTCAGCACACCCGCAGCGAGGGCTGGAGTCTCGACGAAGGCATCGTCAAGTCGGGCAGCTTCTCGATCGACCAGGGCGTTGGCGTGAGGGCTGTCAGCGGCGACAAGACCGCTTTTGCCTACTCCGATCAGATCGGCCTCGATGCCCTGCTGTCCGCCGCACGGGCCACGCGCACGATTGCGCGCTCAGGCAGCGGCAAGGTGCGCGTGGGTGTGCCCCGTGCCGCCACCGAGGGTCGCAGCCTCTACCGGGGTGATGATCCGATTGCCTCGCTCGACGCACAGGCCAAGGTGGATCTGCTGCATCGGGTGGAACGCCTGGCGCGGGCGCGCGATCCGCGCATCGTGCAGGTCATGGCCGGGCTGGCCGCTGAATGGGATGTGGTGCTGGTGGCCCGCTCTGACGGCCTGATCGCGGCCGATGTCAGGCCCCTCGTTCGGCTGTCCGTCACGGTGATTGCCGAGAGCAACGGCCGGCGCGAACAGGGCAGTGCGGGCGGCGGTGGGCGCTTTGATTTCAGCCACTTCACCGATGCCGTGATCGAGCGAACCGTCAATGATGCCGTGCATGGCGCACTGGTGAATCTGGAGTCACGGCCCGCACCGGGTGGCGTGATGAGTGTGGTGCTCGGGCCGGGCTGGCCCGGTGTGCTCCTGCACGAAGCGATCGGCCACGGCCTGGAAGGCGACTTCAATCGCAAGGGCTCGTCGGCGTTTGCGGGTCGTCTGGGCGAGCGCGTGGCAGCCCGCGGCGTGACCGTGATTGATGACGGCACCATTGCCGATCGCAGGGGTTCGCTCAACATCGATGATGAGGGCAATGCCACCCAGCGCAACGTGCTGATCGAAGACGGCATCCTAAAGGGCTATCTGCAGGATGGGCTCAATGCCCGCCTCATGAAGGTGCCCGTCACAGGCAATGCCCGGCGGGAGTCGTATGCACACCTGCCCATGCCGCGGATGACCAACACGCTCATGCTTGCGGGCAGCCTTGATCCCCAGGAGATTCTGGCCTCGGTCAAGCGCGGTATCTATGCCGTCAATTTTGGCGGCGGTCAGGTCGACATCACCAACGGAAAATTTGTTTTTTCGGCGAGCGAGGCTTACTGGGTCGAAAACGGCAAGGTCCAGTATCCGGTCAAGGGAGCCACGCTCATCGGCAATGGCCCCGATGCCCTGACTCAGGTCACCCATATCGGCAACGACCTGCGGCTCGACCCGGGTGTGGGCGTGTGCGGCAAGGATGGCCAGAGCGTTCCTGTGGGTGTGGGTCAGCCCACGCTGCGCATCGAGGGCCTGACCGTGGGTGGCACGGCCTGAGTGCCGCACGAGGCCTCAAAAGCCCAGCCCTTGGCTCTGGTCCCAAGCACACGTCATCCGTGAGCAGCCTGTCATGAACGTCAATCCGCCCCGTTCGCCTCAGACCGAGTTGATGGGTCAGGCGCCGGTCTTCGAGCCCCTGCAGGGCTATGCGCGCCGCACCGATGCTGAAATGATCGAGGCGGCCGGGGTGTTTGAAGCCCGGATGCGAACCCGTCGCACGGTGCGCCACTTCAGCACTGAACCGGTGCCGCGCGCCTTGATCGAGAAAGCCCTGCTCACGGCGGGCAGCGCCCCTTCGGGTGCCAACCTGCAGCCCTGGCAGTTTGTGGTGGTGACCGATGCGGCGATCAAGGCGCGCCTGCGCGTTGAGGCCGAGCGCGAGGAGCGCGAGTTCTATGAGCATCGCGCGCCCCAGGAGTGGCTTGATGCGCTGGCCCCGCTCGGCACCGACGCCGACAAGCCTTTTCTTGAGGCGGCCCCCGTACTGATCGCGATCTTCGGGCACAAGCACAGCCTGACCTCTTCAGGCCGCCGTGTGAAAAACTACTATGTGGCCGAGTCGGTGGGCATTGCCACAGGATTGCTGATTGCAGCGCTGCATCAGGCGGGTCTGGCCACGCTGACGCACACCCCGAGCCCGATGGGTTTTCTCAATGAACTGCTGCAGGTGCCCCGGGATGCAAAACCCATGATTCTGCTGGTGGCAGGCCATCCGGCAGCCGACTGCGAGGTACCTCGGATCGGCCGCAAGCCCCTTGAAGAGATCGCCCGATTTCTATGAATCCGCAAAAGACCGACATCCTGATCATCGGCGCCGGCATTGCCGGAGCGTCGACCGCGTATTTCGCTGCCCCCCATGCCCGCGTGGTGCTGCTCGAGCGCGAGTCCCAGCCGGGTTATCACAGCACAGGCCGATCGGCCGCCCTGTTCTCAGAAACCTACGGCAGCGATCCGGTGCGCATCCTCTCGCGCGCCAGCCGGCCGTTTCTGTCGGCGCCCCCGGCGGGCTTTACCGATACACCCATCCTGTCCCCGAGGGGGGCTCTGATGGTGGCTGCGCCAGGCCAGGAGGCGCTGTTGCGCGATGAACTGGCTGCCATGCAGCGCATCACACCCTCGGTGCGAGGGCTCGATGCGCAGGAGGTATTGGCCCAGGTGCCGGCCTTGCGGCCCGAGGGGGTGATCGGCGGCATCCTCGAGCCCGAGGCCTGTGACATCGATGTTCACAGCCTGCATCAGGGTTTTTTACGGGGTGCGCGGCAGCACGGAGCCACCGTGGTCTGCAACGCACCGGTGATCCGGATCGAGCGCTTGGCGACCCCGCAAAGCGAAGATCAGCAGACGGG
>JBKCEY010000367.1:0-12613 GCA_046304115.1 Burkholderiales bacterium | reverse complement strand
AGCCAGGCGTGTTGGTATCAGCTGTCATTTGAACCGATGCACCCAGCTCACAAGGCAGATGCCCAACATGCACACGCTCTGCAATACTGAGCTCCTCTTGCGCCAAGGGCTGATCGGAAGCCTTGGCTAAACGCTTGGGTGTTTCACTTTTTGAGATTTTTTTGGCAGCGTTTGTCTGCGCTGATGAATGCGATTTACCTTCCTTTTTAGCATTCGTATTGGTATTGATTTTGGTGTTGCTCGATGTTTGAGCCATTAGCAAGTTGAAGCTGAAACAGCACATGAGAAACACGGTAAGCTTGATCAAACTGCGCATGATGTCTCCCCGAAATACAACTCGACTGACTCTGGCAAATGTCTACCAGTTTGATGGGCTCGTTCTAGCACTTGCCAAAAAAAACGATAACTGGCGCGGTCGTGCAACTGACCCCCATGGCTAACTGGTGCCCAATTGGCGTTGCGCGCAGCTGATATCAAATCGGCCGCTTGCTCAATTTCGTGATCACTGGGTGCCAAGGCTTCCAATACAGGACGAATTTGGGCTGGGTGAATGCTCCACATGCGGGTGTAACCCAATTCACGTGAAGCCTTTGTGGCAGCCACTTTGATGGCTTCCAAATCACTGAACTCAGTGACCACGCAGTGAGAAGGCACTTTGCCATGCGCATGGCAAGCGCTGGCTATTTCCAATTTGGCTCGGACCACCAAAGGGTGTGTAAATTGTCCAAGCACGCCCATGCCACTCGATGGAATGGCGCCGCCATGGGCAGACACAAAATCCATCAAACCAAAACTCAGGGATTGCACGCGAGGATGTGCTGCAATTTCAAAAGCACGGTGCACTGCGGCAGGAGATTCAATTAGCACATGCAAGGGAAGGCTAGAGGCTCCCACCTGATTCAACGCCTTTGCAGCAGCCTCCACATCAGCAACCGTTTCCACTTTGGGAATCATCACGTGCCGCAATTTGTGCTGAGCCGAACCCACAATGAGGGTGATATCGCTCTCAAATGAAGGGTGATCAACTGGGTGCACGCGAACCGCTACCCTGGCCTCTGGCGCTGCGTTGGCTGCAATTTCTCTGACCAAATGGGCATGCTCAATTTCACCCCCAACAGGGGCACCATCTTCACAATCCAATGTGACATCGAAAACGCACGCGCCAAACTCTTGCGTCATCTCAGCTTGCAGCTGCAAGCTTTTGCGCATCCGCACTTCGACACCACTGTAGTGATCACAAACAGGCAATACGCTGCTTGCCGCTTGTGAACCCAACAGTATGTCGCGCGGATGTTTCACGAAAGTGTTTGTTGATTAGAGCAAGTGAGCCACGCCGGCTTGCTCGTCTGTCAACTCTTTCAAAGTTTTGTCGATGCAAGATTGGCTGAATACATCTATGTCCAAACCTTCCACCACTTTGTATTCGCCGTTGGCGCATGTAACTGGGAAGCCGAACATCACGTCTTTGGGAATACCGTACCAGCCCTGTGAAGGAATGCCCATGGTGACCCATTGGCCGTTGGTGCCTAGGGCCCAATCGCGCATGTGGTCGATGGCGGCATTGGCCGCAGAAGCCGCTGAAGACAAACCGCGAGCTTCAATGATGGCAGCGCCGCGTTTGCCCACAGTAGGCAAGAACACATTGGCGTTCCATTCTTGATCATTGATCATGGTCTTCACAGATTCGCCATTGATGGTGGCGAAACGGTAATCTGCGTACATGGTGGGAGAGTGATTACCCCAAACGCACAGCTTCTGAATGTCGGCAACGGCTTTGCCAGTTTTGGCAGCAATTTGTGATGCCGCGCGGTTGTGGTCCAAACGCAGCATGGCAGTGAAGTTGCCAGGCTTCAGATCGGGGGCGCTCTTCATGGCGATGTAGGCGTTGGTGTTAGCAGGGTTGCCAACCACCAAGACTTTGACGTTGCGGGAGGCTACTGCATTCAAGGCCTTGCCTTGTGCCGTGAAGATGGCACCATTGATAGCCAGCAACTCAGCACGCTCCATGCCAGGGCCGCGGGGACGTGAGCCCACCAACAAGGCGTAGTCTGTGTCTTTGAACGCTGTCATGGGGTCAGAATGGGCTTCCATACCTGCCAGCAAAGGGAACGCGCAATCGTCCAATTCCATCATCACGCCCTTGAGGGCTTTCTGGGCTTTTTCGTCCGGGATCTCCAGCAGCTGGAGGATGACCGGCTGATCCTTGCCGAGCATGTCACCGTTGGCAATACGGAAGAGCAGGGAGTAGCCGATCTGGCCGGCAGCGCCGGTAACGGCCACGCGTTTGGCGGGCTTGGTCATTGAAACCTCGATGCAGGTTGATGAAAACTCACCGCGAATAGTAGCGTTGCTCATCCATTGCGTGCAATGGCATGATCTATCTTATATAAGATATAAGACACTAGACAAAAGCCTCGATCCCATGGTCAGATCCGGGCATGACGACGGTTTCCTTCAGCCCCCTGTATCAGCAGATCCGTGACCGCATCCTGCAGGGTCTTCAGTCCAGTGAGTGGCGTCCAGGTGAGGCGATTCCCAGCGAGACCGAGCTGGCCGCGCGTTACGGGGTCAGTCAGGGCACGGTGCGCAAGGCGATCGATGCTCTGGCGACCGACAATCTGCTGGTCAGGCGTCAGGGGCGAGGCACCTTTGTGGCCAGTCATCAGGAGCAGCGGGCGCAATACCGGTTCCTGCGGCTGCGTCCTGATCAGGGCGAGCCCGTGCAGCCCAGCAGCCGGTTTCTGGAGTGTCGCCGTTTGCGAGCGCCGGTGGATATCGCTCGCGCGCTGGAGCTCAAGGCCTCCGAGCCCGTCGTTCTGATCCATCGGCTGCTGGAGTTCGACTCGACGCCGATCGTGCTCGATGAAATCTGGCTGCCCGGTTCGCGGTTCAAGGGACTGACGGCCGAGCGCCTCAATGCGTATACCGGACCCCTCTATGGGCTTCTCGAAGCCGAATACGGCACCCGAATGATCCGGGCCAGCGAGCGAATCAAGGCGGTTGCGGCGCCCGCTCAGGAGGCGGGTTGGCTGGGCATCGAGGCCGGTGAGCCCCTGTTGCTGGTCGAGCGCATCTCGACAACCTATGCAGGAAGGCCGGTCGAGGTGAGGCGGGGCTGGTACCTGACGCGACATCATCACTATGCCAATGACCTGAACTGACGGGTGCGGATTTGGTCGGGTTGCACAATTTGGGTCAGAATGGCGCCCGCAAGCAGGGAGGCTTGCGTGCCGCGAAGATGGCGCGGTGCGTTTCGGCTGGGCTTGCGCCGGCGGATCATCGCCGGTTCATGAATGAGCGGTTCCACAACAAATAACGCCGAGGCATGCATGGCTGAGTCCGTCGCCCGCAAGGGGCGCCCCGAATTTCGCAATATCCACGTCTCCCAGATCCTGGGGTACCGGCTGCCCCCGGCCGGCATCGTGTCCATCTTGCATCGCATCAGTGGCGCCCTGCTGTTTTTGGTGGGCATCCCCTTTTGCCTGTACTTGCTGCAGCAGAGCCTGACCTCCGAGATCAGTTTCGAGAGCTACCGTGCAATCGTGGGCAGTGTCCCCGGCAAGCTCGTGCTGCTGGTGCTGATCTGGGCCTTCGTGCATCACGCGGTGGCGGGCATTCGCTACCTGCTGCTCGATCGGCATGTGGGCATCCAGAAGGAGTCCTCACGCAGTTCGGCCCAGATTGTGTTGGGCGTCACGGTGGTGCTCACCCTCGTGCTGGCTCTCAAACTGTTTGGAGCGTTCTGACATGACGACCCGTCGTATCGTGACCGGCGCGCACTATGGCCTGAAAGACTGGCTGGCCCAGCGCGTGACCGCTGTCATTTTGCTGATCTACACGCTCATCCTGCTGGGCACGGTTCTGTTGACATCCGAACTGAGCTACGGCGTGTGGGCCGAGCTCTTTTCGCAGGCCTGGATGAAGGTCGCCACGCTGCTCGCCGTGGTTGCGCTCATCTGGCATGCCTGGGTGGGCGTGCGGGACATCTACATGGATTACATCAAGCCGACCGGTGTGCGCCTGTTCCTTCAGGTCGCGACCGTGTTGGCACTGGTTGGCTATGCCTTGTGGGCAGTCATCATCCTCTGGAGGGTTTGAGCGATGGCGGAAGTTCTGAATCAACTGGCCAATGGCCTTCCCCGGCGTCGGTTCGACGCGGTGATTGTGGGTGCAGGCGGCTCGGGCATGCGCTGCTCGCTGCAGTTGGCTGAAGCGGGCTACAACGTGGCTGTGCTCTCCAAAGTGTTCCCGACCCGCTCGCACACCGTGGCTGCGCAAGGCGGCATCGGCGCATCGCTGGGCAACATGAGCGAAGACAACTGGTACTGGCACATGTTCGATACCGTCAAGGGTGCGGACTACCTGGGTGACCAGGACGCCATCGAGTACATGTGCAAGATGGCGCCGCAGGTGGTCTACGAGCTTGAGCACTTCGGCATGCCGTTTGATCGCAACGAAGACGGCACGATCTACCAGCGCCCGTTTGGCGGTCATACAGCCAACTTCGGCGAAAAGCCGGTTCAGCGGGCCTGCGCAGCGGCGGACCGTACCGGGCACGCACTGCTGCACACGCTGTATCAGCGCAACGTCCGAGCGCGCACCCAGTTTTTTGTGGAGTGGATGGCGCTTGATCTGGTGCGCGATGCCGACGGCGCGGTCGTGGGCGTGGTTGCGCTCGAGATGGAAACCGGCGAAGTGATGGTCCTGGAGTCCAAGGTCACGGTGCTGGCGACCGGCGGGGCAGGGCGTATCTGGGCCGCTTCGACCAATGCCTTCATCAATACCGGTGATGGCATGGGTATGGCTGCCCGCGCAGATATTCCGCTCGAGGACATGGAGTTCTGGCAGTTCCATCCGACCGGGGTGGCGGGTGCCGGTGTGCTCATCACCGAGGGTGTGCGTGGCGAGGGCGGCATCCTGCTCAACAAGGACGGCGAACGCTTCATGGAGCGTTATGCCCCCACGCTGAAGGATCTGGCGCCGCGTGACTTCATTTCGCGCTCGATGGACCAGGAAATCAAGGAAGGCCGCGGTTGCGGTCCGGATGGCGACTACGTGCTGCTCAAGCTCGATCACCTGGGCGCCGAGAAGATCACCAAGAAGCTGCCGTCGATCCGCGAGATCGCGATCAAATTTGCCAACGTTGATCCGATTCGCGATCCCATCCCGGTGGTGCCGACCATCCACTACCAAATGGGTGGCATTCCCACCAACTTCCATGGCCAGGTGGTGTCGCCCAAAAACGGCAACCCCAACGCCGTGGTCGAAGGTCTTTATGCGATCGGCGAGTGCGCCTGTGTGTCGGTGCATGGCGCCAACCGTCTGGGCACCAACTCCCTGCTCGATCTGTTGGTGTTCGGTCGCGCCGCAGGTAACCACATCGTCGATGCGAAGTTCAAGGATCAAGGCCATCGCGCCCTGCCCACGCAGGCGGGAGATGCCTCACTGGCCCGTCTGGCCCGTCTTGAGGGCTCCAAATCGGGCGAGAACACGCAGGAGGTGGCCAACGAGATCCGTCGCTCCATGCAGGCCCACTGCGGCGTGTTCCGTACCTCCGAGCTGCTCTCCAAGGGGGTGTCCGAGATCATGCAATTGGCTGAGCGAGCCAAGGATGTCCACCTGAACGACAAGTCCAAGGTGTTCAATACCGCGCGGGTCGAGGCCCTTGAGCTCGATAACCTGGTCGAGACCGCCAAGGCGACCATCGTGTCGGCCGAGGCGCGCAAGGAAAGCCGCGGTGCGCATGCCCATCGCGACTTCCCGGATCGCAACGATGCCGAGTGGATCAAGCACTCGCTCTGGTATTCCGCGGGCAACCGACTTGATTACAAGCCGGTCAACATGAAGCCGCTCACGGTCGAAACCTTCGCGCCCAAGGCGCGTACCTTCTGATTCTCTGGAGCCTCCCATGACCGCGACCCGCACAGTGCGTTTCTCGATCTACCGCTACGATCCCGACAAGGATGCCAAGCCCTACATGCAGGATCTGGAGGTCGAACTGCTGCCGACCGACAAGATGCTGCTCGACGCCCTGATGCGCATCAAGCAGGTTGTTGACGATTCGGTGGCCTACCGTCGCTCCTGCCGCGAAGGGGTGTGCGGCTCGGACGCCATGAACATCAATGGCAAGAATGGTCTGGCCTGCATCACCAATCTGCGCGACCTGAAAGAGCCGATCGTTCTCAAGCCGCTGCCCGGACTGCCGGTCATCCGCGATCTGATCGTGGACATGACGCAGTTCTTCAAGCAGTACCACTCGATCAAGCCCTTCCTGATCAATGAGACGCCCCCGCCTGAAAAGGAGCGTCTGCAGTCGCCCGAAGAGCGCAACGAACTCGACGGTCTGTATGAGTGCATTCTGTGCGCCTGCTGTTCGACGAGTTGTCCGTCGTTCTGGTGGAACCCCGACAAATTCGTCGGCCCTGCCGGACTGCTGCAGGCCTATCGCTTCATTGCGGACAGTCGCGACCAGGCTACGAGTGCCCGACTCGATGATCTCGAGGATCCCTATCGGCTCTTCCGTTGCCACACCATCATGAACTGCGTCGATGTGTGTCCCAAGGGACTCAACCCGACCCTGGCCATCGGCAAGATCAAGGACCTGATGGTCAGGCGGGCGGTTTGATGTCTTTGGTTGAGCCTGCGGCCGCCATCGTGCACCAGAGCGATCCCGCGCAGCGCCGTCGTCTGCGCTGGCGGGCTCGTCGAGGCCTGCTCGAGAACGATCTGCTGCTCACACGGTTTCTGGATCAGCACGAGAGCAGCCTGAGTGACGAGGAGGTTGAGGGGCTCGACGGCCTGCTCGCCCTGACCGATAACGAACTGCTGGATCTGATTCTGGCGCGGACCGAACTGCAAGACGGTGATCCGCAGGGCATGCGACGAGTTCTGGAACAGTTGCGCAAGGCGTGATGGGTGCAGGATCGAAGCGAGCGGTTAAGATGAGTTGCAGGGAAGAGCACAGACAAGGCAGAGCTGAGACTCTTCGCCTCGAATGCTTGAGCTGGATTGAATGATTGTCACCCGGTCGCCTTTGGCCGGACCCTTTGTGAGTGCATGATGAACGCGACAAAAAAAGCCACCATGTCCTTTTCCGACGGCACCCCGTCGGTCGATCTGCCTGTCTATGAGGGCACCATGGGACCGGATGTCATCGACATCCGCAAGCTCTACGGACAATCAGGCAAGTTCACGTTCGACCCGGGCTTTTTGTCGACGGCTTCGTGCGACTCCAAGATCACCTACATCGACGGCGATAAGGGCGAGCTGCTCTTTCGCGGGTATCCGATCGAGCAGATCGCGCAGCAATGCGACTACCTGGAGACCTGCTATCTGCTGTTGCAGGGTGAGTTGCCCAATCGCCAGCAGAAAAACGACTTTGCCTACAACGTCACGCACCACACCATGGTGCATGAGCAGATGACCCGGTTCTTCCAGGGCTTTCGCCGTGACGCCCATCCGATGGCCGTGCTGGTGGGCTGCGTGGGTGCACTGTCGGCCTTCTATCACGACTCGCTCGACATCAATAACCCCGAGCACCGGCATATCTCGGCCATCCGACTGATTGCCAAGATGCCCACACTGGTGGCTATGGCCTACAAGTATTCGGTTGGCCAACCCTTCCTGTATCCACGCAACGATCTGTCGTATACCGCCAACTTCATGCGCATGATGTTCGGTACGCCGTGCGAGGAGTACAAGGTCAACGATGTGCTGGTGCGTGCGCTCGATCGCATCCTGATTCTGCATGCCGACCATGAACAGAATGCCTCGACCTCCACGGTCCGCCTGGCAGGATCTTCCGGTGCAAATCCCTTTGCCTGTATCGCAGCAGGCATTGCAACCCTCTGGGGTCCTGCGCATGGTGGCGCCAACGAGGCCTGCCTCGAGATGCTCGATGACATTCAGGCCCAGGGCGGTGTCGAGAAGATCGGCGAGTTCATCAAGCAGGTCAAAGACAAGAACTCGAACGTCAAGCTGATGGGCTTCGGACACCGGGTCTACAAGAACTACGACCCCCGCGCCAAGCTGATGCGTGAGACCTGCTACGAGGTGCTGGGCGAACTGGGTCTGCAGAATGACCCGTTGTTTGCGCTGTCGATGAAGCTCGAACAGATTGCGCTGGAAGACGATTACTTCGTGTCGCGCAAGCTCTACCCCAACGTCGACTTCTACTCAGGCATTGTGCAAAAGGCCCTGGGTGTGCCCACCTCGATGTTCACCTGCATCTTCGCGCTGGCCCGCACCGTGGGCTGGATTGCGCAGTGGGGCGAGATGATTTCGGATCCCGATCAGAAGATCGGTCGGCCGCGTCAGCTGTTCGTTGGCCAGACGCCTCGCGACGTCAAGCCTGTCGATCAGCGCTGACCGGCAGTGCGAGCCAGGCATCGGCCTCCGTGCCGATGCCCAATGCGCTGCGAAGCTCGATCCATCCGCCCTGCGCCTCCATGAGGCTTCGGGCGGTCCGCAGTCCGCCTTCCCGAACCAGCTCCAGAGTCTGCTGAGCGGCATCGCCCGCGGATTGCACAACGATCGGATCGAAGGCGCGCTGCAGGAAGGCGCGTGTCATGCCGATGCCGCGGTCGCAGACACTGATGACCAGATGATCTCGGCCATCAACCCACTGGATGCGTGAAGTCAGCCGCAGTCGCGTGCCAGCGGCCGAGTAGCGGCAGGCGTTGGCGATCAGCATCAACACGGCCTGTGCCGTGGCATCGGAGTCCGAGGGCACGATGCAGTTCGGGTCATGCAGGTCAATGTCGACCGCACGGCCGCGATCCGCGAGGCGGGCCGCCGTCAGGGTTGCTTGCAGCCAGCTGCCCAGAGTCGGTCCTTGTTGCTGCGCATGCACCGAAGGGCCGAGTGCCTGCGTCGAAGCGAGGGCAGCCAGTGAGTGGCGGGTGGCAACGGTCGGGGCGGGCAGGTGGTTCATGTCGGAGACTCCAGAAAGCGCCCGGGTTCGGGCCTGAACCTTTGGACACCAGACCCTGATGAGTGCAAGCAGGGCCTCAGACACGCGCGAACGCGCATCTGATCTAGGTATCGGCTGGATTCGGTCTGGCTTGAGGGCGATCCTCGACCGTTGGTCGGTCGCGGATGGCCGTTCAGGATCCCTGCGTCGGCGCAGGCTTTCGAGGCAGGGCGGGGAATCCGTCCGTGATATCCTCGTGAGGTTTTGGCATGTCCGGCCAGGCCGGTGTGCTGATTCGCGTTCGCAAACCGGTTGGAGCCGGGGAGCGGATGGGGGCGCAGGCAGGCACAACCCGTGCTGCTCGCACCCTTCACTCTCGGCGAGAAACTCGTTCAGAAAGGTGAAGCGTCATGATGAAGGCCTTCCAGGGCAATTCCTATCTTTTCGGCGGCAATGCGCCCTATGTCGAGGAGCTCTACGAGAGTTACCTCAACAACCCCGGCTCGGTACCCGAGCAGTGGCGCCAGTACTTCGACACCATGCAGTTGGTGCCTGCCGCTGACGGCGACCCGCAATCGCGCGACGTTGCGCATGCCCCCATCGTGCAGTCCTTTGCCGAGCGGGCCAAGGCGGGCACCCTGCAGCCTCGGGTCATGGGGGGCGATGCCGCCACCGCGCGCACGCAGGTCTATGTTCAGCAGCTGATTGCCGCCTATCGATTCCTGGGCTCGCGCTGGGCTGACCTTGATCCGCTCAAGCGCCAGGAGCGTCCGGTCATTCCTGAGCTTGAAACCGCCTTTTATGACTTCACCGAAGGCGATCACGCCAACATCTACTCTGCGGCCAATACCTTCTTCGGCGTCGACAGCGCGCCCCTGAGGGAAGTTGTCCGATTGCTGCGCGAAACCTACTGCGGCACGGTCGGTGCCGAGTTCATGTACCTGAGCGATCCGGCGCAAAAGCGCTGGATCCAGGAGCGCCTCGAAAGCAGCCGGGCCCGTCCTTCGTTCGATGCCGACAAGCGTCGTCGCATTCTGGAGCGCCTGACCGCTGCAGAAGGCCTGGAGAAATACCTTCACACCCGATATGTGGGCCAGAAGCGTTTCTCGCTCGAGGGCGGAGAGAGCTTCATTGCCTCGATGGACGAGATCATCCAGCGCGGTGGCGAGCAAGGCATTCAGGAATTCGTGATCGGGATGGCCCACCGGGGTCGTCTGAACGTGCTGGTGAACACGCTGGGCAAGATGCCCAAGGATCTGTTTGCCGAGTTTGAAGGCCAGCATGCCGACGATCTGCCCTCAGGTGACGTCAAATATCACCAGGGCTTTTCGAGTGATGTCACAACACCGGGTGGTCCGGTGCATCTGTCGCTGGCTTTCAATCCCTCGCATCTGGAGATCGTCAATCCTGTGGTTGAAGGCTCGACCCGGGCCCGCCAGGATCGTCGAGGTGACAAGGACGGCCTGCAGGTGCTGTCGGTGCTGGTCCATGGTGACGCGGCCTTTGCCGGTCAGGGTGTCGTGATGGAAACCCTGAATCTCGCCCAGACCCGTGGCTATGGCACGGGTGGCACGGTGCACATCGTGATCAACAACCAGATCGGCTTTACCACATCCGATCCACGTGACAAGGGCTCGACCACCTACTGTACGGATGTGGTCAAGATGATCGAAGCGCCCGTGTTCCACGTGAATGGCGATGATCCGGAGGCAGTGGTCTTCGTGACCCGATTGGCCATGGATTTCCGGGCGCAGTTCAAGAAGGACGTCGTGGTCGACATCGTGTGCTTTCGCAAGCTCGGCCACAACGAACAGGACACGCCGGCGCTCACCCAGCCGCTCATGTACAAGAAGATCGGCCAGCATCCAGGCACGCGCAAGCTCTATGCCGATCGACTCGAGGCAGCCGGTGTGATCGCCAAGGGTGAGGGCGATGCCATGGTCAAGGCTTTCCGCGACGCCATGGATGCCGGACGCCATACGCAGGATCCGGCGATCACCAACTTCAAGAGCAAGCTTGCCGCCGACTGGACGCCGCTGCTGGGCCGCAAATGGACCGATGTGGCCGATACCGCAGTGCCCATGACCGAGCTCAAGCGACTGGCCGAGCGCATCACCACCATGCCGGCCTCGCTCAAGCCGCATCCGCTGGTCGAAAAGGTGCTGGCCGATCGGCGTGCCATGGGCAAGGGCGAGGCGCCTCTGGACTGGGGCATGGGCGAGCATCTGGCCTTTGCCTCTTTGCTCGCGGCAGGCTACGCCGTGCGCCTCTCCGGCCAGGATTCCGGCCGCGGCACGTTTACCCATCGGCACGCCGTGCTGCATGACCAGAACCGCGAGCGCTGGGATTCGGGCAGCTACATTCCGCTGGAGCATGTGGCCGACGATCAGGGCACCTTCACCGTCATTGACTCGGTTCTGTCCGAGGAGGCCGTGCTGGGCTTTGAATATGGCTATGCCACGGCCGAGCCTAACGCGCTGGTCATCTGGGAAGGTCAGTTTGGCGACTTCGTCAATGGCGCTCAGGTGGTGATCGATCAGTTCATCTCCTCGGGCGAAACCAAATGGGGCAGGGCCTGCGGTCTGGCCCTGATGCTGCCCCATGGCTACGAGGGTCAGGGGCCCGAGCATTCATCGGCACGTCTGGAGCGATTCCTGCAGATGTGCGCCGAGAACAACATGCAGGTCTGCCAGCCCACCACGCCCGCGCAGATCTTTCATGTGCTGCGTCGCCAGATGATCCGCCCACTGCGCAAGCCACTGGTGATCATGACGCCCAAGTCCCTGCTGCGAAACAAGGAGGCGGTATCGCCCCTGCAGGATCTGGCTCGCGGTGGCTTTCAGACGGTGATCGGCGACACCACCGAAGGGCTCGATGGCAGCAAGGTCAAGCGGGTGGTGCTGTGTACCGGCAAGGTCTATTTCGATCTGCTGGGCGCGCGTCGCGAGCGTGGCCTCACCGATGTCGCGCTGGTGCGTGTGGAGCAGCTCTATCCCTTTCCGCACAAGGCACTGGAGGCCGAGCTGCGCAAGTACCCGGCGGCCACCCATGTGGTGTGGTGTCAGGACGAACCGCAAAACCAGGGCGCCTGGTTCTTCGTGCAGCACCACATTCTGGATGCGCTCAAGGACGGGCAGCGCCTGACCTATGCCGGACGTCCGGCGTCTGCGTCGCCCGCCGTCGGTTACTACGACAAGCATTACGCACAGCAAAAGGATCTGCTCAACGCAGCGCTGGGCGAATCATCCAAATCAAAATCCCGCAAGGCTTCCTGAAATGGCACTCATTGAAGTAAAGGTTCCGCAGCTGTCCGAATCGGTTGCGGAAGCCACCCTGTTGCAGTGGCACAAGAAACCGGGTGACGCGATCGAGCGTGACCAGAATCTGATCGACATCGAAACCGACAAGGTCGTTCTCGAATTGCCTGCGCCCGATACCGGTGTGATTGCCCGCGTTCTGAAGGGCGATGGCGAGACCGTTGTGGCCGGTGAGGTGATTGCCATCATCGATACCGAGGCCAAGGCGGGTGCTGCCCCTGCCGTCGCCACAGCCCCTGCCGCCGTGAGCGCTCAGGCCGCTGCAGCTGCGATGGCCACGCCAGCGCCAGTGGCCGCAGCCGGCAAGACCGGGGTTGCCATGCCCTCGGCAGCCAAGATCCTGGCTGAGTCGGGCGTGGCTGCATCGGATGTTGCAGGTTCGGGT
>JBKCEY010000366.1:0-2191 GCA_046304115.1 Burkholderiales bacterium | reverse complement strand
GGCAGAGCATCCTCACACGCATTGACGAATTCAATCGCCTCGCGCGAACTCATTCTCGGCGCCATCCGCAAGCGATGCTCACACCGGTCGAGCGACTCGGGAGCACCGTGTCCAGGGCGACCAGGCAGCCTGGTGGCAATCCCGTGCTGTCGCGGGCGGTCGCCTTGCACGCGGTCGCCGATCAACTGGCACTGAGGGCTCAATCGGCCGAGCGATGGCGACTGGGGGGCATCGTTCTTTGTGCCCTGCTCGCAGCCGTTCTGGCCGAACTCTACTCAGGGCCGCTTCAATCAGCCCACTGGCTGGCGCTCGGGCTGGCTGCGCTCTCTGTCGCGCTCGGCCTGACCTGGTGGCCCCGACTGCCGGGGCGGCGCCACTCCTTGCTCCACGATGCCCAGGCCCTTTACCAGGACTGCCGGGGGCTTGCCGAGGCCTGTCGTGTACAGGCCTACTGGGCCTGTGCAGGCCTGGAAGACGCGGTTGCCGATCACTACCTCCCCGACCAGCGGGATGAACTGGAGTGGCTGCGTCAGGCCCTTCGCAATCTGCACCTCATCCGATCCGAGACTCGGGTGTCGGGCGCCCGGCAGCCGGCAGGCCGTTGCGCTGCGCCATTGACCGAACTCGATCCGCAGACGATCCAAGCCGTGCGATCGGACTGGATCGTCGGCCAGCAGCAATGGCATGGAAAGAGCGCAGCGTCACAGTCCCGAATCGCTCGCAGGTTGCAGGCGACTGTCGTGATCAGTCTGGCTGCCAGTCTGCTTGCCGTGATTGCAGCCCTGGTCATGGAAGCCTCGGCGCACCCGGAGTCCGGCCCGGCCTGGCTTCAATTCGTGTGGGGCACCGCGCTGAGCCTTGCCGCCGCCGCGGGCAGCATCCGGGTGGTCCTGGGCTACCGCGAGAATGTGCGCAACTACACCCGAATGCGTCTGACCGAAGAGCTTGCACGACGCGAACTCGATCGATTGCTGGCGCACACGCCCCTTGACCTGAAGGCCTGTCAGCGGGTCATCGGCGCGCTCGGTCGTGCAGCCCTCGACGAGAACGGCGAATGGCTCCTGCTGCATCGGGATCGGCCCGCCGGCCCCCCCCTCTGAATCAGATCGACGCCCGAGGGTCCTCCCGCAACGCCTGAAGTCGACTGCGGGTCAGTGCCGTTTGAGGATGATCTGCGCCCAGCATCCGCTCGCGCCGAGTCAGCACCGAAGCAAATCGCCTCATCGCCTCGCGCCGCCGTCCGCTGCGAGCCATCAGTGTGGCGATGCTGTTGGCGCACAGCAGCGTATGCGGGTGCTCAGTGCCCAGAGCATGCTCATAGACGGCGAGCGCCTCCTGCAGCAGCGGTTCAGCCTCGCCATAGCGCGCAAGGCTCATCAGGATGAAGCCCCGGTTGTTCAGCGTGGTGGCTGCTTTGGGGCTCTTGGGGCCGAAGGCCTGAAGCCAGATCCTGTGCGTCTCGCCATGCAACTCGAGCGCAAGCTCCGGACGCCCCTCACGGAAGTGGACATTGGCGAGATTGTTGATCTTTTCACCGAGCGAGGGATGATCCTTTCCCAGATGACGGCGGGCCAGCGTCACCACCTCTTCAAGCACCTTGCGGGCCTCGGGCCATCGTCCTGCAAGATCCAGGTTGAGACCCAGATTGTTCAGGGCACTCAGCGTCTCTTCATGATGGGCGCCGTGCAAGGCGCGCGCGCGCTCCACCAGTACTTCATGAAGGCCCTGGGCTTCAGTGGCCCGACCCGCATCCGTGAGCACCAGCGCCAGGTTGCTCATGCAGGACAGCGTATCGGGATGATCCTCGCCCAGGCGCCTTCGATGCACGGTCAGCACCTGCCGGTAAAGGGCTTCGGCTGCGTCGTACCGGGCCAGCATGCGATGGAGATTGGCCTGTACCAACAGGGCCTGCAGACTCTCAGGATGCGAGGCACCACGCGCCGCGATCGTCTGCTCGACCGACACACGCACCAGGGTCTGGGTCGATGGTCCGGGTCGATTGGCATCGACCAGAAACCTCGCCATGCGAGCCAGCAGCTTGAGCGCGTCTTTGCTGACCGCGCGCCCCTCTGAATGCAGGAGACCTCTGGCGTTCCAGCCGCGCCAGGTTCGCAAAAACGTCTGTGCGGTATCGATCCCGAGCACCCGCTCAAGAGCCACCCAGTACGACAGCCACTCATGCAGCGGCCTG
>JBKCEY010000365.1:0-2618 GCA_046304115.1 Burkholderiales bacterium | reverse complement strand
GTTTCTCACCTTCCGTGTGGCGGCTCGTCACAGGATTGCGCACGGCCAGGGGGGCTCGCTGGTGGCAACCGCCAGCACCGCAGCGGTTGAGGGTGCGGCACGCAACAGCCACTACGGCGCCTCCAAGGGCGCGGTCACCTCCTTTGTGCGGGCTGTGGCGGTCGAACTGGCTCGCCACAAGATCCGGGCCAATTCCATCCTGCCTGGCTGGATCGCCACGGACATGACCGAGCGTTCCTTCAACAACGACAAATTTGCCGGCAATGTCATGCCCCGCATTCCGCAGCGCCGCTGGGGTGAGATCGATGACTTTGGCGGGGTGGCGGTCTATCTGGCGAGCAGCGCCTCGGCGTATCACACCGGCGAGCAGTTCCTGATCGACGGCGGGTACACCAAGTTCTGAGGGTTCATGCGCCTGCTGATCCTGTCCGATCTGCATGTGGAGTACGCCGATTTCACGCCGGGCCCCCAGGCCCGGGCCTGTGATGTGGTGGTGCTTGCTGGCGACATCGGCCAGAGCACGCTTGCCCTTCAGTGGGCGCGCCGCACCTTTGCCCATCAGCCGATCGTGCAGATCGCAGGCAACCATGAATACTTCAATACGGTGCATGGAGCGGCTCGAGATGCCCAGCGCAGACAGGCTGAGCGGCTGAACATCCACTGGCTCGATCAGGACCGGGTCGTGATCGGTGATGTCGAGTTTCTGGGCTGCACGCTCTGGACCGACTACCGGCTCTATGAGCGGCCAGGGCGGCCCCGGTTCATGAGCGCCGCCGAGGCGATGCAGGCGAGCGAGGCGGTCATGCTCGATTACCGACGGATTGCGCTCGGTGGTGATGCCGACGGGCTCAGGTTTTTGCGCCCGCGGGATTCCGCAGCGCTGCATGCCCGTGACCGCACCTGGCTGACGCGTGCGGTGCAGCAACCCCGTCAGACCCGGGCCCGGGTGGTCATCACGCATCATCTGCCGTGCTGGCATTCGGTCTCGGCGGCCTACCTTGCGGCGTCATCCAATCCGGCCTTCGCCAGCGACATGGATGATTGCCTGGCCAGGGCCGACCTCTGGGTGCATGGACACACGCACTCCTCGCATGACTATCTGGTGGCTGGGTGTCGCGTGGTCTGCAATCCGCGGGGCTACCCGATGCGCCGTGGCGGCTTCGAAAATCCCCGCTTCGATCCCGACCGCTCCGTGCGGGTCTGAGGGCCTTTCGCGTACCATCGACAGGTTCCCAAGATCGGGTTCCCAAGAAGCAAGGACCGCATGGCAGGCCTCGATTCCTCAACGCCCATTCCCACCCGCGTGGTGGTGCACAAGCAGTCGCGTGTTCTCGAACTCGGCTTTGCCGATGGTCGGCAGTTTCGCCTGCCCTTTGAGCTGATGCGGGTGTATTCGCCTTCGGCCGAAGTGCGCGGCCATGGCCCGGGCCAGGAGGTGCTCCAGGTGGGCAAGCGCGAGGTCGGTATCGACGAAGTCGAAACGGTTGGCCATTACGCCTTGCGGCCCCGATTCACCGACGGGCATGACACGGGTCTTTTCTCCTGGGATTACCTGTACTGGCTCGGTTCGCAGCAGACTGAACTCTGGAAGGACTATCTCGAGCGCCTCGAGGCGGCCGGCGCCAGTCGTGATCCGTCCGAAGCAGGCGCCCCGACAGCCGACCCGCATGCCGGGCACAGCCATGGCGGCCATAGCCACGCGGGGCACGGCCACGCGGGCCATGATCATTCCGGTCCAGGCCCCGCGCAGGCTGCCGGATCCAAACCGGCTGCGGGCGGTGAATTCAAGGCGGTGCCGCTGTCGAGACCGCGATGAAAAGTCGTTACGAGCAACTCCAGGAGCAGCTGCGCCAGACGCAAGGCTCGGAGCGCCAAGGCTCGTCCGTCTCGGGCGCTGGTGGCGCCGGTGGCACGGGGCGGTCGGCAAGCGAGGCTGCAGATTCCACGCACTTTGGTTATGAGAGCGTGCGGGCCACCGAGAAGGCCGACCGTGTGGCCGAGGTGTTCCATTCGGTTGCCGATCGCTACGATGTGATGAACGACCTGATGTCGGGCGGCCTGCATCGGGTCTGGAAGCTCTTTACGGTCCGTCAGGCCGCGCTGCGCCCGGGCATGAAGGTGCTCGACATCGCCGGGGGTACCGGCGATCTGGCCAAGGCTTTTTTGCACGAGGTCGGTGAATCCGGCGAAGTCTGGCTGACCGACATCAATGGCTCCATGCTGGCGCGTGGTCGCGACCGACTGCTCGATGAGGGCCTCGCGCCTGCGCTTGCCCAGTGCGATGCCGAGCGGCTGCCCTTTCCTGACAATCACTTCGATCGTGTGAGTGTGGCTTTCGGGTTGCGCAACATGACCCGCAAGGACGTGGCTCTGCGCGAAATGCACCGCGTGCTCAAGCCCGGCGGCCGCTTGCTGGTGCTCGAGTTCTCCAAGGTGGCCAAACCGCTCGCGCCCGCGTACGACGCCTACTCCTTCGGGCTGCTGCCGCGCCTGGGCCGCTGGATTGCCAAGGACGAGGCCAGCTATCGGTATCTCGCCGAATCCATCCGCATGCATCCGGATCAGGACACCCTCAAGACCCTCATGGAGGCCGCTGGATTTCCCCGGGTGAGGTACTT
>JBKCEY010000364.1:0-868 GCA_046304115.1 Burkholderiales bacterium | reverse complement strand
GGCGGCTGACTGTCCACGGAGTTCAGCATCGCCTCATCGGGGATTGAGAGCACCCGCTCATAGCGTCCAGGCGGGTAGTTGCTCATGTGGGGCCCGGGCGCGCTCGCCAGGTCGGGCTGAGGCACGGCACCACCCTGCCCTTCAAACCCGGGCGGATCGCGATAGCGCGCGAGCTCCCCATCGCTGATGCCAGCCAACGCAACCACCTCCGGATCGACCCAGGCCTGCGCATCGATCGGTGCGTTGGAGTAGCTCAGTTCGAGCGAGAGGTTTTCGGGCCCGGCAAAGTAGATCGAGCAGCACATGCCGTGATCGATCGGGCCCATCACCGGCACGCCCTTGCTGCGCAGACGGTCGCGCATGGCCAGCAGTTCGTCATGGGTGTGTACCTTGAGGGCCAGGTGCTGCATCGTGCCGCCGGCGGTGTTCGCGCCCGGGTTGCCGGCATGGGTCTGGCCCAGCACGGTGGGAATGCGGGCAATGTCGGGGTTGTGCACAAAGGCGATCGAGCTCTCGTCATTGAGCCGCAAAAAACCATGCCAGGTGTTCTTCACGCCATGCATCCAGTAGAGCGCCTGCAGCTCCATGCCGAGCTTGTCGGTAAAGAACTCGATCTGCGCCTTCATGTCGGCGGTGCAGATCGCCAGATGGTGCAGCCCCTGGACCTTGTTCATGGGGGTCTCCTGATCGACCGAACATCGCCGGTTTCTTGTTGCTCAAACGTCCGGATGCGGCCGGACCCGCGCTGCGAGTATCACGCTCAAGGCGTGGGCATGTAGCCTCGAATGACGAGCCCGAGCACCATGGCTACCAGCATCATGACCGCACCCGCATTGGCCCAGTCGTACCAGCGCCAGGGCTCGATGCG
>JBKCEY010000363.1:0-1911 GCA_046304115.1 Burkholderiales bacterium | reverse complement strand
GCTCTCAACATGACCCATGGCGCGACCCTAGGGGGTGCCGTGGTCAAGGCCGCGCTCGAGCGGGCTCAGGTCGAAGCCGGCGAGGTTGAGGACGTGATCATGGGTTGCGCCAATCCGGAAGGCGCAACCGGCCAGAACATTGCCCGCCAGATCGCGCTGAGAGCCGGCATGCCGGTCAGTGTTTCGGGCATGACCGTCAATCGCTTCTGTTCTTCGGGCCTGCAGACCATCGCCCTGGCCGCCCAGCGGGTGATTGCGGGTGAGGGGGATGTCTATGTGGCCGGGGGGGTCGAGTCGATCTCGCTGGTGCAAAACGAGATGAACACCCAGAGCCTCATCGATCCCTGGCTGAAGGCCCACAAGTCGGAGATCTACTGGCCGATGCTGCAGACCGCCGAGTGCGTGGCCAAGCGCTACAACATCGCCCGTGAACTGCAGGATCGCTACGGTGTGCAGAGCCAGCAGCGTGCATCGGCCGCGGCGGCGGCGGGCAAGACCCGTGATGAAATCGTGCCCGTCACGGTCACGACCAAGGTCATCGACAAGCAGACCGGAACCGAGACCCTCAAGGAGGTTGTGCTCGATCGCGACGAAGGCATCCGGGCCGACACCACCTACGAGGGCGTGTCCCAGATCCGTCCGGCGGTTGAGGGCGGCGTGATCGCGGCGGGCAACGCCAGCCAGTTCTCGGACGGTGCAGGCGCCTGCGTGGTGATGGAGCGCAGCCTGGCTGAGCGCCGTGGCCTGCAGCCGCTGGGTGTTTTTCGGGGCTTTGCGATCGCCGGTTGCGAGCCCGACGAGATGGGTATTGGTCCGATTTATGCCATCCCCAAGCTGCTCAAGCGCCATGGCCTGAAGGTGTCCGACATTGATCTCTGGGAACTCAACGAAGCCTTCGCGGTGCAGGTGCTCTACATCCGGGACCATCTGGGCATTGATAACGACAAACTCAATGTCAATGGCGGTGCCATCGCGGTCGGCCATCCCTATGGCATGTCGGGCCAGCGCCTGACCGGGCATCTGCTGATCGAAGGCAAGCGCCGCAAGGCCCGCCTCGGTGTCGTCACCATGTGCATCGGTGGTGGCATGGGGGCAGCCGGCCTGTTCGAGATCGCCTGAGTCCATGGGCCTGGTGCCCATGGTCTGCCCGTTCACACAGACCGGGATCATTCGACCCGGCCTGAAGTTTTCCGAATTCACCTTTCTGATTCAAGGACCCTCATGACCGTCAATCAACGCATCGTTCTGGCTGCACGCCCGGACGGCAACGTCAAGCCCCAAGACTTTCGCCTGGAGTCTGTTGCGCTCGAACCGCTCGAGGACGGCCAAGTCCGGGTGCGCAATCATTACCTCTCACTCGACCCCTACATGCGGGGTGCCATGAACGAGGGCAAGTCGTATCGCGCAGCCCAGGCACTAGACGACACCATGGTGGGGGGTACGGTCGGCGAGGTGGTCGAATCCCGTAACCCGAAGTTCGCAGTGGGCGATGTGGTGGTGGGCGGCTATGGCTGGCAGCTCTACGGCCAGTCCAAAGGCGAGGGCCTTCGCAAGGTCGATACCTCGCGGGTGCCCATGCAGGCCTATCTCGGTGTGGCTGGCATGCCGGGCGTCACGGCCTGGGTGGGGCTCAACCGACTCATCCAGCCCCAGGCGGGCAACACGGTGGTGGTCTCGGCTGCATCGGGTGCGGTGGGCTCGGTGGTGGGCCAACTGGCCAAAGCCCAGGGCTGTCGGGTGGTCGGTGTGGCCGGGGGGCCTGTCAAGTGTCAGGCGGTGGTTCGCGATTACGGCTTTGATGCCTGCGTCGATTACAAGGCCGGGCGCCTGTACAAGGACCTGCAGGCCGCGGCGCCGAACGGCATCGATGGCTACTTCGAAAATGTCGGTGGCGAGGTGCTCGATGCGGTT
>JBKCEY010000362.1:0-1597 GCA_046304115.1 Burkholderiales bacterium | reverse complement strand
CTTCCTCTTGGTCGATCCAGGCAGAAAGGGCCTGTTTAACAATCCACCCTCGAGAACGCTCAAGACGGGCAGCCACCTGATCGACCTTCTCGGCCAGGGAGAGTGGAACGTGCGCAGTGAGCACCTTAGTTGCAGCTTGAGACATGATCATCTCCAATCACCAGGAATCAGTTTAAATCATCGCTGAATTCCAGCCGCAACGTTTTCAGGTTCTGAAAACAGAACCGCCGCCTCGTGGGCGGCGGTGAAAGCTCTGTCGAAGGAGAAGAGCTGGAGGAGACGGTTCCCATGGTGCCCATCCGGGGCCGACCCCTCCAGTGATTCCCGTCAAAAGGTGGACACGCTGCTACAAGCGGTCGCTCAGAGGGTGACAACGCGTGGGGTGACAAAGTGCGAATCGGTGGTGATACCCGGATCCGATTCAGGCAAAGCATAAAGCGCCGCAACCTCATCCGCCCGATGCGTGAGCGCAGCACGCTGGTTGAGATACCCCTTGTCGGTGATCTCGCCCGCATCGATCGAGAGCGGCGCCTCGAGCAGCAGCGCGCGGCGCGCATGCAGGGAGGAGGCCCCGCCCGCATCAGCCTTCAGGCGCTGCAAGCCCGCACGAAGCGCCCCGCGCACGGGATCGCTCGCCAACACCGCACTCAGCGATGCATCGGCTGGCAAGCCCGACAGGGCGCGGCAGGCGGGCACATTGGGCACCACCAGAAACGCGACTTCGTCGCGATCGTGGCCACACACCACGACATCCTGAGCCACCGGGGCCAGACACTCGACCGCACGCACCCGCAGGCCACCCACGCTGACCCAGGT
The DNA here is from genome assembly GCA_046304115.1 of Burkholderiales bacterium. Lineage (GTDB taxonomy): Bacteria > Pseudomonadota > Gammaproteobacteria > Burkholderiales > Burkholderiaceae_E > UBA4615. The sequence goes on along the minus strand of JBKCEY010000362.1, from coordinate 781 downwards.
GCCTGAGGTGAGTTTGAAATCTTCTGCGATGCGGCCATCGAACATCAGGCCGGCTTCGGGTCGATGCTCATCCACAAACCGCACCGCATCGCCGATGCGATAAAAGCCCAGCTCGTCAAAGGCCGAGGCGGTGAGCTCGGGGCGGCGCCAATAGCCCGGCATGACATTGGGTCCACGCACGCGGATCTCGAGCTTGCCCGCGCTGGGCACCAGCCGCAGCGCGGTGCCCGGCACCGGCAGGCCGATCACCCCCGCGCGCTCGGCCTGAAACTGGCAATCGGTGGCCAAGGGCGAGGTCTCGGTCGAGCCCCAGGCCGAGACGAGTGCCACCGGCTCGCCTACGGTCTGGATGGCCAGCTCGGTCAGGGCATCCCACAAGGGCTGGGGCAATGCGGCCGCGGCATAGAAGATCGCCTGCAGGCGCGAGAAGAAGCGCTCGCGCAACTCGGCATCCTGGCGCAGGGCCTGCACCAGCAGATCGAAGCCACGCGGCACATTGAAGTAGATCGTGGGCGGCGCAGCCTTGAGATTGGCGAGGGTGATTTCCACCAGGCCAGGCGCGGGCTTGCCGGCATCCACGCACAGATGTCCGCCATGACGCAGCACAAGGTAGAAGTTGTGGTTGCCCCCGAAGGTATGACTCCAGGGCAGCCAATCAACAATCACCGGCGGGGTGTTCGCCAGAAAAGGCCAGACCTGTGCCTTGGCCTGCTGGCTCGCACACAGCATGCGCTGGGTGTTGATCACACCCTTGGGCGTGCCGGTAGAGCCCGAGGTGAAG
>JBKCEY010000361.1:0-2518 GCA_046304115.1 Burkholderiales bacterium | reverse complement strand
GGCCTGCTGCTGGCGCTCACCGGTGCGATCATTCATGAGGGCGATGCCCTGTACGCCGGGTTGGCCGATCATGCGATTGCCCTGGCCCGTCAGCCCGAGTTCATGCAGGGGTTGGTGGATCTGCATTGGACGGGGCAGGCCGCGCACGATCGCGTGCTGCTGCGTGGACTCTGCCTGTCTTTTGCTGCGGAGCATGCGCTGGTTGTGCCGCCCAGTGATCTGGCGCGTCTGGCGCCTGCCATTCGCGCAATCGGCGCTCAGCCCAGTGCTGGCCAGGTGTTGCGCGCTCTGGAGCGCGAGTCGGCCCATGAATCCTGGTTTGAAAGGCCGCTGGCCAACCTGTCGCAGGGTTCTCCCACCGGTGCCTGCGTGACCTTCGAGTACATGCGTCGCAGCCGAAAACTCGGCATTGGCCAGGTGCTGGCCCTGGACCTCATCCTGGCCAGGCAGTGTCAGCGCCACGCTGATTTCCCGGAAGGCGTTCGGGCCTTGCTGATCGACAAGACCCGTGATGCCCGCTGGTCGTGTGCCCACATCGAAGCGGTGAGTGAGCAGGAGGTGGCCGGGTTTTTTGAGCCGGTCTGATCTCAGGTCACCAGCAGACTCAGGTCACCAGCAGACTCAGAGCACTGGCCGCGAGCAGCAGGCCCATGGTCAGGTTGAAGATCCTCAGGCGCGCGGGCCTCTTGAGCCACACCCGCAGCAGCCCGCCGACACTCGACCAAACGCTGATGCTGGCTGCGCAGATCAGGGCAAACCACAGCACATAGCCTGCAATGAGAAAAGGCTGCCCCGACAGGCCCGCGAACCAGGCGCCTGCCACCGAGAGCGCGAGCATCCAGCCCTTGGGGCTGACAAACTGGATGAGCGCCGACTGTAGGACGGTGAGGGGTTGGGCCAGAGATCGATCCTGCGGGCCATCGCTGCGGGCGATGCGCCATGCAATCCACAGCAGATAGCCAACTCCCGCAGCCTTCAGGATGGGCTCTGCGCCGGGTATGGCGAGCAGCGCGGCGAGTGCGCCTGCGCTGGCCAGCAACAGCATGCTCGAGAATCCCAGCATTGTGCCCACGGCATGCGGCCATACCCGCCACGGCCCGAAGCGCACCCCCGTGGCGATCGCAATGGTGTTGTTGGGCCCGGGCGTAAAGGCCCCTGCGATTGCAAATGCCGTAAATGCGAGAAAATCCTGCATCGCGGCATTGTAGTCATCCGAGAACGGACCGCCCCCTCGCGAAGCAGCCGCCTGCGACAATCAGGGGTCTGACAGAGAGCAACTTGAAGCGACCGCGGCAGCGACTTGAAAAACACGCAAGTCGCCCAAAACCTCAAGACCGAATCTATTGCTTCGATCAATGTATTGCTTCGATCATCAACCGGATCATCAACCGGATCATCAACCGCTTTCCTCTTTCCCTTTCGCTCTCCCTTTCGCTCTTCCCTTCCGTTTTCTTTCTTCCGTTCCATTCGTTCCAAGACCATGACCACAGCCACCAAGGAAACCCTGGGTTTCCAGACCGAAGTCAAGCAGCTGCTTCAGCTGATGATTCACTCGCTCTACAGCAATCGCGAGATCTTCCTGCGCGAGCTGGTGTCCAATGCCTCTGACGCCTGCGACAAGCTGCGCTTTGAGGCGATTGATCAGCCGCAGTGGCTGGCCGACGATCCCGAACTGCAGATCCGGGTGGAGTTCGACACGAGCGCTCGCACCATCAGCATCACCGACAACGGCATCGGGCTGTCACGCGAGGAGGCCATTGACAACCTGGGCACCATCGCGCGTTCGGGCACCAAGGAGTTCTTCTCGAGCCTGAGCGGCGACAAGGCCCGCGATGCCAACCTGATCGGTCAGTTCGGCGTGGGCTTTTATTCCTCCTTCATTGTGGCCGATCAGGTTACGGTGGAGTCGCGCCGCGCAGGTGAACCCGCCGAATCGGCGATCCGCTGGATGTCTGATGGCAGCGGCGAATTCACCATTGAGCCGATCACCCGCGCCGAGCGCGGCACGCGGGTCACCTTGCATCTGCGCGCCAAAACCGAAGACGCCGATGCCGAGGCGGATGATCCGGCCGATCTGCTGTCAGGCTGGCGGTTGCGCTCCATCCTGCGCAAGTATTCTGACCACATCTCCTTGCCGATTCGCATGCTGAGGGAAGGCGGCCCGTCGGCCGGGGCGGATGACGCCGCCCTCGACGACAAGCCTGAAGGTGAGGGCGCAGGTGCCGAGGTGACCGAAGCCCGCGAATGGGAGACCGTCAACCAGGCCAGTGCGATCTGGACACGCAGCAAGTCGGAACTGCAAGACGATCAGTACAAGGAGTTCTATCGCCACATCAGCAATGATGTCGAGGAGCCGCTGGCCTGGACCCACAACCGCGTGGAAGGCCGCACCGAGTACACCCAGTTGTTGTATGTGCCGGCGCGCGCGCCCTTTGATCTATGGGATCGCCAGAGCCGGCGCGGCATCCGGCTGTATGTGAAGCGCGTCTTCATCATGGACGATGCCGAGCAGCTCATG
>JBKCEY010000360.1:0-21393 GCA_046304115.1 Burkholderiales bacterium | reverse complement strand
ATGCTGTGATCCGGTCGCCAGATAGATGCGATCGCAGGCCATCTGCGCACCGTCGCCGAAGCGCCATTCGCTGTCCTGCACGAATCGCTTCAGGCCCTGCAGATTGTCGAGATACTCCAGTCCCTGCAACCCGCTCAGAGTGGTCTGCCGTACATCACCAACGCTCAGGTAGGTGTGCAGGGCCTGGGTCAGACGCACCGGCCCATCGCTGTCATTACGGCTGATCAGGCGCACGGTGAGCTCGGCTCCGATCGAGATCCGGGCTTCGGCCGTGCAGGCCTCAGGCCAGTCACTGTCTGGCCAACCACCGGTTGGGGGCGTCAGGGCAAGCGTCACAAGGACCGTACCGTCGGCAGATTCCTGTGCCTGACGCAGCTCCCATCGCATGCGCCGCGCAAATCCATGCTGCACCGCCGAGGCCGCTTGTCCTTGACGGGAAAACCAGGGCCAGCACAGCGGAATGCCGCCTCGCACGGGACGACCTGGCTGCAGGCGCGCGGGCGAGCACCAGAGCAGGTCCCGGCCATCCGGGGCCGGCACATACGAGAGCACCTGTGCGCCCTGCAGCCCGATCTCGCATCGGGCGAGCGGGGTGTCGATCAGCAGGGTCGACAGCCCCTGCCAGCGGGATTCGAGAATCATTCCGGCATCCTACCGACTAGAATCAACCCATGGTTTCTCGCGCGACTGCTGGATCTACTCAAAACTCTTCTGCCCGATCGCCCGTTGGCCCGGCGCGTGCAAGGCCAACGAGCGGTCTCGTGCCGGTGGTGCGGGTCGATACGCTGGGCGATCAGGCCTACGCGCAGATCCGTGAGGCCCTGGCCAGTGGCTCGATTCCGCCGGGCGAACGACTCACGGTCCGTGGTCTTGTGCAGGCATTGAGCATCGGATTTACGCCCGCCCGCGAGGCGCTCAATCGACTGGCTGCTGAATCCGTGCTGACCCATGGGCCCAATCGCACTCTGAGGGTACCTACGCTGACCCGTGCCAAATATGAGGAGCTGGTCGCTATTCGCAGCGAGCTTGAGCCGCTTGCCGCCTGCAAGGCATTGCCTTATCTCGCAGGTCCGCAGCTCAAGGCTCTCGAGCAGACTCAGCGCCGACTCCTGATGGCCATGAAGCGACGCGACTATCCCCAGGTTCTGGCCTTCAATCGCGATTTCCACTTCGCCATCTATCGCGCTGCCCCCATGCCGACCCTGGTCGGGATGATTGAGGGGTTGTGGTTGCAGATCGGTCCGACCCTGCGGCTGCTCTATCCAGGCTATGCGGCCAACTGGAAGGGCGGCGCCAACCATGCAGAGATCCTCGAATCCATTCGGGCCAGCGATGCGGGCAGACTGACCCTCGCGATTCGCAAGGACCTCGATGATGGGCGGGTCCCAATCGCCGCAGCGCTTGCTGAAGCCGATGGTGCAATGACACGGCGTGATTCAACGTGATATAACACGTATCAGATTGCGCGATTGACGCAACACGATTCGAGGAGACGCACGCCATGAAGGCACTGCCCCAGACCGGTTGGAGTCGCGGCGAGATTGATGCTGCACTGACCTCTTTTTCCGGCCAGGACAGCCGATGGCGTGAGGGACGTGTTCCCCTCTATGTATTCGGAGGTGAGGCTCAGGCCTCAGAGGTGGGCCGAGACGCCTTCTTCCGGTTCTTCACCGAGAACGCCCTGGGCGGTAAGCGCGCCTTTCCGAGCCTCAAACAGATGGAAGACGACGTGGTCGCCATCGGCCTGGAGTTGTTTGGTGCGCCAGGGCGCGGTGCGGGCTTCATGACCACCGGGGGGTCCGAGAGTCTTTTCCTTGGGGTGAGGGCCGCGCGTGAGCACGCCCGACGCACCCGCGGATTGCGAAAGGGCGAAGGCAACGTGGTGTTACCCGACACCGCCCATCCCGGGTTTACCAAGGCTACGCAGTGCATGGACCTTGATGAGCGTCGGATTCCTGTGCTGCCCGATGGGCGAGCCGATGTAGCAGCAATGGCTGCTGCCATCGACGAAAAGACCGTGATGATTGGCGGCTCGGCCCCCTGCTTTCCGTATGGCATTTTCGATCCCATCGAGGCGCTCGGTGAGGTGGCGATGCGCACCGGTGTCTGGTTGCATGTGGATGCGTGCGTGGGCGGATGGATAGCGCCCCATGTTCGCGCTATCGGTCGCCCGGTACCGGCGTTCGATCTGTCCGTACCGGGCGTATCTTCGTTGTCGGCTGATCTGCACAAGTTCGGGTTTTGTCCCAAGCCTGCCTCGACCCTCTTTTTTGCCAGTCCCGACCGGGCTGCATTTGCTGGCTTTGACCTCGACTGGCCCTCAGGTCGATACAGCACGAGCACGATGGTGGGTACACGCCCCGGCGGCGCAGTCGCTGGGGCCTGGGCTACCTTGCACTTTCTGGGGCAGGATGGTTATCAACGACTCGCGCAGGGCTTGATGAAAGTCCGTGATGCTTATGTGACCGGCGTGGCCGGTTTACCCGGATGGCGTCTGGTTGCCGAGCCCACCCTCACGGTGATGGCCTTTGGAGATCCTGGCCTCGACATGATGCGGGTCGCGCAGAAGCTTGGTGAGCGGGGTTGGGTGCCTGGAACAACCAGCAGGCCCGCCGGCCTGCACTTGATGCTGTCGATGTTGCACGAGCCTTCCTGCGCTGATTATTTCAGCGATCTCGCTGTCATTGATCGTGAGGTCAGGGCTGAGGCTCAGCAGGGCGCGAGCGGCCCTCGGTTGACCGCGACCTACTGAAACGGATGTTGACCGATCGCGTGTTGACCCACTTGGCATGAGTCGACCAGGAAGGTGGATTGAAAATCGTCATGAACTCGACGGGCGATTCTCGATAGGCGGTTTTTGACATCGCTGCACAACAGGAGACCGGAATGAGCTTTCGGGTGGTTGCGGCCAAGATCAAGCACGAGACCAATGGGTTCAATCGTGTACCCACCACATTGGATGATTTCCGTGCCCATGAATTGCACTCGGGTGCAGCCGTACCGGCTTATTACAGGGGCACGCGGCTTGAGATGGGCGCCTTTGTCGATGCAGCCGATCGCCACGGCTGGAAGATGTCTTATCCGGTGGCTTCGTTTGCCAATCCGAGCGGCATCGTGGCCGACGATGCATTTGAGACCCTGTGCGGGCTTCTGATTGATGGCCTGCGCGCGCAAGACCGGATCGATGGTGTTCTGCTGGCCTTGCACGGCTCGATGTTCACTGCCAGCCTCGAAGATGCCGAGGGTGAGATCCTTGCACGAGTGCGACAGGTGATAGGCCCCACCATACCCGTAGCAGTCACGCTCGATCCTCATGCCAATGTAACCCGCCGCATGGTCGAGCAGGCCGACATCCTGACCGCGTTCCGCACCAGTCCCCACACCGATCATTATCAGACCGGCGAGCGCGCGGCTGAGTTGCTGCGCCAGATCATGGAAGGCTCACTGCGACCGGTGCGCTACTTCGCGCGGCGCAACATGATCCAGGGCTTCGATGCAGCGCGGACCTACAAGCCCGATGGCCCCATGCCCATGGCTCTGGCCAAAGCGCGTCAGTGGGAACTGCAGCGACCCGAGGTGGCCTGCATCAGCATTGCGGCAGGCTACTGCCGATGCGATGTGAGCGAGTTTGGACCCACGGTGACGGTGATGGCCAACGGCGAGCACCCGGAACTGCAAGCGCTCGCCGAAGAGCTGATGGACGATTGCTGGCGTACGCGCCATGTGGCAAGCGACCCGGTGGTGCCGATCGCGCAAGGCGTGCAGGCGGCATTGGCTCATCGCCCTGGCACCCCGCCCGTTGTGCTCGGTGACTATGGTGATGCGCCCGGGGGGGGCTCCTATGGCGACAGCACGCGGCTGCTCGCTGCATTGATCCATGCTGGAGTGCGTAACGGCGCACTGGCTGCGATCTGGGATCCCCAGACCGTAGCGCAGGCCTTGACGGCCGGGGTGGGGGCGACGATCGAGGTGGCGTTGGGCGGCAAGTCGGATCCGTCCTGGATGGGAGACCCGGTACGAGGCAAGGCCATGGTCAAGGCGGTGTCGAGCGACGGCGATGTGGTCTTTACTGGCCCCTACGGGACCGGGACGCGACGCAGCTTCGGACCGAGTGCCTGTCTGAACATCGCGGGCTTTGATGTGGTGGTGGCCACCCGCAATGTGGGTATTTATGACCTTGAGCAATTTGGCAAGTTCGGCATCGACCCCGCGCACAAGTCAGTGGTGGTGGTCAAGTGTATGCAGGGTCATCACGCCGCTTTCGACCCCATCGGCTCGATCACACTCGACATCGATACCGGGGGTCTGACCAGTTCCGATCTGTCGCATTTTTCGTTTACCAAGGTCGCGCGGCCCGTTTGGCCGATCGACGATATCTGACCTCAGACCGAGGAGCTCCCATGTCGCGTTCGTTTCCCCCTGCATCGCCGGGTTCTCATCCGCAAGCACATCCCGCGCCGGGTCGCAGAGCTGATGCAAATACCGCGTCTACCGTGCGTCGAGGTCTGCTGAAGGCTGCGGCCGTCGGGGCCTCCGCCTCGGCCCTGGTTCACCAGGGGATGGGCAGTGCCCGTGCCGCCACGCCCGTCGATGCCCTGGTGATTGCCCGTGAGATCAGCAGCATCGCAGAGTGGGATCCGGCGGTTTCGCAGATCCTGGACACCCAGGAGATCAATGGGGATCTCTATGACCGGCTGATTGGTTTTGACCCCCGTAAGCCCGGGGGTGAGCTTGGGCCGATGCTGGCCGAAAGCTGGACCTCGACCCCTGACAACACGCAGTTTGTCTTTCGCATCCGGCGAGGCGTGAAATTTCATTCCGGCAATCCGCTGACCGCTCACGATGTGGCCTACACCTTCAAGCGGGTGGTGGGGCTGGATCGCGAACCAGCGACCAACCTGCTTCAGATCGGAATCACCAAGGCGAATGTCGACATGGCGGTGCGCGCGATGGACGACGTGAACCTCGTGATCACGTTGCAGGAGATTTTTGCGCCCAGCTACATCCTGGGTTTGCTGTCGTCCAATTACCTGGGAGTGGTCGACTCCAAACTGCTGCAGTCACATGAGCAAAATGGCGACTTCGGCTCGCGCTGGCTCTCGCGACGCACCGGACAGGAGGTCAGTGCAGGATCAGGCCCGTTCCGGATCAGCACCTATCGGGCCTCGGACCTGCTGGTGCTCGAGCGCAACGAGACCTACTGGCGGTTCAAGCCGCCGATGCGCAGGGTGATCTTCCGACACATTCCGGAGTCGGGCGCGCAGCGCCTGCTACTCGAACGGGGTGACGCCGATCTCGCGTTCAACCTCACCACCCAGGACATCGAGGCGCTGGGTGGGCGAGCGGGCGTGAAAGTGGAGTCATTTCCGTCGAGAAGGGTCATGTATTTTGGCTTCAACATGCTGCACAAGCCGTTTGCGGATGCACGGGTGCGCAAGGCGATGAAGTATCTGATCGACTACGAGGGCTGGGAGTCCACCCTGATGAAGGGTCTGGGTCGCGTGCATCAGACCTTCATTCCATCGGGCAACCTCGGTGCCGCGACCGAAAGGCCGTTTACCTTTGATCTTCCGCGGGCAAAGGCGTTGCTGGCCGAAGCAGGGCATGCATCCGGTCTGACCTTTCGGCTGCATGTCGCCAATCGACGTCCTGAAACCGACATGGCAACCGCCTTTCAGGCGTCGGCCGCTCAGGCAGGGGTCAAGGTGGATGTGGTGACCATGCCCGCTAGTCAGCTGATTCCGATGTACCGCGAGCGCAAGACCGAAGCCCTGATGCTTTCGTTCTATTCGCCCTACGGCGATCCGCATGCCACCGCCAACAAGTTCGCGTTCAACCCCGGCGCCTTGCCAGGAGGAGACCCGAACAAAGCCTATCCCGCCGAGTTGACCTGGCGTCTGGGCTGGGCGCCTGGGGATCTGTCCCAGAAGGTGATCGCAGCCAGCAAGCAGATCGATGCCAAGAAGCGTACGCAGATGTATCAGGAGATCCAGAAGATCTACTGGGATCAGTCGCCGTTTGCGCAGACCTTTCAGGCCATTCAGGCAATCGGTATGCGCAGTAATGTGACCAACTACCGCTATGGCAACCGTGGTGCCGACACCAGCTTCGCGTTTACCAGCAAGCGCTGACGGTGAGCATTCAACGAAGCAAATGCTAAAGGCGCAACCGAGATGAGTGCTTCAGCAGGCATCGATACCAGAGGAGCGGGTCGCTCGGCTCGTGCTCTGGGTACGGTGCTTCTCGAACTCGGCCTGACCTTTGCGGGGTTGCTCGCAGTGACCTTTTTGATCGGTCGGCTGATGCCGATCGATCCAGTGGTCGCAGCCGGTGGGGCCGACCTCAATGCCGAGCAGTACGCGCGCCTGAGAGCCGAACTCGGTCTGGATGCGCCCATCCTTCAGCAGTTCGGTCAGTTTGTGATCCGGCTGTTGCAGGGGGACTTTGGTCAGTCTTTTCTGACCGGTAATCCGGTGGCTCAGGATATCGCCCGGGTATTTCCCGCCACCATCGAGCTGGCCTCCCTGGGTACTTTCATTGGTGCCGTGATCGGGATCCCGGCAGGCATTGTGGCTGCCGTGAAGCAGGGCGGACCGATCGATGCCCTGGTCCGGATGCTCACGCTGATGGGCTACTCGATGCCGGTATTCTGGAAAGGACTGATGCTGCTGCTCGTCTTTTACGTGATGCTGGGATGGGCAGAAGGCCCGGGACGCTATGGCATTGCCTATGAGGGGCTCGTGCCTGTGGTCACGGGCCTGCTGCTGATTGATGCAGCGATTGCGGGCGATTGGGGGGCCTGGCGTGATGCCGTGGCCCATCTGGTGCTGCCTGCCATCAGTCTGGGTTATGGCGCAGGGGCGTATCTGGCTCGCATGACCCGCAGTTTCGTCCTCGAGCAACTGCGCCAGGAGTACGTCATCACGGCCCGGGTGAAGGGGATGAGCGAGCCTCGCATCGTGCTGCATCACGTACTGCCCAACTGTGGCGTGCAACTGGTCACCACGCTGGCGCTGACCTACGGGCTGCTGCTGGAAGGCGCGGTGCTCACCGAGACGGTGTTTGCCTGGCCAGGTCTGGGGCAGTACATGACCCGGGCCATGTTCAATGCAGACATGAATGCGGTGCTGGGCGGAACGTTTGTCATCGGAACTGCTTTCGTGCTGCTCAATCTGCTGTCCGACGTGGCCTACCGTTGGCTTGATCCGAGGGCGCGATGATGTCGCTGCGTGCCTGGCTGCTCGATGCTGCGCCGGCTTCAAGAGCCCAGGCCCGAGCGGGTCGGATCTACCTCACCTGGCTCGGGTTCGTGGCAAGCCCCGCTGCGCTGGCGGGCCTGATCATCATCGGGTTGCTGGTCTTTTGTGCCGTTCTGGCGCCCTGGCTGGCCACGCATGATCCCTATGCCCAGAATCTGAAGCAGATGCTGCAACCGCCCTCAGCCCAGCATTGGCTGGGTACGGATGAGCTTGGCCGTGACATTTGGAGTCGGGTCATGTATGGCGCTCGCGTCACCCTCGGCATTGTCTTCATGGTGGCGGTTCTGGCGGCACCGATCGGTCTGCTGATCGGCTGTACCGCCGGCTATCTCGGTGGCGCGGTGGATCGCGTGCTGATGCGGGTGACCGATATCGCGCTGGCGTTTCCACGGCTGGTGCTGGCGTTGGCCTTTGTGGCGGCCCTGCGCCCGAGTCTTGAGAACGCGGTCATTGCCATTGCGCTGACCGCCTGGCCGCCCTACGCGCGACTGGCCCGTGCCGAGACGCTGGTCCTGCGCAACAGCGACTACATCGCCGCAGTCCGGCTGGCCGGCGCAGGTCCGTTACGCATCGTGCTGCGCCAGATTGTTCCGCTTTGCCTGCCCTCGTTGATCGTACGCGTCACACTCGACATGGCAGGTGTGATCCTGATTGCAGCGGGGCTGGGGTTTCTTGGATTGGGCGCGCAACCACCCACTGCCGAATGGGGCGCAATGCTGTCCAACGGGCGCGACTTCCTACTCGATGCCTGGTGGGTCGCCACCATGCCGGGTATCGCGATCTTCATCACCAGTCTGGGTTTCAATCTGCTGGGCGATGGGCTGCGGGATGCGCTTGATCCCCGCCGGAGCCAGTGAACATGCTCGATGCTGCCAGCAGGCCCGACGCGATGGCATCGCCCCTGATCTCGGTACGTCAGCTGTCGGTGGACTTCATGTTGCGACAGGGCTCCGTCGCGGCGGTTCGGGGCATTGATTTCGATCTGGGTCGCGAAAAACTGGGCATCGTGGGCGAAAGTGGCTCGGGCAAGTCGGTTGCGTGCCGCGCCTTGCTGGGCCTTGTTGCACCACCCGGGCGGGTGAGGGCCGAGCGACTGGCCTTGTTTGGTCAGGACTTCCGAACCGCGGCATCGCAGCAGTGGCGGGCGATCCGTGGGGTGAAGATCGGTCTGGTCATGCAGGATCCGCGCTATTCGCTCAATCCGGTGCAGACCGTAGGCGCTCAGATGACTGAGGCCCTCATGCGCGTCGAGCCCATGGGTCATGCAGCCCTTCGAGAGGCCGGACTGGCCTTGCTCGAATCCGTGAAGCTGCGCGATCCCGCCCGTGTCTGGGAAGCAAGGCCACACCAGCTTTCCGGGGGCATGGGGCAGCGGGTGATGATCGCCATGATGCTGGCCATGCGCCCTGATGTCCTGATTGCTGACGAGCCCACCTCCGCGCTGGATGTCACTGTTGCGGGGGAGATTCTCGATCTGCTCGATGATCTGGTGCGCGAGCGCGGCATGTCCCTGATCCTCATCAGCCATGATCTGCGACTGGTTCAGGGTTTCTGTGACCGGGTGTTGGTGATGTACTCGGGCCGGATTCTGGAAACCTGCCAAGCCGATGCCCTGGAGCGCTCGGTGCATCCCTACACCCGGGGGCTTCTGGAGTGTGTCCCCTCGCTCGATCGACCCAGACTGGTGCTGCCCACCTTGCAGCGCGAATCCTCATGGAGCGAATGACCGTGGGTAGCCCAGTAGCAGAGGGCGGTACGCAGCAGGCCCTGACTGCCCCCTTGCTAGAGATCAGTGACCTGGTGGTGCGCTTCGGTCAGGGTGCCCAGTCGGTAACCGCTGTCGATGGGGTCAGCGTGAGTCTGCTGGCGGGCGAGTCCCTCGGCCTGGTGGGCGAGAGCGGCAGCGGCAAGTCGACCATTTTGCGCGCCGTGTGTGGCCTTGTCCCGGCAAGTGCAGGTCAGATCCGTGTCCAGGGTCGGGCGCTGCACCAATGGCCCGCGCGGCAACGGGCTCGTCTGCTGCAGATGGTTTTTCAGGATGCGTACGGCGCACTGCATCCGCGTCAGACGGTGGATGCCCAGCTTGCCGAACCTTTGCTGCTGAATGACGAGCCTGATGTCGATACCCGGCTGCTCGAGCTGATGAAGCAGACTCAGCTTGGTCCGGAGTTGCGGTTTCGGTATCCCAGTCAGCTCTCGGGCGGACAGCGTCAGCGGGTGTGCATTGCGCGGGCCATGGCCCTCAACCCCTCGTTGCTGCTGCTCGACGAACCGACCTCCGCACTCGATGTGTCGGTACAGGCCGAGGTGCTCAACCTGCTCGCCAGGCTCAAGCGTGAGGCAGGCCTGAGCTGCCTTTTTGTATCTCATGATCTTGCCGTGGTGAGCATGCTTTGCGACCGTATCGCTGTCATGCAGGCGGGCCGGATTGTTGAGACCACAACCGCCGAAAATCTGCGTCGAGACCAGTGCGCGCATCCCTACACGGCCAGCCTGCTGGCGGCTGCCCGTCGTCATCGGGGGTAGGCAGCCGGGTTATGGAGCCTGGCTTCGCTTCACCGTGGCAAAACCTCGTTCCACTAGAATCGGCTCATCGAGACCCTGCCTTCGTCTCTCACCCGGTGCTGCACGCAATGCCCCCGACCTCGTCCGTTCGTACCCGTTTCGCGCCTTCGCCCACTGGCTTTCTGCATATCGGTGGCGCCCGTACGGCGCTTTTTGCGTGGGCCTTCGCACGCCACCATGGCGGCACCTTCATCCTGCGGATCGAAGACACTGATGTGGAGCGGTCAACGCCCGAGGCGGTTCAGGGCATTCTGGATGGCATGCAGTGGCTGGGCCTCACGCACGACGAAGGCCCGTTCTATCAGATGCAGCGCATGGATCGCTACCGCGAAGTGATTGCGCAGATGCTGGCGGCGGGTACGGCCTATCACTGCTGGGCTACACCGGAGGAGCTCGACACCATGCGCGAGGCACAGCGGGCCCGAGGTGAGAAGCCCCGCTATGACGGTCGCTGGCGGCCCGAGCGCCGTGCAGCCCTGGGCCTGGTGCCCCCCGCGGATGCGCAGCCGGTGGTTCGCTTTCGGAATCCCGATGACGGCGTGGTGAGCTGGAATGATCTCGTCAAGGGGTCGATCAGCATTGCCAATGCCGAGCTCGATGACCTCATCATCGCCCGCTCTGATGGCACGCCCACCTATAACTTCTGCGTGGTGGTCGATGACTGGGACATGAGCATCACCCATGTGATCCGGGGCGATGACCATGTCAACAACACGCCACGTCAGATCAATATCCTGCGTGCGCTCGGCGCCACATTGCCCGAGTACGGCCATGTGCCGATGATTCATGGCCCCGATGGACAGAAGCTGTCCAAGCGCCATGGCGCAGTGTCGGTCATGCAGTACGACACCGATGGCTATCTGCCCGAGGCCGTGATCAACTATCTGGCCCGCCTGGGCTGGAGCCATGGTGATGACGAACTCTTTTCACGCGAACAGTTCGTGCAGTGGTTCGATGGCGCCCATTTGTCGCACTCGCCCTCGCAATTCGACTTTGCCAAGCTGGCCTGGGTCAATCACCATTACCTCAAGGCCATGCCCGATGCCTGGCTGGCCGAGCAGGTGGCCCCCCGTCTTGCACGGCGCGGCGTTCAGCATCAGGCCCCGGGCTCGCCCGATCTGGCTGCGGTCTGTGCGCTCTTCAAGGACCGGGCCGAGACGCTCGAGGCACTGGCCGATCTGGCCTGCATGATGTGGCACACCCCCGTCGAGATCAATCCGGGCTGGCGCGAGGAGCTCAACGGCCACCTCAATCCGGTGATCAACACCGCATTGGCCGAACTTGCCTTTGCACTCGAGGCCTGCGAGTGGACCAAACCCGGTATCAATGAGGCGATCAAGGGCACGCTGTCGATGTTCAGCCTGAAGATGCCTCAGCTCGCGATTCCGGTGCGCCTGATGGTGTTTGGCCGAGCACAGACTCCGTCAGTGGACGCCATGCTGGCGCTCATGGACCGCGAGGTGGTCAAGAAGCGTCTGATGGTGCTGTGCCCCTTCCATCAGGGCTGATTTCAGACCCAGTGAATTTCGCCGGCCACATGCTGCTGGCCGTTCTCACTGCACGTGAACACGGTGCTGCGGCCGTCGCCCAGATCCTTGCCACCAAACACCAGCTGTCCGCCCACGAAGGCCGGAGCGAGGTTGCGGAACTCGAACTTCACGGCCCGTTTGCCCGGATGCGCGTCGCGCCAGGCATCGAACATCAGGGTGGCCATGAGCGGGCCATGCACGACCAGATCGGGGTAGCCCTCAACCTTCGTGACATACGGATGGTCGTAGTGGATGCGGTGGGTGTTGAAGGTGACCGCGCTGTACCTGAAGAGCAGGGGCTCGCGCGGCACGCATTCCACACGCCAGTCTGACGGCGGAAGCGGCACGGGTGCTGGCGCCGGGGCCTGCGCGGCTGCTGCAGCCTGTTCGGGCGTGGGTGCGGGTGCGGCCTCCCGGTAGACTGCCGTCTGCAGTTCGTCGATGGCGCAGGTGTCGCCCTGCATCCAGCGGTTGCGCGAGACCACGAAACCCAGCGTGCCGCTCTTGCCGGTTTTGATCTGCACCGATTCGATCGAGATCTGCAGTTCGGCCTCCCGGTCGAGCTGAAGCTCGGCCAGCCAGTTCACAGTGCTGCCCGCCCACATGCGCCGCGGCAGCGGCCAGGTCGGAATCAGGGGCCCACGGGGTGCATGACCATCTTCGCTCAGGGTGTGCGTGGGCCAGGCGGGCGGCGCAAAGATCCACATCCAGTGCCGCAGCGGCGCAAGCGGGCTGCCGGCCGCCGGCACGGCGCGATCGAGGCTGGCCTCATGCAGGCCAGCCTGACTGCTGTGCAAGGCAATCCGACGCCGATCAGACTTGCCGACCCAGGCCGTCCAGTCGGTGGCGGCCAGTTGATCGGCCAGCGAGGCGGCACTTGATGTGGGCGAGGGTGCAGACATGGACGGTCTCCTGGCGTTGATTACAGGGTGAGCTTCTGGCGTTTCACAACGTCCTGATAGACCTTGTATTCCGCCACGATCTGCTCGGCGAATTCCTTGGGGCTGTTGCCCACAATGAGGGATCCGGTATCGGCGATGCGTTTGGCCACTCCTGCATCGGCGAGACTCTTGCGCGCAGCATCGTGCACTTTATCGACCACCGCCGCGGGCAGGCCCTTGGGGCCCAGGAGGCCGTAATAGGCCATGCGATTGACCGGCTCGAGATTGACCTCCTTGAAGGTCGGCACATTGGGCAGGATGGGCAGACGGCTGGGAGCAGCCACCACGATCGGTACCAGGCGGCCTTCGCGAATGAAAGGCAGTGCCGAGGGCAGGTTGTCGAAAATGATCGGCACCTGACCGGCCACCACATCGGCCAGCGCCGGGCCTGCGCCCCGATACGGAATATGGGTCATGAATACACCCGCCAGGGCCTTGAAGAGTTCGGTCTGCAGATGACCGATGCCGCCCGTGCCTGAGCTCCCATAGGAATATTTGCCTGGGCTGCGCTTGAGTTCGGCCAGAAAGCCCGCAAAGTCCTTGGCCGGAAATGAGGGATGCACCGCAAAGATGTTGGGCGTTGCTGCCAGGTTGATGATCGGCGTGAAATCGGCAATGGGGTCATAGCCGATCTTGGGGTTGATGGCCGGATTGGCTGCCGTGGTCGAGACGGTGGCCATGCCCAGCACATGGCCGTCCGCCGGGGCCCGGATGACCTCAAGGGCACCAATGGCGCCGCCCGCACCGGCCTTGTTCTCGACAACCACCGATTGGCCGAGGTTTTCGCGCAGTTTGTCGGCTACGACACGGGCCACGATGTCGGTGGTGCCGCCGGGGGCGAAGGGCACCACCAGCCGCACCGGGCGGCTTGGAAAGGCCTGCGCCTGGGTGGTTTGAGGCAAGAGGGCAGTGCTGGCACCCGCGGCACCCGCAGCGAGAAGGGCGCGACGATGGGACGAAATCGAGCTCATGGAGGACTCCAGAATGGCTGAGGATCTGCCTGGGTGCAGATCGATGTCGATGCAGACGTTGAGCAGGCCAAAGTCCGGGCAGGACCCGGCCGTGATCGAAGCAGCCCGGTACAATCGATGTTTTGCTTCAACGTGAAGCGGCAGTGCCGGACGGCCTTCAGCTCAAGCATAGCGCGATGTCAGGAAACACTTTCGGTCACCTCTTCACCGTCACCTCCTTTGGCGAATCCCACGGCCCCGCCATCGGCTGCGTGATCGACGGCTGCCCGCCGGGCCTGATTCTGTCGGAGGCCGACATCCAGCCCGATCTCGATCGCCGGCGGCCGGGCACCTCACGTCATGTCACCCAGCGCCAGGAGCCCGATCGGGTCGAGATCCTCTCGGGCGTGTATCAGGGCAAGACCACCGGTACGCCGATCGCCCTGCTGATTCGCAACGAAGATCAGCGCAGCAAGGACTATTCGGCCATCGAACGCACCTTCAGGCCCGGACATGCCGACTACACCTACTGGCACAAGTACGGCATTCGAGATCCCCGCGGTGGCGGGCGTTCGTCGGCCCGACTGACCGCGCCGGTGGTTGCTGCGGGTGCCGTGGCCCGCAAGTGGCTCGCTGAGCAGCACGGCGTGAGGGTGCGCGGGCGCATGAGCCAGCTCGCCGACATCGTGGTGCCCCTCACCGACTGGGACCAGGTCCATCAGAACGCCTTCTTTGCGGCCGACGCGGCGATCGTCCCCGAACTCGAGCAAGCCATGGACGCGCTGCGCAAGGCGGGCGACTCCTGTGGCGCGCGCATTGATGTGCTTGCCGAGGGTGTGCCTGCCGGCTGGGGCGAGCCGCTGTTTGACAAGCTCGATGCCGATATCGCGTACGCCATGATGGGCATCAATGCCGTCAAGGGTGTGGAGATCGGCGCCGGGTTTGCGAGCATTGCCCAGCGTGGCAGCGAGCATGGCGATGCGCTCAGCCCCGAGGGGTTCCTGGGCAACCAGGCGGGCGGCGTTCTGGGTGGTATTTCCACCGGGCAGCCCGTCACGGTGTCCATCGCCATCAAGCCCACCTCCAGCATTCGCACCCTGCGCCCGTCCATTGATGTCGATGGTCAGCCGCTTGAGGTGCAGACCCTGGGGCGCCACGATCCCTGCGTGGGCATTCGGGCGACGCCCATTGCCGAGGCCATGCTGTTGCTGGTGCTCATGGACCACGCCCTGCGTCATCGGGCCCAGTGCGCCGATGTTCAGGTGCCCTTCGGGCCGATTCCGGGTGCCCTGATCCCTCGGAGCTGAAGATGGTTCGAGCGCTGCCGCGGCGCCGGAACCGTCCGTCGCAGCCCGCCTTGGGGCATCTGTGCAGCTGAGCCCGGCCGCAGGCGTTCGGGCCCAAGTCCTCGCCTACTTCAGTTTTGCCGGCATTTTTGCGCCCTGGCTGGGCGTATGGCTTGATGCCCGTGGCATGAGCATCGCCCAGATCGGCGTGTTGCTGGCCGTTCCTCAGGTCATGCGCATCTTTGGTCCGCCGCTGTGGGGCGGATGGGCCGATCGCAGTCATCGGGGCGTGATGCTCCTGCGTCTGAGCGCCCTGGGCGCCTTGTTGCTCGTGGCTTTGCTGCCGCTGACCCGCTCGGGGCTGGAGGTGGCACTCGCTCTGGCCGTGCTGTGCTTCATGACCGCCGGGCAGATGCCGATCGGCGAGGCCATGGCGATTCGCCAGGTGCAGGGTGACCCGGGCGGATATGGCCGGATCCGGATCTGGGGCTCGAGTGGCTACATCGCCACCGTGCTGGGCGGTGGTGCAGTGCTCGATGCCCTGGGGCTTGAGGCCTGGCCCTGGGTCATGGCGATCGCCTTGCTCGGCCTGCTGGGTGTCACGCTGCTGATGCGCGAACAGCCTGCGCCCGCCCGTTCGCCGGCCCAGGCTCTGGGTGAGCGGCTTCGCGAGCCCGCCGTGCTCGCGTTTCTGGTGTCTGTGTTCTGCATGATCTTTGCCCACGGCGCGCTCTATGGTTTCTGGTCGATCTACCTTGAGCGTCTGGGCTACAGCCGGTGGGCGATCGGTGTGATCTGGGCGATCGGCGTGGTGGCCGAAATCCTGCTCTTTGCCTTCCAGCGTCAGCTCTTTGAGCGGTTCTCTGCCGTTGTGCTGCTGGCCTTCAGCCTGTGGGTGGCTGCGTTGCGGTTTGCCCTGGTGGCCCTGGCCGGTGGCGAGATCGTCGTGGTGCTGATCACCTCGGTCATGCACGCCGTGACCTTCGGCGTGCATCACAGTGCCTCGATGGCGGTTTTGCATCGGATGTTTCCCGCGGCCCAGCAGGGCAGGGCGCAGGCTGCCTATATCGTCGGGGGCTATGGGGTTGGCGCCGGATTGGGGGGCATCGTTGCGGGTCTGCTCTGGGAGCACTTCTCGGCTGCTGCCACCTGGTGGGGGGCGGCCATCGCCAGCCTGCTCGGGGTTGCTGCCCTGCGAATTCATGTGCGCTGCGCCCGCCCAGTCGGCGATACCATGGGCACCCCATGAGCATGTCATCTCCAGTTCGTCGGCATCGAAGGTCCACCACCCTGGGCCTGTTGTCCGCGCTCGGCCTGGGCGGCTGCACAAGCTCGGGTGGGCCGCGTCTGGTGCCATTGCCTGCGGTCTCGCGATCCCAGCCACAGCCCCTGTCGCAGCGGCGCACTGAGCGCGAAGCGCTGCTGAGGGCCGCCCGCGAGCGCCTCATCGGTCAGGCTGATCCACGAGGGCAACTCGCCACCCGATCGGCACTGGGCGATCGTATTCGCAGCCTGGCCGCTCCTTTGCAGCATGCAGCCCGTGCCCTGCGGGCCGAGGCACCGACGTCTGACTGGCCGATCGATGTGCTTGCGGGCGAGCCGGCGAGCGAAGCGGCTGATGTGATTCCCTTGCTTCCGGTGTCGCTGGTGATCGTCCTGCCTGCCAATCACCCGATCGCGCGGTCCGACGATGTGCTGAGCGCCCTGATCGCCCATGGTCTGGCCCACGGCTTGCGCGATCACGCACTCGAGACCGAGGTACTCAAAGACGGTTTGCCCTGGTTCAGCCCGATCGAGGAGCGTGAGGCTGACCGCGATACCTGTGAGATTCTGGCCAGAGCCGGTCTCGATCCGCTCCTGGCGTGGCGGCTGCGCAGCGCCTGGCGCACAGAACGGCATCCCGAACCACCCCGCGCGCGGCAGGCGATCGAGTCGTTCTCAGCCCGGGTTGAGTCTTTGCGTGCCGTTGCCGCTGCAGTGCGATAAAATCGCGGGTTTTACCGTGGACACGGCTCTTGCCGTCGACCTTCAATGCAAGCCCGCACCCTCTACGACAAGCTCTGGGACGCCCACGTCGTCCATCAGGAAGACGACGGCACCTGCCTGATCTACATCGATCGGCACCTGGTTCACGAAGTGACCAGCCCTCAGGCCTTCGAGGGCCTGAAGATCGCGGGCCGCAAACCCTGGCGGATTTCGGCCAATCTGGCCGTGGTTGATCACAATGTGCCCACCACGGCCCGGGCTGCGGGTATCGAAGATCCAATTGCCCGGTTGCAGGTCGAGACCCTCGACGCCAATGCACGGGAACACGGCCTGGCCTATTTCGACATCAATGACCGCCGTCAGGGCATCGTGCATGTCATCGGGCCGGAGCAGGGCGCGACCTTGCCGGGCATGACTGTGGTCTGCGGTGATTCGCACACCTCCACCCACGGTGCCTTTGCCTGCCTCGCCTGGGGCATTGGTACATCAGAGGTCGAACTGGCCCTGGCTGCCCAGTGCCTGACGGCCAAGAAGGCCCGCAACATGCGGGTGCTGGTCGAAGGTGCGCTGCCGCGGGGCGTCACGTCCAAGGATGTGGTCCTGGCCGTGATCGGACGCATCGGTACAGCGGGCGGTACGGGCTACGCCATCGAGTTCGCGGGCTCCACGATCCGTGCGATGAGCATGGAAGCGCGCATGACGATCTGCAACATGGCGATCGAGGCGGGTGCCCGATCCGGCATGGTGGCGGTGGATGATCAGACGATCAGCTACCTCAAGGGCAGACCCATGTCGCCCACGGGGGCCGACTGGGACAAGGCGGTCGGCTACTGGCGCACCCTGCGCACCGATGAGGGTGCGCATTTCGATGCCGAGATCCGGATCGATGCGACCCAACTCGCGCCGCAGGTCACCTGGGGTACCTCGCCCGAGATGGTGTCCGGCATCGAGGATCGTGTGCCCGACCCCGACAAGGAAAAGGACAGCGTGCGCCGCGAGGGTATCGAGCGGGCGCTGGCCTACATGGGTCTGACGCCCAACACGCCGCTGTCGCAGGTTCGCATCGACAAGGTCTTCATCGGCTCCTGCACCAACTCGCGGATCGAGGATTTGCGTGCTGCCGCTGCCGTGGTGCGCGGCCGACGCAAGGCCGACACCGTGCGTCTGGCCATGGTGGTGCCGGGGTCGGGGCTGGTCAAGGCGCAGGCCGAGGCTGAGGGCCTGGACAAGATCTTCACAGCTGCGGGCTTCGAATGGCGTGAGCCGGGCTGTTCCATGTGTCTGGCCATGAATGCCGATCGCCTGGAGCCCGGCGAGCGCTGTGCCTCCACCAGCAACCGCAACTTCGAAGGGCGTCAGGGCGCTGGGGGCCGGACTCACCTGGTGAGCCCCGCCATGGCGGCCGCGGCGGGTGTCTTCGGCCACTTTGTCGATATCCGGCGCCTCTGAGCGTCGCTGAAGGACTTGCCATGCAGAAATTCAATATCCTTCGTGGACTGGTTGCGCCGCTCGATCGCGCCAATGTGGATACCGACGCGATCATCCCCAAGCAGTTCCTGAAGTCGATCAAGCGCACCGGGTTTGGCCCCAATCTGTTCGACGAGTGGCGCTACCTGGATGTGGGCGAGCCGGGTATGGACAACAGCACGCGTCCGCTCAACCCCGATTTTTCGCTCAACCAGCCCCGCTTCAAGGGCGCTTCGATCCTGATCGCGCGCAAGAACTTCGGCTGTGGCTCCTCGCGCGAACATGCACCCTGGGCACTCGAGGATTTCGGGTTCCGGGCGATCATCGCGCCGAGCTTTGCCGACATCTTCTTCAACAATTGCTTCAAGAACGGGGTCTTGCCGGTGCGTCTGGCCGAGTCTGAGGTCGATCGGCTCTTTCACGAGGTGGCGGCGTTTCCGGGCTTCGAACTGATCGTCGATCTGCCCGCGCAGCTTGTGCGCTCGACCAACGGCGAGTTGGCCTATCCCTTTGAGGTCGATCCCTTCCGCAAGGATTGCCTGCTCAACGGCTGGGATGACATCGGCCTGGTGCTGCGCCATGCCGACCGGATCCGCGAGTTCGAATCGCGGCGCATGGTCGAGCAGCCCTGGCTGGGCAAGACCCTGGGTGCCTGATGCCTGACGGATCGATTTGACCGGTTGATCCCGTTTCAATCCGGCGCTGAGCGGCGCCAACAAGGACTTTCATGAAGATTGCTGTGCTGCCCGGTGATGGCATCGGCCCCGAAATTACCGCCCAGGCCGTCCGCGTGCTCCAGGCCCTCGATCTGGGTCTGGAGATGACCCACGCGCCCGTGGGCGGTGCTGGCTACGATGCCTCCGGAGATCCGCTGCCTGCGCAGACCCTGGCGGTGTGCGAAGCCTCGCGGGCCATCCTTTTCGGCTCGGTGGGCGGCCCCAAATACGACACCCTGCCGCGCGCCTCGCGGCCAGAGCAGGGGTTGCTGCGTCTGCGCAAGCACTTCGACCTTTACGCCAACCTGCGCCCGGCGCTGGTCTACCCCGAGCTGGCCCATGCCTCCTCGCTCAAATCCGAGCTGGTGGCCAACCTCGATCTGCTCATCATCCGTGAGCTGACCAGCGATATCTACTTTGGTCAGCCCCGCGGCGTGCGCACGACCGAGAGTGGCGAGCGTGAGGGCTTTGACACCATGCGGTATACCGAGTCCGAGATCCGGCGCATTGCGATCACGGCCTTCGAAACCGCTCGCAAGCGAGGTCGCAAGGTGTGTTCGGTCGACAAGGCCAATGTGCTTGAGACCACGCAATTCTGGCGCGATGTGGTGACCGAGGTGCACAAGGGCTACCCCGACATCGAGCTCACCCACATGTATGTCGACAATGCCGCGATGCAGCTTGTGCGCAACCCGCGTCAGTTCGATGTCATGGTGACTGGCAACATGTTTGGTGACATCCTGTCTGACGAGGCCTCGATGCTCACCGGCTCGATCGGCATGCTACCGTCGGCTTCGCTCAACGCTCAGGGTTTCGGTCTGTACGAGCCGATTCATGGTTCGGCCCCGGATATTGCGGGCAAGGGCGTGGCCAACCCGCTTGCGACCATTCTGTCGGCGGCCATGCTGCTGCGTCACTCGCTGGGCCTTGAGGCGCCGGCCCAGACGGTCGAGTCGGCGGTGCGTCAGGTGCTTGCGCAAGGCTATCGCACGCCGGATATTCAGGAGCCGGGCTGCAAGCCGGTGGGAACGGTGGCCATGGGCGATGCTGTCCTGGCGGCGCTGTGTTGACGGTCAACCGATCGCCTGCTTGATGGGTAACAGGGTGCTCCTTATTTCGATCGGATTCATGTCATGAACAAACTCAAGGTAGGCCTCGTTGGATGGCGGGGCATGGTGGGTTCGGTGCTCATGCAGCGCATGCAGCAAGAGGGTGATTTCGCGCTGATCGAGCCGGTGTTCTTCAGCACTTCCAATGCGGGCGGCGATGCCCCCATGGGGGCAGGGCGCCTGCTGAGTGCCGATGATCTGACGATGCTCGGCAAGATGGATGTCGTGCTGACCTGCCAGGGCAGCGACTTCACCAAGGCCACTTACGGTCCCTTGCGAGCCAGTGGCTGGAAGGGCTACTGGATCGATGCCGCCAAGACCCTGCGCATGAGCGACGATGCGGTCATCGTGCTTGATCCGGTCAACCGCCCGGTGATTGATGCGGCCCTCAGCCGTGGCATCAAGGACTACATCGGTGGCAACTGCACAGTGAGCCTCATGCTCATGGCCATGGGCGGGCTGTTCCGCGAAGACCTCATCGAATGGGTCTCGGCCATGACTTACCAGGCCGCGAGTGGCGCCGGCGCCCAGAACATGCGCGAGCTGCTCGAGCAGATGGGGGTCTTGCATGCTGCTGCTGCAGCCGATCTGGCCGATCCGTCCTCGGCGATTCTCGACATCGATCGCAAGGTGACCGAGGCCATGCGCTCGCCGTCCCTGCCCACAGCCAACTTCCGTGGCGTGGCGCTGGCCGGCAGCCTGATCCCCTGGATCGATGTGCCTGTGGATCATGGCCAGAGCATGGAAGAGTGGAAGGGCGGCGCCGAGTGCAACAAGATTCTCGGTCGCCCCGCCTTTCGCAGCGCGGGCAGCATTCCCATCGATGGCCTGTGCGTCAGGATTGGCGCCATGCGCTGTCATAGCCAGGGTCTGACCATCAAGCTGCGCAAGGATGTTCCCCTGGCCGATGTCAATGCGCTGCTGGCTGGCGGCAATGACTGGGTCGATTTCGTGCCCAACGAGCGCGAGGCGACCGAGCGTCGGCTGTCACCGGCCGCTGTGACGGGCACACTCACCATCCCGGTGGGGCGGGTGCATACCCTCGCCATGGGGCCTCAATATCTTGGTGCGTTCACGGTGGGTGACCAACTGCTGTGGGGCGCCGCCGAACCGCTGCGCCGCATGTTGCGCATCCTGCTCGAACGATGACCTGCAGGGATGCGCGCCACTGCAGGCGCTTCCTCAGGTTGCTGGCCTAAGTATTTGATGAAAAAATCGAATTCGTCCGCTCTACCGGGGAACCCAGCCGTGCGACGCCGTCCATCGACCTCCCGCTCCACCCTTGCCGCTGCCGTCCTTGCGGCCTTTGCTGCCCTGGCCGCACCCTCAACCGACATCCGGGCTGCCGGCCTGGGTCGGCTTACGGTGCAATCGGCTCTGGGCCAACCCCTGAGAGCCGAGGTTGAAGTCACCTCCCTGAGCGCTCAGGAGTCACAAAGTCTGGCCGCCCGGTTGGCCTCGCCTGAGGCGTTTGCCCAGGCGGGCCTGCAGTTCAGCCCCGCCCTGACGGGTATCCGGCTGGCCATCGAGCCCCGCGACGGTCGAACCTTCATACGGGTCACATCGTCCCAGCCGCTCAACGAAC
>JBKCEY010000359.1:0-3991 GCA_046304115.1 Burkholderiales bacterium | reverse complement strand
CGGTCGGTAATGAGTCGCCGGGCACCGTCAAACCGACTGGCCCAGTAAGTCTGGTCGATCGATTCGATCCGCACCACGCCCCGGGAATTGGGCGCATGAATGAATCGGCCCTGACCGATGTAGATGCCGACATGCGAACCGGGGCGCTGCATCGTGTTGAAAAAAACCAGATCGCCGGCTCTCAGGCCATCGGCAAGGACAGGCTGCCCGTGCGACATCATTTCGTCGCTGCGCCGCGGCAGCTGCAGATTGGCCGAACCGCGATAAACCCACTGCACCAGGCCGCTGCAGTCGAGTCCTTCGTTCGGATGTGATCCGCCCCAGCGATACGGGACACCGATCAGTGACAGCGCGTTGAGGACCACTTCCTCAGCCAGAGCGGGCGCTTGCGGGTCGACCCTCGCGCCGGTCGGCGGGAGGGCATGAGGCCTGGAAGGAGCTGATACCGTGCCGCCGGACACGGTGGCTCGCTGGGGTGTACTGGAGCAGCCCGCAAGAAGAATCAGCGCCAGAGCAGGCGCAGACAGTGATGAAACGAAAGAACGGCGTGATGCCATGACTCGAAGCGTCTCAGTCGGTGCCGAGCTTGTCAAAACCACTCATCGGACGTGAACCTCGTCAGATAATCGTAAGCCGAACTGCCCAAGATTGATCACCATTCGACTTGCACCTTCAAGGTTGATGAGATGACCACCGCGAGCTACGCCGAAATGCACCGACGATCCCTCCATGACAAGGAGGGCTTCTGGGCCGAACAGGCACGACTCATCGAATGGCAGACCCCTCCAGGTCGGATCCTCGATTTTTCGAATCCGCCCTTTACCCGGTGGTTTGTGGGTGGAACCACCAACCTGTGCCACAACGCTGTGGATCGCTGGCTGGCCACACAAGCCGACATGCCGGCACTGCACTTCGTGTCGACCGAAACCAACGAGGCGCAGACCTGGACCTTTGCCGAGTTGCATCGCGAGGTGCAGCGGATGGCCGCCATCATGCAATCGCTTGGGGTCGGGCGGGGTGATCGTGTCCTCATCTACATGCCCATGGTTGCGCAGGCCACGTTTGCAATGTTGGCCTGCGCACGCATTGGCGCCATTCATTCGGTGGTGTTCGGCGGGTTTGCGTCTGTGAGCCTGGCCAGTCGCATCGAGGACGCAACCCCCAAACTCGTGGTCAGCGCAGATGCGGGCTCACGAGGCGGCAAGGTTGTGCCCTACAAGCACCTGCTGGATGAAGCCATCGCCCTGAGTGCTCACAAGCCCGCACATGTGCTGATGGTCGATCGCAAGCTTGCGCCCTTTGCCGTGGTGGAAGGGCGCGATCAGGACTACGGGCTTTTGCGTGAGCAGCATCGGGATGCGCAGGTGCCGATCACCTGGCTGGAGTCCAACGAGGTGAGCTACATCCTCTACACCTCGGGAACCACCGGCAAACCCAAGGGTGTGCAGCGTGATGTCGGTGGCTATGCCGTTGCGCTGGCCGCTTCCATGAAGCACATCTACTGCGGGCAGCCCGGCGAGACCTATTTTTCGACCAGCGACATCGGCTGGGTGGTGGGGCACTCCTACATTGTCTACGGGCCGCTGATCGGCGGCATGGCCACCATCATGTATGAGGGAACGCCGGTCAGGCCGGATGCCGGCATCCTGTGGCAGCTGGTTGAGCGCTACAAGGTCACCGTGATGTTCTCGGCACCCACCGCGATCCGGGTGCTCAAGAAGCAGGATCCCTCCTGGCTCAAGCGCTACGACCTGTCTTCTCTCAAGGCGCTCTTTCTGGCTGGAGAGCCTCTCGATGAGCCGACCTCGGCCTGGATCTCCGACGGACTGGGGCGGCCCGTCATCGACAACTACTGGCAAACCGAAACCGGCTGGCCGATTCTCACGGTGGCCCACGGGATTGAGCCCACGCCCACGCGTCTGGGGAGTCCGGGCCTGCCCATGTACGGCTATGACGTGCGTTTGCTGCATGAACAGACCGGCGAGCCGGTGGCCGACAACGAAAAAGGCGTGATCGCCATTGCGCCGCCCTTGCCGCCGGGCTGCATGCAGACAGTCTGGGGTGATGACGAGCGCTTTGTGAACACCTATTTCAACAGCGTCCCGGGGCAGCAGGTCTATTCAACCTTCGACTGGGGCATCCGCGATGGCGATGGCTATTACTTCATTCTGGGTCGTACCGACGACGTGATCAACGTGGCGGGTCACCGGTTGGGCACCCGCGAGATCGAGGAGTCGATCAGCAGTCATGCGGCTGTGGCCGAGTGTGCGGTGGTTGGCGTGGCTGAATCACTGAAAGGTCAGGTCGCTGTTGCCTTTGCAGTGCTCAAGGACCCCTCCCTGGTTGAGGCCGCGTCTGCACGGCGCGCCCTTGAAGGTGAAGTCATGGCCGTGGTCGATCGACAGCTCGGTGCCGTGGCCCGGCCGTCCAGGGTGCACTTCGTCAATGCGCTGCCCAAGACCCGCTCGGGCAAGGTGCTCAGGCGATCGATTCAGGCCCTCTGCGAAGGCCGTGATACCGGCGATCTCACCACCATCGAAGACCCGTCTACGCTCGACGGATTACGCGACGCCCTGGCGCGCTGAAGGCGGGCAGGCGAGGGGGGCTGCCAAGGCTGGAGGACCCGCACCCGGAACCAAAGCGGGATCAGGGCATCTGCAGGGGGGGCTCGGCCATGGCGCCGAGCTGCTCACGCAGCTCGAGAATGCGATCCTGCCAGTAGCGCTCGGTTCCGAACCAGGGAAAGGCCGGCGGAAAGGCCGGATCGTCCCAACGACGGGCAATCCAGGCGCTGTAATGCAGCAGGCGCAGGGTTCTGAGAGGTTCGATCAGGGCGAGTTCACGGGCATCGAATTCGCAGGCGCGCTGATAGCCTCGCAGCAGGGGCGCAAGCTGAACCTGCATCTCCTGCGGATGGCCAGAAAGCAGCATCCAGAGATCCTGAACGGCGGGGCCATTGCGGGCATCATCAAAGTCCACGAAATGCGGGCCTTCATCGGTCCAGAGGATGTTGCCCGCATGGCAGTCGCCATGCAGCGCCAGGGTGCGTACCTGTGCAATGCCATCGATTTGAGTCTGAACCGCCTCGAGGCAGGCATCCGCGACGGCGCGCCAGGCCGGCAACAGCGATGCCGGGATGGCCGCGTGCTCAAGCAGCCAGTCGCGAGGCTCCCTGCCCAGGGTTGGAACATCGAGGGAGGGTCTGACCCTGAAGAGGGGTCTGCCACCCAGGGCATGCATGCGTCCCATCAGCAGGCCGATGCGCTCGAGCGTTGAGGGGTCATCGAGTTCGGGCGCCCGCCCGCCCCGGCGCGGGCTGACCGAAAAGCGCCAACCCTCATGATGGTGCAGGGTCTGCCCTTCGCGTTCTACAGGCGCCACCGCAGGCAGGCCATGGTCGGCCAGCATCTGGCTCCAGCGATGTTCCTCCAGGATCTGTTCATCGCTCCAGCGCTGGGGCCGATAGAACTTCACGACGATGATGCCCCCATCGTCAAGCCAGATCTGATACACCCGGTTCTCGTAGCTGTTCAAGGCCAGCAAACGCCCATCGGCCTGCCAGCCCGCGGCCTGAAGGGCGTTCAGAATGGCATCGGGATCGAGCCTTGAAAATGGATGGGCTGATGGTGGGTGGGCTGAATCGTCACGGGATCGCATCCATGCAGTCTAGCCCTGCGCAGGTCTGATTGCTGATGCAGGACTGCGTCGCATGACGCCGGGAGTTCGTCAGCGGGCGCCGCCCGTGGGTGTACCTTGAGGCGCCTGACAGGAGAGGGTGTTGGACGGATTCGATCTCAAGGTTCTGATTCGCACGCTGGTGATGCAGCCCGCTTTTCCGCTGGTGCTCCTGCTGTCTGGCTTGCTGCTGCTGGCCTTGACGCAGCCGCGCAAGCCCGAGTGGAGGTTTGGGTCGGCCGCGGGGCAACTGCCGGTGTTGCGCCGAATCGGATCGATCCTGGCGGGTCTGGGCCTCATGCTCGCGTATCTGTTG
>JBKCEY010000358.1:0-5089 GCA_046304115.1 Burkholderiales bacterium | reverse complement strand
CGCTCAACACAATCGACCGCATGCCCCCAGGCTAACCGAGGCGGTCTGTGCCGCCATTGGCTCGGCGGTATACTAAGGGGTACTTTTTCGGACCAAAGGCTGTGCGGCCTACCGTCTCCAATTGCCGGCACCTATTCAGTGCCGTTTCACGCCAGACCAACCCATGAAAATCCTCGTTCCCGTCAAGCGCGTTGTCGACTACAACGTGAAGGTTCGCGTCAAGTCCGATGGCACCGGCGTTGACATCGCCAATGTCAAGATGTCTATGAATCCCTTCGACGAGATCGCCGTCGAAGAGGCCATGCGGCTCAAGGAAAAGGGCATCGCTACCGAGGTCGTGGCGGTCAGCTGCGGCGTCGCCGCCTGCCAGGAAACCCTGCGCACCGCCATGGC
The DNA here is from genome assembly GCA_046304115.1 of Burkholderiales bacterium. Lineage (GTDB taxonomy): Bacteria > Pseudomonadota > Gammaproteobacteria > Burkholderiales > Burkholderiaceae_E > UBA4615. The sequence goes on along the minus strand of JBKCEY010000358.1, from coordinate 4,696 downwards.
CATCGGTGCCGATCGCGGCATCCTGGTTGATGTGGGCACCGACCTCGATCTGCAGCCCTTGGCCGTGGCCAAGCTGCTCAAGGCGCTGTGCGACAAGGAGCAACCGGGTCTGATCATCGTCGGCAAGCAGGCCATCGATGATGACGCCAACCAGACCGGCCAGATGCTCGCCGCGCTGGGCAACATGCCGCAGGCCACGTTTGCCTCCAAGGTCGAGATCGCTGGCGACACAATGACCGTGATCCGCGAGGTGGACGGTGGTCTGGAGACGCTCTCCATGGGCCTGCCGGCCGTGGTGACGACCGACCTGCGTCTGAACGAGCCGCGCTATGTCACGCTGCCCAACATCATGAAGGCCAAGAAAAAGCCGTTGGACACAGTAAAGCCGGCCGACTTGGGCGTCGATGTGACCCCCCGGCTCAAGACCCTCAAGGTGGCCGAGCCCCCGGGCCGTCAGGCGGGCATCAAGGTGGCCGATGTGGACACGCTGGTCGACAAACTGAAAAACGAAGCAAAGGTGATCTGAAATGGCTGCACTCGTCATCGCTGAACATGACAACCAGTCCCTCAAGGCGGGGACCCTCAACGCCATCGCTGCCGCCACCCGCTGCGGCGGTGAGGTGGCTGTGCTGATTGCCGGCAACGGCTGCGGCGCTGCGGCCCAGGCTGCCGCCGCAGTGGCTGGTGTTAACAAGGTGCTCGTGGCCGAGGCCGCCCATCTGGCCGACGGACTGGCCGAAGCGGTTGCCGCTCAGGTGGTTGCGCTGGCGTCGGGCTATTCCCACATCCTTGCGCCGGCCACGGCCTTCGGCAAGAACGTCACGCCGCGCGTCGCTGCCCTGCTTGATGTTGCCCAGGTGTCCGACGTGATTGCGATCGATTCGGCCGACACCTTTCAGCGTCCGATCTACGCCGGCAATGCGATCGCCACGGTGCAGTCGGCAGATGCCATCAAGGTGCTCACGGTCCGGACCACCGCCTTTGATGCGGCTGCCGCCTCGGGTGGTTCGGCATCGGTTGAGTCGGTGGCCGCCGCAGCCGACCCCGGCAAGGCGAGCTTCCTGGGCCGTGAAGTGGCCAAGAGCGAGCGCCCTGAGCTGGCCGGTGCCAAGATCGTCGTGTCCGGTGGCCGTGGCATGGGCAGTGCCGAGAACTTCAAGGTTCTCGATCCGCTCGCTGACAAGCTCGGTGCAGCCCTGGGCGCTTCGCGCGCCGCAGTCGATGCGGGCTATGCGCCCAACGACTGGCAGGTCGGGCAGACCGGCAAGATCGTGGCCCCGCAGCTTTACGTGGCTGTTGGCATTTCAGGCGCCATCCAGCATCTGGCCGGCATGAAAGACTCCAAGGTGATCGTGGCGATCAACAAGGATGCTGAGGCACCGATCTTCGGCGTGGCCGACTACGGTCTCGTGGGCGATCTCTTCCAGGCTGTGCCCGAGATGGCGGGCAAGATCTGACCATCGGACCGCTGCCCTGTCCAAACGCCCGCCAGCTTCCTGGCGGGCGTCTTACCATCTGAGTGCCCCTTTTTTGCTACTCCCCTTTTTCACCATCCCATTTCTGAACCGCCCCGTTTCTCGCCTCCCTGGGGGTGCGCGGGGCGGACTTGCAGGACTTGCATGAGGCACAAACCATGACCTACCAGGCCCCCGTCAAAGACATGCTGTTCGTGATGCGCGAGCTCGCAGGGCTCGAGCAGGTGCGACAGTTGCCCGGCTTTGAAGAAGCCACCGACGACACCGTGCAGGCCGTCCTGGAAGAAGCCGCCAGGTTCAATGGTGATGTGCTTGCGCCGCTCAACTGGACCGGCGATCAGCAGCCTGCCAGCGTGAACCATGGCGTGGTTACAACCACCCCGGGTTTTCGGGAGGCCTTTCGCGCGTTTGCGGAGTCGGGCTGGCAGGGTGTGCAGCATCCCGAAGCCTTTGGGGGTCAGAATCTGCCCAAGCTCGTGGCCACGGCCTGTGGCGAGATGCTCAACAGTGCCAACCTCTCCTTTGCACTGTGTCCCCTGCTCACGGATGGTGCGATCGAGGCGCTGCTGACTGCAGGCTCGCCCGAGCAGCAGGCGCTTTTCATTCCCAGGATGGTGTCGGGCGAATGGACGGGCACCATGAACCTGACCGAGCCTCAAGCCGGCAGCGATCTGTCGCTGGTGCGCAGCCGTGCCGAGCCGCAGCCTGACGGCACCTACCGCATCTTCGGTCAGAAGATCTACATCACCTTCGGCGAGCACGACATGGCGGACAACATCGTCCACCTGGTGCTGGCCCGCACGCCAGGTGCGCCCGAGGGGGTCAAGGGCATCTCGCTCTTCATCGTGCCCAAGGTGCTCGTCAATGCCCAGGGCGAACTCGGCGCCCGCAACGATGTCTATTGCACGTCGGTCGAGCACAAGCTCGGCATCAAGGCGAGCCCGACGGCCGTGCTGATCTACGGCGACAACAAGTTTCCGGTCGCAGCCCCGGGCGGCGGCGCGCCAGCTGCGGGTGCCGTGGGCTGGTTGATCGGAGAAGAGAATCGCGGTCTGGAATACATGTTCGTGATGATGAACGCCGCGCGGTTTGCGGTGGGCATGCAGGGTGTGGCCGTGGCCGAGCGGGCCTACCAGAAGGCTGTGCAGTACGCTCGTGATCGCGTCCAGAGCCGGGCGGTTGAAGGCTCAAGCGGGCCGGTGGCCATCATTCGCCACCCGGACGTTCGCCGCATGCTCATGACCATGCGGGCTCTGACCGAAGGCGCGCGGGCCCTGGGTTATGTGGCGGCCTCGGCATTCGATGCGGCCCATGCTTCGACCGATGCGGCGGTGCGCCAGGCCAATCAGGTGTTCTATGAATTCCTGGTACCGATCGTGAAGGGATTTGCCACCGAGATGAGCCTGGAAGTCACCTCGCTCGGGGTCCAGGTTCATGGCGGTATGGGTTTCATCGAGGAGACCGGCGCGGCCCAGTACTACCGGGATGCCCGTATTCTCACCATCTACGAGGGCACCACCGCGATTCAGGCCAATGACCTGATCGGGCGCAAGACCGTGCGCGATGGCGGCCAGACCGGCCGGGCGGTTTTGTCACGGGTTCGCGAGACCCTGGCTGCACTGTCATCCACAGATGCCGATCTTGCGGCGATCGGTGCGCAACTCGCTGCGGGTGTGCAGGCGCTGGACGAATCAATCGGCCATCTGGTGTCGATCGGCAAGGGCGATGCGCGGGCGGTGTATGCGGGCAGCGTGCCTTACCTCATGCTCTGCGGCACCGTGCTGGCGGGTTGGCAGATGGCTCGTGCGGCGCAGTGCGCACGCGAGCAACTCGATGCCGGTCAGGGGGACGCCGATTTCCTCAAAGCCAAGATCGCCACAGCACGGTTCTATGCCGATCACATCCTGTCGCGTGCGGCCGGTCTGCGTTCGGCGGTGGTGCAGGGTGCAGCTGGCACCCTGGCCCTTGAAGAGGCCATGTTCTGAGCGGGCGGGGTCGCGCGCTTACAGGCGGGGTCGCGCGCCGACGGTTCTCGACCCTGCCGACCGAGCGTTTTGGGGGCTCTCAGCAGGCGGCTTGCCACTCGGGAGGCTTTCCCGGTTACACTTGCAGGTTTTCCGCCTCAGGTTTCAAGGACCCTCCATGGTTGTGCTTCGACTTTCCCGCGGCGGCGCCAAGGCCCGCCCGTTCTACAACGTGATCGCCACCGACAGCCGTAACCGTCGCGACGGCCGCTTCATCGAGCGCGTGGGTTTTTACAACCCCATCGCCGCCGGGAGCGAGCAGGGTCTGCGTCTGGCCCTCGACCGTGTCGAGTACTGGACCCGCAATGGCGCCCAGGTTTCGCCGACGGTCGCGCGTCTGGTCAAGCAGTACGCTGCCAGCCAGAAGGCCGCAGCCTGACGATCGCTGTGCCCTCGGCCGCCAAGACCGTGGGCAATCAAGATCAAGTTCACGGCGATCCTGACGCCGTGATCGCTCTGGGCCGCATCACCGATGCCTGGGGCGTGCGAGGCTGGGTGAAGGTCGAACCTTTTGCACAAGCCTCCGACACCACACTGACCCGGGCACCGCGCTGGCATCTGTTGCGCAGGCCTTCGATCGCCGGTGCTGAACCCCTTGATCGATGGGTCAAGATTGAGCGCGCCCGCCGCCACAGCGCCGGCGTGGTCGCCAAATTTCATGGCAGCGACGATCGCGATTCAGCCCTCGCCCTCAAGGGGTCGGAGGTTGGCGTTAAGCGGTCCGACTTTCCTGCCTTGCCCGAAGGCGAGTTCTATTGGCTCGACCTGATCGGATGTGCCCTGACCAACGCCGAAGGTGAGTCGCTGGGTACCGTCATGGCCATGGATGATCACGGCGCTCATCCCATCCTTCAGACGGACACGGGCGTCATGGTGCCGTTTGTCGATGCCTACCTGATCGAGGTCGAGCCCGCGCAGCGACGCATCGTGGTCGACTGGCAGGCCGACTGGGGCCGGTGAGGCTTCAGTCATCTCCGAGGCTTCAAGGCAACCTTCAGGCTGCAAGCCAACCCGCAAGGCAACCCGCAAGGCAACCCACAAGCGATCTGGTCTGACCGATGGACTTCGAGGTCATTACCCTCTTTCCCGAGCTGGTGAACGATGCCGCCCGTCATGGTGTGACAGGCCGCGCGCTCGAGCGTGGGCTGTGGCGGCTGCGCTGCCACAACCCGCGCGACCATGCCCACGATGCCTATC
>JBKCEY010000357.1:0-6004 GCA_046304115.1 Burkholderiales bacterium | reverse complement strand
GCCTTGACCGGCCGTCCTGAGGCACCACTGCCCTTGAAGGTCACCTCCAGATTCTCGATATGCACCATGCTCATGCCGACACCTGCTCGGTTGCTTTCGCGGTCTGCGAGTGACCGGAGCCCGCCTGCATCATGTGGCAGGCCACGACATGCAGGGGATCGGCAGCCTCACGCGATCGGGCGGTGGCCGGTGCAAGGCTGGCCGGACGCTCGGAGCACAGCGGCTCGGCAAACGCGCAGCGGGTATGAAAGCGGCAACCCGAAGGCGGGTTCACCGGATTGGGGGGATCACCCGCAAGCGGCGCCTGCTCGGTGCGCCGATCGGGATCGAGCGTGGGCATCGAGGCGAGCAGGGCACGGGCATAGGGATGGTGCGGTGTCTCGAACAGGGCCTGCGAGGGCGCGAGTTCAGCCACTTCGCCCAGATACATGACCATCACGCGATCGGACAGATAGCGCACCACATGCAGATCGTGGCTGATGAAGAGGTAGGTCAGACCGAAGTCGGCCTTCAGATCCACCAGCAGATTGAGCACCTGAGCCTCGACCGATTTGTCGAGCGCCGAGGTGGCCTCATCCAGGATCAGCAAACGGGGTTGCAGGGCCAGGGCCCGCGCGATATTGACCCGCTGGCGCTGGCCGCCGGAGAGTTCATGCGGATAGCGTTCGGCAAAGCGCGCAGGCGACAGGCCGACCCGCTCGAGCAGATCCCGGGCTCGCCGCTCGGAAGTGCTGCGCGACTCGCCATGCACCATCGGCCCGAAGGCAATGGATTCTGAAACCGTCAGGCGGGGATTGAGCGAGGCGTAGCTGTCCTGAAAGACCATCTGTACCTGACGGCGAAACTCACGCAGCGAGAGATCCCGACTGCCCACCACCTTGCCATCAAAGACGATCTCGCCGGCATCCGGGTTGATGAGATGCATCAGCAGCCGGGCCGTGGTGCTCTTGCCACAGCCCGATTCACCCACCACGCCGAGGGTTTCGCCCTCGTGCACATCAAAGTCGATGCCATCGACGGCCCGCACCACGGCGGGCTTGCCATCCACTCGTTTGCCCTTGAGCGGAAAGTGCTTGATCAGACCGCGCACGCTTAACAGGGGCGCTGCAGTTGTCGCTGAAGAGGACGCGCGGGCTGGATCGGAATTCATTGCAGAAGCCGTGTTCATTGCTTGACATCCATGGCCGAGCGCAAGCCGTCGGAAAGCATGTTGAACGAGATGGATGTGATGAAGATCATCACGCCCGGGAGTGCGGCAATCCAGGGCTGCGTGTAGATCGCCGTGCGCAGGGTATTGAGCATCAGGCCCCACTCGGGCTCGGGTGGCTTCACGCCCAGCCCCAGAAACGACAGGCCCGAGGCCAGGATCATCGACACGGCGATCAGGCTGGTGGAATAGACGAAGATCGGTCCGAGCACATTGCCCAGCACATGCACCCGCACAATCGTGAAGGCGTTTGCACCCGAGGCCCGCGCCGCTTCGACAAAGTCGCGACCGCGTACCTGGGTGGTCACACTCTCGGCTACGCGTGCGATCGGTGGGACGAACACGATGGTGAGCGAGAGCAGCGCATTGAAGATGCCGGCGCCCAGTGCGCCCGAGAGCGCAATGGCGAGCAGGACCGACGGAAAGGCATAGAACACGTCGATGGTGCGCATGATGGTGCTGTTGATCGCACCGCCCGCATACCCTGCCAGGATGCCCAGACAGGAGCCGATCACGAAGGCGCACAGCACGGGCGTGATACCCATGAAGAGCGAGAGCCGGGCGCCGGTCAGCAGCCGCGAGAGCATGTCGCGGCCGAGTTCGTCGGTGCCCAGCGGATGCCCGGGCGTGCCCAGGGGCTTGAGGCGACTGAGCATGGATGAGGCATAGGGATCGGCGGGTGCGAGCCACTGCCCGATGAGTGCGAGCATCACCAGAACAAGCACCACCAGGGCAGCGCCCACGGCCACCTTGTCGCGCAGAAAGCGCCGCCCGACGCTGGCCCAGTAGCCAGGGGTTTGTTCCGAGAGTTCCTGTGGCACCTTGGCCGCATCGATAGAGACCTGGACCATGCTCAGCTCCTTGCGATCCGAGGATCGAGTGCGCCCTGCATCAGATCGACCAGCAGGTTGAGCAGCACAAAGAACATCGCCAGCACCAGGATCGTGCCCTGCAAGAGGGGCAGATCGCGCTGGAAGATCGCGCTGTTGAGCAAGAAGCCCGTGCCCGGCCACGAGAACACGGTTTCGATGAGGATGGACCCACCCAGCAGATAGCCCAGTTGCAGGCCCATCACCGCCAGCGCGGTGGGTGCAACATTCTTGACCACGTGACGGAACACGCCCAGATCGGTCAGGCCCTTGGCGCGCAGGCCCACCACGAACTCCTGATCGAGGATCTCGGCCACCAGGGCTCGCACGGTGCGCGCAATGATGCCCATGGGAATGACGCTCATGGTGATGGCGGGCAGGATGAGGTGACGGATATGCGCCCAATCCAGGGCCCACTCCGAGGAACTGCCGGGCCCGGCCCCGGTGGCGGGCAGCCAGTTGAGCTGGGCTGCAAAGATGATCACCAGCACCATGCCCAGCCAGTAGTGCGGCACGCTCACGCCGATGACCGACAGAAAGGAGGCGAGCTTGTCGGCCCAGGAATTGCGAAAGTAACCGGCCACGAATCCAAAGAGGCTGCCCAGCAGAAAGCCGATCAGGGTGGCGACGGTTGCGAGGATCAGGGTATTGCCCACGGCCTTGAAAACCTCGGCCGCCACGGGCCGGCCGGTGGCGATCGAGGTGCCCAGATCGCCCTGTACGGCGCGCGAGACCCAGGCGATGAACTGTTCAGGCAATGACCGGTCAAAACCGTAGAGCGCGCGCAGTTGCTGTTGCAGATCGGCTGATGCATCGGGCGGCAGGATGGAGACCAGCGGATCACCGGGTGCGAGATGCACCAGGGCAAAACACACCAGGGCCACCCCCAGCATGATGGGCAGCGTGTAGAGCACGCGTCGCGACAGATAGGCAAGCACAGTCAGGTCAACCCGGGAAATTCAATCGAAAGACGACTTGAAGGAACGAAACCAAAGGGCGATCTAAAGAAAAAGGCCGCGTGCGACGGAAAGACGCTCCGTACGCGCGCGGTCCCCGGTTGCGAATCGCCAGGCCGGCCTCATGCGAGGCCGGCGGCGATCGCAGCCCGCGCCTTACTCGATCGACATCGGCGCGATGTCGATGAACCAGCTCTTGGGCTGAACCACACCCTTGACCTTGGTGGCCATGGCACGCGGGCCGGCGTCATGGGCAATCCACACGAACGGGGCCTCTTCTACGATGCGGGCATGCAGCTTGGCGAGCGCCGCGTCGCGAGCCTTGTCGTCGAAGCTGGTGCGCGCATTGGCGATCAGCTTGTCGAACTCGGCGTTACCGAAGTAACCCCAGTTGTTGGAGGTGGGCGGGAAGGTCTTGGTGCTGGTAAAGCGCACCATGGCAAAGAACGGATCCATCGTGGCAAAGCTCACGTTGATCGCGTTCGCGCCATTGGCGCTCGGATCCTTGGCTCCCTTGCGCCAGTTGGTGAAGAGCGTGTTCCACTCGATCACATCGAACTGGACATCAAAGTGGCACTGCTTGAGCGACTGCTGCACGAACTCGTTCATGGGCAGCGGCTGCATCTGACCGGAACCCGAGGCCGAGATCTGCACCTTGACCTTGAGCGGCTTGGCGGCAGAATGACCGGCTTCAGCCATCAGCTTGCGGGCGGCATCCGGATCAAAGCGGATGTCGAACTTGGGATCACCCCACCACGGATGGCCGGGGGGCACCGAACCCTTGGGCACACCCATCATGCCGCCGAGCAGCTTGAGCAGACCGGCACGATCCACGCACAGGTTGGCCGCATGGCGCACGCGCTTGTCGAGCCAGGGCGAGCCTTCGGCAAACGAGAGCTGCCAGGGCCACACATGGGGCTGCGGATTGAAGTAGGTCTTGAAGCCGCGCTGCGAGATGGTGGGCAGCGCATCAGGGGCGGGGGCCTCGATCCAGTCGACCTGACCCGACAGCAGGGCTGCGGTCCGGGCATTGGCCTCAGGCATCGGAATCATGACCACGCGATCGATCTTGGGCGTGCGCTTGGGATCCCAGTAGCCCTTGTTGGCCACCACTTCGAGCCGCTCGCGGGCTACGAAGCGCGAGGCCTTGAAGGGGCCGGTGCCCGAGAAGTCGGCTGCAAAGGCCGTCCAGGCATTCTTGGCCTTGTCGGCCGGCGTGGCACCTGCGGCCGCATCAAACTTCTTCTGCCAGTGGGCCGGCGAGGCCATGAACAGGTTGGTCAGGTTGAGTGGCAGGAAGGAATCGGGCTCGCTGGTGGTGAGCTCAACCGTGAGATCGTCGATCTTGCGGGCCGTGCGCAGGGTGGGCATGCGCGAAACCGTCACGCCGACCTGGCTGGCATCGAAGTGCACGGCGTCTTTGTCGAGCACCTTGCGCACATTCCAGACTACGGCGTCGGCGTTGAAGGCCGATCCATCATGGAACTTGATGTTGGGGCGCAGCTTGAAGATCCACTTGGTCTTGTCCTTGGCATCGACCGCCCAGGAGGTGGCCAGGCCCGGAATCAGCACCGAAGGCGCATCGGCCTTGGACAGATCCCAGTGGGTCAGGGCGTCGTAGAGCGGAATTCCGGTAAAGCGGTTGCCTTCAAAGCCTTGATCGGGCTGGCCCAGCGTACGCGGAATATCGGCTGCGGTCATGGCAATGCGCAGCACCTTTTCCTGGGCTGCCGCCGGCGTAGCCAGCAGGGAAGCGCCCAGGACAGCAGCCGACAGCAGTGCGGCTGCAGTGCCCTTGCGGGGGAGGATGGATGAGGTCAAGACGGTCTCCAGGAGGAAAAAACAGGCGCCTGAGTGACAGGGCCGGGTCGTGACCCGAAACACCTGCACGGGGCTTGTGCGTCGTGCAAGTGCCGTGCCATGCCGACGTCACCCGATCTTAAACGCCTTTTGCACCGCCACGGGGCAAATCCCTGTGGCGCGCTCAACTCTGCTCACCGGGCCTGCCGGGTTCGCCCGTTCGTGGTGCAGATGCCTTGGCTGCAACCCGCCTTGCGCATCGAAACGCCTTTTAGATCCACGCGCCTTGTAGATCGCTCAGGGGGTCACCCAAGGACAGAGCCCCTGGTGAACACCCCAGGCCGACCTCAACCTGAAATCGCAGGGTGATGCTCGATCCAGTGCCGGGCGATATCGACCCGACGGCAGACCCAGACCCGGTCATGGCGCGCAATGTGATCCATGAAGCGCTGCAGGGCCCGTAGCCGTCCGGGGCGCCCGAGCAGGCGGCAATGCATTCCGATGGACATCATCTTCGGCGCCTCCTCGCCTTCGGCATAGAGCACATCAAAGGTATCGGCGAGGTACTGGAAGAACTGCTCCCCGGTGTTGAAGCCCTGCGGCGTGCCAAACCGCATGTCGTTGGCATCGAGCGTATAGGGCACAACCAGATGATCCACCTCGGTGCCATCGCTGCGCCTGACCCGCGTCCAGAAGGGCAGGTCATCGCCGTAGTAGTCGGAGTCGTAGAGAAAGCCGCCATGGTCGGCAACCAGCCGACGGGTGTTCGGGCTGTCACGCCCGGTGTACCAGCCCAGCGGGCGCTGGCCCGTCATGGATTCGATGATCTGCATGCCGATGCGCAGGTGCTCGCGCTCGGTGGCCTCATCCATCTGCTGGTAGTGAATCCACCGCCAGCCATGGCAGGCAATCTCATGGCCCAGCTCACCCAGGGCCTGGGTGAGTTCGGGATGGCGCTGCAGTGCCATGGACACACCAAACACCGTGAGCGGCCAGCCCCGGCGCTCGAACTCTCGCAGGATGCGCCACACGCCCACCCGCGAGCCGTACTCGTAGATCGACTCCATCGAAAGATGCCGATCAGGATAGGCGGCTGCGCCGATGATCTCCGACAGAAACTGCTCCGAACCGGCATCGCCATGCAGCACGCTGTTCTCGCCGCCTTCTTCGTA
>JBKCEY010000356.1:0-11997 GCA_046304115.1 Burkholderiales bacterium | reverse complement strand
CCCGATGACCACCGATACCTTTCGCATCGAAGCGGGCCGGATTGCCCGCAATCAGGCCCATGCCGCAGCCAGTCGAGCGCCGGACTCCGGATTTTCCAATCTGCTCGAGCAGGCGGCTCGCAGCCTGTCGCAGGAGGAGCGCCCGAACGATGCCGGGATGCGAATCCGTGAGAATGCGGCTGACAGCGTCGCCAACCAGGAGCGCATCACGCAGGCACGCCAGCAGGAGGAGCGCATGACGCAAGCGCGCCAGCAGGATGAGCGCACTCGCCAGCCCGATAAAGACAGGGAGTCTGCGAGCCGCGATGGCTCGCAGAAGACCGAGAAGACCACTTCCGAGCACAAAAAAGCGGATCGCAATCCGGGGACCGAAGCCAGGGACAACCCGGGGTCGGTTCAGGACCGCAAGGCTGCAGACCTCAAGCGCTTGCTCAAGCAGATCCAGGACAGCAAGGCCGGGACAAAAATGCCCGCATCCTCGACCCCGTCGACGGCGGCCCCAGATGAAGCACTCGCCAATCAGGCCTCGAGTGCCTCGGGTCGCTCGCAAGCGCGGCTCATGCCCGAACAGTCGGATGCTGCAGCGGATACCCGGGAAACGCACCTGCCCGCAGGTGATGCCGCTCAGGCCGCCCAGCACCCTGAGACTGCCGTCAAGGCGGGCGCAGCCCCTGCAGGCGAGACCTCGCAGGGCACCGTGCGCAGGTTCGAGCGACCGATCAGCGAGCAGGCTCAAGCGGGTGCCACCGGACTGCAGGGCGCCCTCGCAGGCAGCAGCCCACTCGAGACTCCTCAGGGGGGTCGTATGGGACAGGGCGTGGCAGCCAACGCCCTGTCGGGTGCTACCGGACGCGCGGCATCCATGGCTCATTCGCAGGGCCCTCAAAGTTCTCAGGGTCCTCAGGGGTCGGATCTGACGATGGCCTTCGGCGCCGCATTGCAGCGCACTCAGGAGGCCCTTCCCGGATTCGAATCGACGCACGCCCTGCTGGCCCCGTCGAGCGGCCATGAAAGAGCCGCCATGATCGAGTCCACGGGGGCCGGTGCGGCGCCTGCCAGCCTGGCCGCGGGAGCGCTGGGCTCAGGCCTGAGTCAGGCCGCGGGGTTGAGCACCCCGTCAGCACCCGGTGTGCAGCCTGGCGCGGTTCAGTGGAGCCTGCCTTACGCTCCCGGCGAGGCGCGGTTTGGAGAGGCGCTCGGTGAGCGCCTCAACTGGATGATTCGCGATGGGCTCCAGCAGGCCGAGATCATCCTCAATCCCCGCGAGCTCGGCCCCATCCGGATCGCGCTGTCGATGGAGGGTGATGCAGCCCAACTCGGCATCCAGGCCGACCATGCTTTTACACGTCAGACCATCGAGGATGCCCTGCCCCGCCTGAAGGCTCTGCTGGCCGAGCAGGGCGTGCAGCTGGGCCAGACCCAGATCGACCAGGGCTCCGGACGTGAGCCGGGCGCAGGCCAACATGATGCAGCCCGGCATGCGCGCTCCACAGGGCGCGAGATGAGCTCCGAGATGGGCTCGGCGGCAGGCCGCGAGGGCGAGGTGCAAACCGGTCAGGTCAGCCTGAGGTCACCGGGCAGAGGACGCGTCGATGTCTTCGCCTGAAATCCTTTTTTCATGAACCCGATTGCACTCCCGGGCCGCCGGGTGTCTCTTGGCGCGACGAGCGATGCGCAAGACCGACACCTCATGGGGCGCCCTCGCGCCGGTCGGCACCAAACGACCACTGGGCAATATGCGGAAGGGCGACCGCTCTTTTCATCCGCTCAAGACCCTCAGGCTTGCCTATCATGGCGACATGAACGACCTCGACCGGACCAGAGGCTCTGATGAGTGATGCCAAGCAGGACGAAGCACCCGCCAAGGGTGGCAAGAAAAAACTGATCTTTCTGATCGTGCTGCTGCTCGTGCTGGCTGGCGGTGGCGGCGGTGCGGCCTGGTGGTTCCTGGGCCGGGGCGAGCCCGACGAAGAAGCCGTGGCAGCCAAGGCTGAAGCGGCACGCAAGGCGACCCGCGCCTTTGTCACCCTCGAGCCTTTCGTGGTCAATCTGTCTGATGGCGGGTCCGAACGCTTCGCGCAGGTGGGTGTCGTCCTCGAGGTTGAGGGCAAGGAAGCCAATCAGAAGGTCACCGACCGCATGCCCGCGGTTCGTAACGACATCCTGCTGTTGATTTCATCCAAGCAGGCCCGTGAACTGACGACCCGCGAAGGCAAGGAAAAACTCGCGGGTGAGATCGCACTGGCTGCAGGCCAGCAGGTCGGCTGGATGCCGACCGAGGAAGAGGAAGAGCCCGAACCGCCCAAGGCAACCAAGGGCAACGCCAAGGCAGCCAAACCCAAGCCGAAGAAGGAGCCGCCGCCCAATCCGGTCACGTCGGTTCATTTCTCTTCGTTCATCGTGCAGTAAGCCTGATCATGGCCGACCAGTTTCTATCCCAGGAAGAAGTCGACGCCCTGCTTGAGGGGGTGGATGACACGCCAGCCGGTTCGGTGGATACGCCGCAGGGGCCCATCCCCTACGACCTCGCCAAACAGGAGCGCATCGTGCGCGGGCGCATGCCCACGCTCGAGATCATCAATGAGCGATTCGCGCGCAACCTGCGCATCGGATTGTTCAACTTCATGCGCCGCAACCCCGAAATTTCAGTGGGACCGATCCGGGTCCAGAAGTTCGGTGCCTTCCTGCGTGGTGTGGCCGTACCAGCCAACATCAACGTCGTGGCGGTCAAGCCCCTGCGCGGCAGCGGGCTGGTGATCTGCGATCCGAAGCTCGTCTTTACCGTCATCGACAGCATGTTTGGCGGCAACGGCAGCCTGCAGTACCGCATCGAGGGCCGTGACTTCTCGGCCACCGAGCAGCGCATCATTCAGCGCATGCTCGATGTCATTCTCGAGGAATATCGCAAGGCCTGGAGCAGCATCTATCCGCTGAGCCTCGAGTACATGCGATCCGAAATGAATCCGCAGTTCGCCACCGTCGCCACGCCCGGCGAAATCGTCGTGGCCACGAGCTTCTCGCTCGAGATCGGCGATCTGGGCGGCGATCTCCAGATCTGCGTGCCCTACTCCACCCTCGAGCCCATCCGGGACATCCTGTATTCCACCCTGCAGGGTGATTCCATGGAGACCGACAAGCGCTGGGTCAGCCTGCTCACCCAGCAGATCAAATCGGCCGAAGTCGAAATCACTGCCGAGTTTGGCGAGGCGCATGCCACGATTGGCGAGTTGCTTGCCCTGAAGGTGGGTGATTTCATCCAGCTCGAGCGCCCCGACCGGTTGATCGCAAAGTCCGACGGCGTACCCGTATTCGACTGCCAGTACGGTGTATCCAACGGACGCTATGCCGTTCAGGTCGAAAAGATCCTGAGCCTGCCCCAGTCCGAATGACGTCTGAAGGGACGACACCATGAGTGAAACCGATACCGCCACCAGCAACCAGGACGACCTGGCCGACGAATGGGCCGCTGCCCTCGAGGAGGCCAAGGCCACCCCGGTGTCTGGATCCGACAGCGCCGCCGACATGTTCCCGAGTCTGCCTGGGGGGTCGGCCCAGGGCGGCGCCCCCGTACGCAACGAGATCGACATGATCATGGACATCCCGGTGCAACTCACGGTCGAACTCGGCCGCACCCGGATTCCCATCAAGCACATCCTGCAGCTCGCGCAGGGCTCGGTGATCGAACTCGATGCACTGGCGGGCGAGCCCATGGATGTGCTGGTCAATGGTTGCCTCATCGCCCAGGGAGAAGTGGTGGTCGTGAATGACAAGTTCGGCATCCGACTGACCGACATCGTCACGCCCTCGGAGCGCGTGCGTCGCCTGCGCCGGACCTGATCGGTGAACACAGCTCCCTCGATCTGGCCTGCGCTGCTGGCCTTTGTTGTCGTTATCGCGCTGATTCCAGCCGTCATGTGGGTGCTCAAGCGCCTGCAGGGCGGTCTTCAGGCCGGTGGTCGCGGCATTGCGCTGATCGGTGGACTGGCCCTGGGCCCGCGCGAGCGGGTGGCGCTCATCGAGGTGCAGGGCCGACGGTTTCTGGTCGGTGTCACCGCACAGAGCGTGAACCTGATTGCTGAAGTGCAGACCGAGCCGAACTCGCCGGGCGCGAGCCAGGGAGCGAGTCAGGGCTCCGGCTCAGGAATCTCCGGCCAGAGCAGCCTGCTGGCCGACCCCGTCGATCCTGCGCCGGCGCTGACACCCACAGCAGCGGGCTTTGCCGATCTGCTCTCGCGCCTGAAGCGACCATGAACGCGCGATCGATCCGGTTGACCGCGGTGGGGCTGATGCTGGGTCTGCCCTTGATGAGCCTGCCTTGCCTGGCGCTCGCGCAGACCGGCGTCACCGTCAATGCAGCCCCCAGTGGCGGGGGTGGAACCACCTACTCGGTGCCCATCCAGACGATGCTGGCCTTCGCGGCGCTGTCGTTCCTGCCCGCGGTGCTGTTGCTGATGACGAGCTTCACCCGCATCGTGATCGTGCTCTCGCTGCTGCGCCAGGCCATGGGTCTGCAGACCACACCGCCCAATCAGGTGGTGATCGGCCTGTCGCTCTTTCTCAGCCTCTTCGTGATGGGCCCGACCCTCGATCGCATCCATGAGGATGCCTGGAAGCCCTACAACGCACAGTCCATCAATCTCGATACCGCGCTCGAGCGGGGCAGCGAGCCTTTGCGCACCTTCATGCTCAAGCAGACCCGTGAGGCCGATCTGGCCCTGTTCTCGCGCATCGCACGGGTCGAGCCTGGCACCAGTGCCGAGCAAACCCCCATGCGTGTACTGATTCCGGCCTTCGTGACCAGCGAACTCAAGACCGCCTTTCAGATTGGGTTTCTGATCTTCATTCCCTTTCTGATCGTCGATCTGATCGTGGCCTCGGTCCTCATGTCCATGGGCATGATGATGCTCTCGCCCGTGCTGGTTGCGCTGCCGTTCAAGCTCATGCTGTTTGTGCTTGCCGATGGCTGGACCCTGCTGGTGGGCTCGCTGGTGGCCAGCTTCGGGTGACATGAGTCCGGAAACCGTCATCACCCTGGGGCGTCAGGGCCTCGAGATGATGCTCATCGTCTCGGCGCCCCTTTTGCTTGTCGCATTGGGCGTGGGCCTGCTGGTGAGTTTCTTTCAGGCCATCACCCAGTTGAATGAGCAGACCCTGTCGTTCATCCCCAAGTTGCTGTCGGTTGCGCTCACGCTCATCCTGGCGGGCCCCTGGATGATCAGCACGCTGGTGGATTACCTGCAGCGCACGCTGACCGGCATCCCCATGCTCGTCAACGGGGGCTGAGCGCATGGTGGCGTTTTCAGACGCCCAGCTGCAGTCCTGGCTCCTGGCCTTTGTGCTGCCCTTCATGCGCATCCTGGCCCTGTTCACCGCGGCGCCGCTGCTGTCGATGCGTGCGGTGCCAGCCCGTGCGCGAATCGGTTTGGCTCTGGTGATCGCAGCCGCCATGGCGCCCAGCGTGAGCGGGGCCGCACCAGCAGGCCTGACCCTCGTCAGTCTGGAGACTCTGGGTTTTGTCGCTCAGGAAGTGATGGTCGGGCTGACGATCGGCTTTGCGGCACGACTGGCCTTCGCCGCGTTTGACCTGGCTGGCGAAATCATCGGTCTGCAGATGGGCCTGTCGTTTGCGGGGTTCTTCGACCCGCAAGGCGGTCAGGGCAATGCGGTCGGCAGCTTCATGAACACCATGGCGAGCCTGGTCTTCATTGCACTCAATGGGCCCTTGCTGCTGATCGCCGCCACCCTGCGGAGTTTTTCGAGTCTGCCGATCGGCGAGGTTCCGTTCGCCTTTGCAGGCCGATTCGACCCGGTGGCACTGGGCGCTGAAATCTTCGCGCTCGGTCTGCTGATCGCCACGCCTTTTCTGGCACTGATCCTGTTCGTGAATCTGCTGCTGGGGGTCATGACCCGGGTCGCCCCCCAGCTGAGTCTGTTCTCGGTGGGCTTTCCGCTCACCATCGGTGCGGGCATGGTGCTGCTGGTGGTCGGACTGCCCTGGATCGAGCAGCCCATGGCCGATGCTCTGATCCAGCTCTTGAACCGCTTCGGGGCCTGAGCCCCACGCGCCGCAAAACCCGGTCAGTGCAACGTGGCCGATCGGCTCTTGAACCGCGAGGCCGATCCGATCAGACCCGCGACAGAATCGGCCCGGCCTCGCGCAGGTGGGCAAGGATATGCTCGGCGATCTTGCCCAGGGGCAGGATCTCCTCAATCGCGCCCGCAGCCACGGCCTCGCGAGGCATGCCATAGACCACGCAGCTTGCCTCGTCCTGGGCCAGATTCCAGGCACCCGCATCGCGCATCACCCGCATCGCATCGGCACCATCTCGGCCCATGCCGGTGAGCATCACGCCGATCGCATTCTTGCCAACCTGTTCGGCCACCGAGCGAAACAGCACATCAACCGAGGGCTTGTGCCGATTGACGGGCGGGCCATCATCGATCTGCACCATGTAGTTGGCCCCGCTGCGTTTGACCCGCATCTGGCGTCCACCGGGAGCGATGTAGGCATGGCCAGGCAGCACCCGCTCGTTGTCCTCGGCTTCCTTGACCCGCATGCGACACAGGCCATTGAGACGATCGGCAAAGCTGCGCGTGAACCCCGGTGGCATGTGCTGGGTGACCATCACGGCCGGGCAATCCGCCGGCATCACGCTCAGCACCTCGCGCAACGCCTCGGTTCCGCCGGTGGACGAGCCAATGGCGATGATCTTTTCGGTGCTCACCCGCGAATAGGTGATGGGCATGGTTTTGGCAGCAACGCCCGGGGCAGACGTTGAAACACCTGCAGTTGAAACACCTGCCAGGCCTGTCGCCGCACCGCTTCGATTCAGCACACTGCCCGAGGCGCTCGCGCCCGCGAGCGAACCCGCAGCAGGCACCGCCGCGGCCGTCCGACGACTGACCCGGGCCCGTGCGGCGATCCGGATCTTTTCGGAAATCTCGGTGGCCATCTCCTGCAGTCCCTGGGCGACACCCAGCCTGGGCTTGGCGACAAAGTCGATTGCACCGAGCTCGAGCGCTCGCAAGGTGGTCTCGGCGCCGCGTTCGGTCAGGGTGGACACCATGACCACCGGCATCGGGCGCAGGCGCATGAGTTTTTCAAGGAAGTCGAGCCCGTCCATGCGAGGCATCTCGACATCGAGCGTGATCACGTCGGGGTTGAGCTCCCGGATGATCTCGCGGGCCACATAGGGATCCTGAGCCACGCCGACGCACTGCATGTCGGGCTGGGCATCGATCACCGTCTTGAGGATGCTGCGAACCAGGGCCGAGTCATCGACCACCACCACCCGAATCTTGCCTGCCCCTGCCATGACACGCTCCCTCAGAACAATTCGACACTGCCGGCAGCCGACTGCGCTGGAGCCTTGCTCAGCGCGCCGCGCACGGCTGCTTCCTGGCTCGCAATGCCGGAAGCCTGCGCGGCAGCCAGCTTCTTGACCAGCGCACGGCCGCTGCCAGGAAACAGACAGACCTTGCGTGGATGAATATCCAGCACATCGCGTGACACCACCGGGATGCGCTCTGATGCGAGGAACTGGTCGATGAAGGCGACATTCTGTTCACCGACGTTGATGGTGGAGAAATTGCTCATGACATGGCCGCCACCAAAGACCTTGGCCTGCAAACGTTCACGCCGGGCGCCGCGCTTCATCAGCCCGTTGATCAGCAGTTCCATGGCGTAGACACCATAGCGCCCTGCGCTGCCGCCATCGGGCAGCATGAAATGGTTCATTCCGCCCAGATGCGCGGCGCGGTCGATCAGGCAGACCGACACACAGGAGCCCAGTACGGTCGTGAGCAGGAGGTCATCGCCGTCGTGCACGAAATACTCGCCCGGCATGAGCTTGACCGCATCAAGCCGGAAGGCGGCATCGTGATAGAAAGCATGGGCCTCGTACTCGCTGCGCGGCTGAGCCTTGATGGCACGGACGCGCTCGGACGTCACACCGGCCAGGCCCGTCCCAAGGCGTTCGGACGGGCGGGCGGGTGGCGCCTTGGCCAGTGCAGCCAGGGGCGTCATGCAAGCCACCCGTTCATGCCGCAACCTTCAGGCTGCGCTCGGCAAGACGTTCGTACACGGTCTTGCCACGCAACACGAAGAGGTCGCCGTGGGCGGAAAAATTTTCTGAATGCCCCGCAAACAGCAACCCCCCGGGTCTCATCGTGCCGTGGATCCTTTCAAGCACCTGACGCTGGGTCGGGCCATCGAAATAGATCATCACGTTACGACAGAAGACCGCATCGAAGGGTTGTGCAAATCGCAGCGGGTCGTGCACCAGATTGACCTGAGCAAACTCGACCATTCGGGCCAGTTCGGGCCGGATCTTCATGAGCCCGGCATTGGCCTTGGTGCCCTTGAGAAACCAGCGACGCCGCTGCGCTTCTTCGAGCCCCTTGTCGGAGACCGCCGGATACACGCCTGTACGGGCGGTATTCAGCACTTCAGTATCGATGTCAGAGGCAAAGATCTTGACCTGCGCGCCCGGACCCAGGGTTTCGAGCGCGGTCATGGCGATCGACCAGGGCTCCTCGCCGGTTGATGCGGCTGCGCACCAGATCCTGATCGGCCCTTTCTGGGTCTTGAGAAACTCGGCGAGCATCGGAAAGTGATACGCCTCGCGAAAGAACGACGTGAGGTTGGTGGTCAGTGCGTTCACGAAGGGCTGCCACAGCGCAGAACCCGGTCGCTCCACGGCATCGAGCAGCGCATGAAAGTCGCCCAGATGATGCTCGCGCAGGACCCGCGTCAGCCGTCCCTGCACCATGCTTTGCTTGCTGGGTTGCAGATTGATCCCGGCGCGATCCTTGATGATGCGACGGGCGCGCTCGAAGTCGGCACTCGAGAGCACTGCGGTGGTGGCACTGGCGGGCGAGGGAACCATGCTGGGCTGATCCTCAGTGCACCGCAGGAAGCTTGAAGGCATTCACGGCATCAACCAGTCGGTCGGCCTGATCCTTGAGGCTGGCTGCCGCGGCAGCGCTTTCTTCAACCAGCGCAGCGTTTTGCTGCGTCATGGCATCGAGTTGACCCACCGCCGAGTTGACCTGATTGATCTCGGAGTCCTGCGAACTGGTGGCCACCGAAATCTCTGAAATCAATCCCGCCAGACGGTTCACCGAATCAACGATGCCCTGCATGGTGCCGCCGGCGTCATGCACGATCTGCACGCCGGACTCGACCCGCGACACGCTCTCGCCGATCAATGACTTGATCTCGTTGGCCGCCTCGGCACTGCGCTGGGCAAGGCTGCGCACTTCGGCAGCCACCACCGAGAACCCCCGACCCTGCTCACCGGCCCGCGCCGCCTCAACGGCTGCATTGAGCGCCAGGATGTTGGTCTGAAAGGCGATGCCATCGATCACACCGATGATGTCGGCAATCTTGCGGCTGCTGCCTTCGATGTCACGCATGGTCTGCACCACGCGCTGCACCGCCTGACCACCACTGACGGCCTGCTCGGATGCCTGAGCGGCGATCTCGCTGGCCTGCGAGGTCCGACCGGCATTGTCGTGGGTGGAGTCACCAAATTGCTGCAAGGCGGCGGCGGTCTGTTCGAGGTTGGCTGCCTGCTGCTCGGTACGGTTGGAGAGGTCCTCGCCCCCCTTGGCGATTTCAGCGGTGGTGATGCGGATGCTTTCGGCCTCCTGGCGAACGTCGGACACGACGGCCATGAGATTGACGCTCAGCTGATCCAGGGCGCGCGAGACCTGACCCACGATATCCGCCTGATCCACCTGAGCCCGCGCATCGAGCGCTCCAGCGGCCACCCGGTTGGCCGCCGTGGCGACCTTGGCGAGCGGTGCAATCACGCGCCGGTTGAACGACAGCGCCAGGCCAGCGGCCATGGCCAGCAACAGGGCCGTGGTACCCCAGAGCAGCGGGCCCTGGCTCAGGCCCGCCCACAGGGCGGCAAGCGCCACGGTGACCAGGCTGCCCAGACCGAGCAGATTGCGCAGTGCAAGCGAGGCCTGCACGCGTCGCAGCAGACCGCTCACCGGATCCTTGCGCACCCAGCGGCCCGCTTCAAACTTTCCGTTGCGGGCGGTACCCGCGTTGATGGCGTCATACAGGGCTTGTGCGCCATCGATTTCGTCGCGGCTCGGCAACGTTCGGACCGACAGAAAACCCACCACCGCGCCGTTCTCCATCACCGGGGTGACGTTGGCCCTCACCCAGTAATGGTCGCCGTTCTTGCAGCGGTTCTTGACCAGAGCCGTCCAGGGCCGCCCCGACTGAATGGTGTCCCACATATCCTGGAAGGCTGCGGGTGGCATATCGGGATGGCGCACCATGTTGTGCGCCTTGCCGATGAGTTCGGACAGGCTGAAACCACTGACCTGTACGAACGCAGCATTGGCGTAGGTGATCCGGCCTTTGAGATCGGTCATCGACACCAGCATGGTCGATGCCGAATAACTCAGCTCACGGTCGGTCACGGGTCCGTTATTACGCATGTCGGGCTCCCTCGGTGCCTCAGAACTCTTCCCAGTCGTCATCCGCCGGTTTGATGGCGGGCTTGCTGATACCCACAGCGGGCTTGCTGGTACTCATTGTCGACACACTTGGGCCCGCTGACACCCCTGATCTTCCAGCCGGTGCCTGTGAAGGAACCGACGGCGAGGCGCCCTCACCCGGGGCCGATGAACCGACGGACGGACGAGTCGAAACGGCGGACGCGCGGCGGGTCGCCGGCTGAGGCAAGGCAGGCCTGGACACCGCCGGGGGGGCGATCCGAGGGGCTGACGGTGCAACCACCGCAGGACGTCTTGCGGTCTGCACGGCGACGGCCCGGGATGCAACGGGCGTTGCGGACGCTTGCCGGACTGGCTGGCGCACCGGTGCGGCCACGGGCACACCATCGTCCTCGCGCTGATCGCTGACCCGGAACTGGTTGATGGCTTCGAGCAGCTTGTGCGCCTGATCCATCAGGCTCTCGGATGCCGCTGCCCCTTCTTCGACCAGAGCCGCATTTTGCTGCGTCATGCGATCGAGGTCGGTGACCGCCGAATTGACCAGTGCGATCCCACTGCTCTGCTCGGAAGTGGCCGAGGAGATCTCGCCAATGATGTCGGTCACACGGCTGACCGAGACCACCACGTCTTTCATGGTCTCGCCAGCCTGTTTGACCAGATGCTCACCCACACCCACGCGCTGCACGCTGTCGGTGATCAGGCCCTTGATCTCACGGGCGGCCTCGGCACTGCGTTGCGCCAGGCTGCGCACTTCCGAAGCCACCACTGCAAATCCCCGGCCCTGCTCGCCCGCACGGGCTGCCTCGACCGCCGCGTTGAGCGCCAGGATGTTGGTCTGAAAGGCAATCCCGTCGATCACGCCAATGATGTCGGCAATGCGCTTGGAGCTCTCGCTGATGCCGGACATGGTGGCGACCACCTGTTCGACCACCTCGCCGCCACGCCGTGCGACTTCAGAAGCGCCCATCGCGAGCTGGTTGGCCTGCCGCGCATTGGCTGCGTTGTTGGCCACAGTGCTGGTGAGCTCTTCCATGCTGCTGGAGGTCTGCTGCAGATTGGCCGCCTGCGATTCGGTACGCTGTGAAAGATCTGCATTGCCGGTCGAGACTTCGCCCACAGCCACAGTGATCTCGTTGGCTGAAATCCGCACATCGCTCACCACCTTTTGCAGCGAGGCGGTCATGCCGCGCAGGGCATCGAGCAGCTGACCGAACTCGTCGCGACCTCCGACAGGAACCTGGATATCGAGCCGGCCCTGAGCAATCGCACCCGCCGCATCCACGGCCTGAGCCAAGGCCCAGCGCAACCGGCGATAGACCATCAGACCCACCACGGAGGCGATCATCCAGAGCACCACGACCGCCAACAGGCTGCCAATCAGCGAGGTGAGCGCGGACTTTGACTGCTCATCCAGATGCCGGCGCAATTCAGGCACTGCCACGGCATGGGCTTCGAAGACGCCCTTGAGTGCAGTGGTGCCCGCCTCAAAGACTACGGCCGGCGCAGGCCGCTCAACAC
>JBKCEY010000355.1:0-5183 GCA_046304115.1 Burkholderiales bacterium | reverse complement strand
CCCGACCGCCAGGCTCATCAGTGCCAAGTTCCTCGGAGCCACCGGTGGGTCACTGTCCAATGCCATCCTGGCGGTGGACTACATCACCAACCTGAAAAAAGCCCAGAAACTGCGCATTGTGGCCACCAACAACTCCTGGGGTGGCGGGGGCTACTCGCAGGGACTGTATGACGCGATCAACCGCGCCAACACCGAAAACATCCTGTTCATTGCCGCAGCCGGCAACAGCAACATCAACATGGATGTTTCGAATCAGTATCCTGCGGGCTATGCACTGCCCAATGTGATCGCGGTCGCTGCGATTGACTCTTCAGGCAACCGCGCATCGTTTTCAAACTACGGCGCCACACGTGTGCACATCGGCGCCCCGGGCGTGAATATCCTGTCCACACTTCCGGGTTCGAGCAACACCTCAACATACAACTACTACAGCGGCACTTCGATGGCCTCGCCCCATGTCGCAGGTGCTGCAGCGCTGTATGCCTCGCTCAATCCCTGCGCAACAGCCGCCCAGGTCAAGTCGGCAATCCTGGCCCATGCCACGTCCACGGCTCAGCTGACCGGCTTGGTCATTGGCGCTCGCCGCCTGAATGTCGCCAGCTTCACCTCGGAGCTGACCTGCCCTTGATCAGGCAGGCAACTCCTGCATTGAGCCGGCGCCTGAACCCAGGCCCGGTCCATGCAGGATGAAGATCCTGAAAAGACGACTGAACCGGCCCGCCTCAGGCGGGCCGAATCACATCCAGCCCGCCCATGAAGGGCTGCAGCGCCTTCGGGATACGCACTGAGCCGTCGGCCTGCTGGTGGTTTTCAAGGATTGCCACCAGCGTGCGGCCTACCGCCAATCCCGATCCGTTGAGGGTATGGAGCAACTCGGGCTTGCCCTGAGCATTGCGAAAGCGGGCCTGCATGCGACGTGCCTGAAAAGCCTCGCAGTTGGACACCGACGAGATCTCCCGGTAGGTATTCTGAGCCGGTAGCCAGACCTCCAGATCGTAGGTGCGCGCGGCCCCAAAGCCCATGTCACCGGTGCACAGGGCCATGACCCGGTAGGGCAGCTCCAGGCGCTTCAGAATGGTCTCTGCATGGCCGACCATCTGGTCGAGCGCTTGATCCGAATGCTCGGGATGCGTGATCTGCACCATCTCGACCTTGTCGAACTGATGCTGGCGGATCATGCCTCGCGTGTCCCGGCCATGCGAGCCCGCCTCGGAGCGAAAGCACGGCGTGTGCGCGGTGAGCCGAATCGGCAGCTGCTCGAGAGGCACAATCTCGCCGCGAACGAGATTGGTGAGCGATACCTCGGAGGTGGGAATCAGATAGAGCGCCGCCTGGTCCTCGGCACCGCCCTCCTGTCCGCCCTTGCGTGCCGCGAACAGATCCTGCTCGAACTTGGGCAGCTGGCCCGTGCCATGCAGGGATTCGGCATTGACCACGTAGGGCGTATAGCACTCGGTATAGCCATGCTCGGTGGTCTGCACCTCGAGCATGAATTGCGCCAGTGCCCTGTGCAGTCTTGCCAGGGGCCCACGCATGACCGCAAAGCGAGACCCGGACAACTTGGCGGCCCCGGCAAAATCGAGCCCGAGCGCCTCACCCACCTCGACATGGTCCCTGACCCTGTCCAGAGGCAGCGGCGCCGGATCACCGGTTTGACCGTCCGGGCTCCAGCGCCGAACCTCGACATTGTCATCGGCTGAGGCGCCAAGCGGCACGCTGTCCTGCGGGAGATTGGGCAAGACCTCCAGGAAGGCATTCAGCCGAGCCAGCACGTCATTGGCCGATGCATCGCTTTCGGACAGACCCTGAGCAATGCTGCCCACCTCAGCCATTTCAGCCGTGGCATCTTCACCTCGGCTTTTTTTCTGGCCGATCAGCTTTGACAGCGCATTGCGCCGGGCCTGCAGACCCTCGGCACGGGTCTGGGCTGCCTTGCGCTCGGCCTCCAGGGCCTTGAAGGTCTCGACATCGAGGGTGAAACCGCGCCGCGCGAGGCGGGCTGCGACCGAATCGACGTCCTTGCGAAGAAGTTGAATATCAAGCATGCCGGCATTCTACCGGCGAGCCTGATCATCAAGGCCACGCAGCCACTGGAGCTTCTCGGCAATCCGGGCCTCAAGACCCCGCGGGGTCGGCTGATACCAGTCGGGCTCCTGCATGCCATCGGGCATGTAGCGCTCGCCCGCCGCATAGGCATGGGGCTCGTCATGCGCATGGCGGTAGGCCCGACCATGGCCAAGCTGCTTCATGAGTCGCGTGGGTGCATTGCGCAGATGGACCGGCACCTCGCGCGAAGCGTCCTGCTTCACAAAGGCCTGTGCTGCGTTGTAGGCCCGATAACCGGCATCCGACTTGGCAGCGCAGGCCAGATACAGGCAGGCCTGCGCGAGGGCCAGTTCGCCCTCGGGTGTGCCCAGCCGCTCATAGACCTCGGCTGCATCGAGTGCAAGGCGCACAGCCCGGGGATCCGCCAGTCCGATGTCCTCGATCGCCATGCGCACGAGTCGCCGGCCCAGATAGTGCGGATCAGCGCCGCCATCGAGCATGCGCACCAGCCAGTAAAGCGCGGCATTGGGATGCGAACCCCGCACCGACTTGTGCAGGGCCGAGATCATGTCGTAGAAGGCGTCGCCCCCCTTGTCAAAGCGGCGTACCCGATCGCCGAGCACCTGGCGCACGATCTCAGCCGTGAGTGCTGTCGATACTGCCCGCACAGGCGCCTGATTCAATTGCAGCTCGGCTGCAGCATCGGACACGGCGAACAGGCTGTCGGCTTCGGCCGGCCCTGCTTCGGTCTGCCGCTGTGCTTCGGTCGTCCCTTCAGTTTGATCCAGAAGCCCGGCTGCGGTGGCCACCTGCTCGAGCTGATTGAGCATGCGTCGGCCATCGCCATCGGCTGCATCGATCAGCAGGGCCAGCGCATCGGGCTCGATCCGGGCTCCCCTCAAAAAGCGTTCGCAGGCACGCTCGGCCAGCTGGCCAAGCGCGTCTTCAGTCAGCCGGCGCAGAACATGAACGGCCGAGCGCGAGAGCAGCGCACCATTGACTTCGAATGAAGGGTTTTCGGTCGTTGCTCCCACGAAGGTGAACAGACCCGACTCCACATGGGGCAAAAACGCATCCTGCTGAGCCTTGTTGAAGCGATGGACCTCATCCACGAACACCATGGTCGGTCCGCTGATGCGTGCGCGCTCCACCGCCTCGCGAATGTCCTTGACGCCACTGAGCACGGCCGACAAGGCAATGAACCGACATCCGAAGGCATCGGCCAGCAGGCGAGCGAGCGTGGTCTTGCCCACCCCCGGCGGCCCCCAGAGAATCATGGAGTGCGGCCGCCCGGCGTCGAGCGCGCAACGCAAGGGTGCGCCCTCACCCAGCAGATGATCCTGTCCGATCACCTCATCGATGCGCGCGGGTCGCATCGCCTCGGCCAGCGGCATGCCGGCGGGCAGCATGCCGTCTTACTCGATCACGTCGACGCCCGCAGGCGCCGTGAAACGGAACAGTCCGGCATCGAGTCTCGGGTTGCGTTCGAGATTGCGAAAGGCATACCGGGTGGTCTGACCAAAGGCATCCTTGACTTCCATGGCCACCGGCAAACCCGCTCTGAACCCGATGCGGATGCGTTCGAACCCCGAATCGCGCTTGCGAGGCACGGCATCGAGCCAGGCCAGGCCCTCGGACTCACCCGCATCAGACAACGCAAAGGCCGCATCCAGTGCGGTTGAACCAAACAACAGGGCGGCGGGTGTTGCGCTCAGCGCCTCGCTGGATTTGCGAACCGTCACCTGCCTGAGATCCTTGTCAAAGAAATAGACCTTCTCGCCATCCAGCACCACCAGCTGCTCGAACGGCTTGATGACCTCCCAGCGAAACTTGCCCGGTCGGGCAAAGGCGAATGTGCCGCTGGCCGAGCCGCCCGATGGGCGCCCCGAAGTGCTCAGGGTCTGCTGCACAAACTCGCCTCGCGCGGCGGTTGTGCCCGACGAAAATGCACGCAGATCCTCCAGGGCACCGGCCTGTGCCGGGCGGGAGGCACCGAGAAACAGGCTGAAAAACGCGCCGGCGATGGAGAGCATCGCCAGCCTTCTGCAAGGCAGGGTCATGAATCGGCAGGATCGTCGCGACGGGGCACGATGATATCCCGGTTGCCATTGGTGGCCATGGCCGAGACGATGCCGGATTTCTCCATCTGCTCGAGCAGTCGTGCCGCCCGGTTGTAGCCAATGCGCAGATGGCGTTGCACCAGCGAGATCGAGGCCCGCTTGTGCTGCAACACCACGGCGACCGCCTGATCGTAGAGTGCATCGGACTCGCCATCGACGCCGGCCTCCTGCAGGGTTGCCTGCAATCCACCGAAGCCCACTGCACTGCCGGTATCCACCGACTCGCCCGGCGCACCCTCCAGAATGCCTTCGATGTAATCGGGGTCGGCCTGCTCTCTCCAGTGGGCCACCACGCGAGCAACCTCGTCATCACCCACATAGGCGCCATGAACCCGCATGGGCAGACCGGTGCCCGGCGGCATGTAGAGCATGTCGCCCTGACCGAGCAGCGCCTCGGCGCCCATCTGGTCGAGGATGGTGCGCGAATCGATCCGCGAGGAGACCTGGAAGGCAATACGGGTTGGGATATTGGCCTTGATCAGGCCCGTGATGACATCAACAGAAGGTCGCTGAGTGGCCAGAATCAGATGAATACCGGCTGCCCGGGCCTTCTGGGCCAGGCGGGCAATGAGCTCCTCGATTTTCTTGCCCACCACCATCATGAGGTCGGCCAGTTCATCGATGACCACCACGATCACCGGCAGTTTGCCCAGCGGTTCGGGCGCCTCGGGCGTCAGACTGAATGGATTGCCGATCACCTCGTCGCGACGGGCAGCATCGGCAATTCGACTGTTGTAACCCGACAGGTTGCGCACGCCCAGCTTGCTCATCAGCTTGTAGCGTCGCTCCATTTCGGCAACACACCAGTTCAGGGCATGGCCTGCCTGACGCATGTCGGTCACCACCGGTGCGAGCAGATGCGGGATGCCTTCATAGGTGCTCATCTCGAGCATCTTGGGGTCGATCAGGATCAGTCGCACATCGGCCGGCTCAGCCTTGTAGAGCAGAGACAGCAACATGGCGTTGATGCCAACTGATTTGCCCGAGCCTGTGGTGCCCGCGACCAGCAGATGGGGC
>JBKCEY010000354.1:0-1731 GCA_046304115.1 Burkholderiales bacterium | reverse complement strand
GCCGGACTGGCTGGGGGTGACTCGATCGATGCCCCCGATGAAGCCTTCTTCGAGGCCATCGTGCAGTCCAACCTCACGGGCACCTGGCGCTGTTCGGCCGCGGCGATACCGATGATGTCCCGAGGCGCGCGCATCATCTGCATCTCGAGCGTGCTTGGCCTGAAGGCAGTGCCTGATCAGATCGCCTACACGGCGGCCAAGCATGGTGTGATCGGCCTCATGAAGAGTCTCGCGCTCGCGCTCGCGCCGCGCGGCATCACCGTGAATGCGGTATGCCCTGGCTGGGTCGAAACCGACATGGCTCGCAGCCGGTTTGCCGAGCTTGGCATCACGCGCGAGTTGGCGGCTCAGGGCGTGCCCACCGGGGCCGTGCTGCAGCCCGCCGAGGTGGCCGCCCTGATCCTGTATCTGGCCAGTCCGGCCTGCGCCCAGTTGACCGGGCAGGCGATTGCACTCGACGGCGGCGTGAGCGCCGGCTAGAAGCGCTCGAAGGCGGCTATTGGCCGCCATTGGCCGACCGGCAGGTTGCCCAGCGGGATGCGGCCGATGCGAATGCGTCGAAGTCCTGAAACCTGCAGTCCCACCAGCTCGCACATGCGCCGGATCTGGCGATAGCGCCCCTCACGCAGGACGAATCTCAGCTGATCCTCGTTCTGCCACGACACCTTGGCGGGCTTGAGGCTGCGTCCGTCAAGCGACAGTCCGTGGTTCAGCATCGCGAGTCCGCGATCGTCCAGGCGACCTGTCACGCGCACGAGGTATTCCTTTTCGATCGTGGAGTCCTCGCCGATCAGCTGACGAGCAATGCGGCCGTCCTGCGTGAGGATGAGCAGTCCGGTCGAGTCGATGTCCAGTCGTCCTGCCGGGGCCAGACCTCTGAGGTTCAGGCGCTGTTCGGGTCTGGGCGCAACCGGCTGCCTGGGATCGGTCCATCGGTTGCCGGGCACGATGAGGCGAGCGGCAGGCGGATAGCGCGAATCGTCATCGGCATGCGAGACATAGCCGATCGGTTTGTTGAGAATGATCGTCAGGCGCTCGGCCTGCTGGCGCACGGCGCCTGCAGCAAGACTCACCACCTGATGGCGCATGGCCCGCGTGCCGAGTTCGGTCACTGGCTGGCCATCGAGCAGCACGAGCCCCTGTTCGATATAGGCATCGGCTTCGCGGCGTGAGCACAGGCCACGCTCGGCCAGCAGCTTGGAGACCCGTACAGGGCCGTCGTCGGACTCGGGAATTGCGCTCACGCCTGCAGATCCTCGAGCACGAGTGCAGCGCCCTTTTCACCGATCATGATGGTGGCCGCATTGGTGTTGGTCGAGACCATGGCCGGCATGATCGAGGCATCGATCACCCGCAGTCGCTCCACGCCACGCACCCGCAGGCGCGCATCGACCACGGCCCGATCATCGGCGCCCATGCGGCAGGTGCCGCTGGGATGAAAGACGGTGCCACCGCGTTCGCGGGCAAACCGCTCGAGTTCCTGATCGCTCTTCAGGGCGTTGCCGGGCATGTATTCCGAGCCATCGCTCAGGGCTGCAAAGGCGGGCTGCGCCACGATCTCGCGCAGCATCTTCAGGCCTTCTACCAGGGTGCGGGCATCCTGGTCCTCGACCAGATAGTTGGCGCGAATCCGGGGAGCAGCCAGGGGGTCGGCGCTGCCGATGCGGACATGGCCACGCGACAGTGGCCGGCACTGCGTGGCCGATGCTGAAAATCCCGCAAAGCGATGCA
>JBKCEY010000353.1:0-9565 GCA_046304115.1 Burkholderiales bacterium | reverse complement strand
CGTGGTGTCGTTGCCGCCCACGATCAGCAGGATCAGGTTGCCCAGGAAGGTCTTGGCATCCATGTCGCGCGTGGCCGGCGCATGGGCCAGCATCGAGACCAGGTCGGTGCGTGGCGGCTGGGCGATGCGCTCTTCCCAGAGCCTGCGGAAGTAGACCAGGCAATTGCCCAGCTCGGCCATGCGCTTTTCGTCGCTGTCGATCGGCCCGCCCGCCGTGATGTCGGTGGTAACCACATCCGACCAGTAGGTCAGCAGATGACGGTCCTCAAACGGGAAGTCAAAGAGAGTGGCCAGCATGCGGGTGGTGAGCTCGATGCTCACCTTGTCCACCCAGTTGAAGGTCTCGCCCACCGGAAGACTGTCCAGCACGCTTTGCGTACGCTCACGAATGGTGGCTTCCATCTCGGCCAGATTGCCCGGCGCCACAATGGGGCTCACCGCCTTGCGCTGCTCATCATGCTCAGGCGGGTCCATGGAGATGAAGTTGGGCCGCCGGTGCTCCACATCAATGTCGCGGATCGTGATGCCGCCCAGCCAGACATCCGACGAGAACACATCGTGGTTAACTTCAACCTCCATGATGTCCTTGAAGCGGGTCACCGACCAGTAAGCGCCGCGCATCGGGCCGCCATCGGCGCACCAGTGAACGGGGTCTTCCTGGCGCAGTCGGTCAAAGACTGCGCCGATGGTGTCGCTCTTGAATCGCTTTGGGTCGCCCACGTCGAGTGTGGCGAGATCGATTGCGCGGGCAGCATGCACCGCATCGGCCATGGTGTTCACGACAGGTCTCCTGAGGGTGTCTTTGCGGACCCCTGAAGAATACTCCGGTCAGCCCTCACGAGGTAGGCGGCAACTTCAGAAACGGTCGGTGGCAACTTCAGAAACAGGTGCAAAGCCCGCAGGTCGGTCATCGAGCAGCCTGGCGCGGTTCGGTATGCTGCGCAGCAATAGCCCAATGACTCGCCGACCCATTGACCCTCAGCCCGACCCGACAGCGGGCTCACCACTCATGGCCCACGTACAACTCAAGCACCCGCCCGTCCTGGTCGCGGGCGGCGGCATCGGCGGTCTGGCCGCTGCGCTCGCCCTGCAGCAGCGCGGCTTTGCGGTCGAAGTCTTCGAGCAGTCACCCGAGATCGGCGAAATTGGCGCCGGCATCCAGCTCGGACCCAATGCCTTTTCAGCCTTTGATGCCCTGGGGATCGGGGCGCAGGCCCGAGCCAAGGCGGTCTATACCGACGACATGGTGATGCACGATGCGATCGACGCCTACGAGGTCGGGCGCATTCCCACCGACGAAGCCTTCAGGACGCGATTCGGCAACCCCTATGCGGTCTGCCATCGGGCCGATCTTCACCTCACGCTCTTCGAGGCGGTCAAGGCACTCGGCCAGGTGCGATTCCATACCTCGACCCGCATCGAGGGCATCGAGCAGGACACCCAGGGTGTCACCGTCATCGACCAGACGGGCCGGCGCTGGAGGGGTTGCGGCCTGATTGGCGCCGATGGCGTGAAGTCGGTGGTTCGCGAGCAGTTTGTTGGCGACCCCGCCCGCGTGACCGGCCATGTGGTGTATCGGGCGGTGGCCGAGCGGGCAGACTTTCCGGTCGACCTGCAATGGAATTCGGCCAGCATCTGGGTCGGGCCCGATTGCCATCTGGTGCACTACCCCCTCAGGGGAGGCGAGCAATACAACGTGGTGGTGACCTTCCATAGCCGCGAGACCGAGCAATGGGGCGTCACCGACGGCAGCCGAGAGGAGGTGATGTCCTACTTCCAGGGTATTTGCCCGCAGGCGCGGCAACTGATCGACCTGCCCAAATCCTGGCGACGCTGGGCCACCGCCGATCGCGAGCCCATCGACACCTGGACCTTCGGGCGCATCACGCTACTGGGCGATGCCGCCCATCCGACCACCCAGTACCTGGCCCAGGGCGCCTGCATGGCCCTGGAGGATGCGGTCACCCTGGGTGAATGCCTGCGCATCACGGACGACGACCTGCCCGAAGCGCTCGAGCGCTACGAGCAGGCGCGCGTGGCGCGCACCGCCCGCATCGTGTTGTCGGCCCGAGAGATGGGTCGCCTGTATCACGCCAAGGGCGTACAGCGCTATGTACGCAACGACCTCTGGCGAGGCCGCTCACCCGAGCGCTTCTACGACGCCGTGGAGTGGCTGTATGGCTGGCGGCGCGAGAATTGTCTTGACGCCCTGGGTCAGGCTGGCAGTCTGGCGCAAACGCGTCTGTCGGTCAGCGCGAATCCACAGACGCCGAGCACATGACTGCGACACCGCCTTGAGCTGCCGCCTTGAGGTGTGAACCGAGCCTCTACGCCGACCCTGGCTCCGCCCACCCCGACTCTTGATCCCGCCATGAACGATCTCGGACGCCTCGAAGACCTGCCCGCCGACTACCTCACGGCGCTGACCACCGAACAGCTCGTGCCCCTGTGGCCAAGCCTGCGCGCGCTCATTCCGCCGCACATTCCGGCACGGCAGTCGCGTCCGACCCATTGGCGCTATCAGGGTATCCGCCCCCTGCTGATGCGCGCAGGCGAACTCACGCCCATCGAGAAGGCCGAGCGCCGGGTGCTGGTGCTGGCCAATCCGGGGCTGGGTCTGGAGCGGCTTCAGGCCAGCCCGGCGATCTATCTCGGCATGCAGTTGCTGCTGCCGGGTGAGATCGCTCCCTCTCACCGACACACCCCCAACGCGGTCCGCATGGTGGTGGAGGGTCAGGGCGCCTACACCACGGTCGACGGCTTGAAATGCCCCATGAACCGGGGTGACCTCATTCTCACGCCCACCGGCATGTGGCATGAGCATGGCCATGACGGCACCGAACCCGTGGTGTGGCTCGACGTGCTGGATCTGCCGATCGTGGTCTACCTTGAAGCCTCTTACCATGAGAACGGCCCGCATCAGGAGCCTTTGCCTCTGGATGCGCAGGCAGGGCTTGCGCGCAGCGGGTTACTGCCCACGCAGGCCTTCGAGCGCCTGGGCGCTCCGTACCCCATGCTGCGCTATGCCTATGACGACACGCGCGCCGCACTGCGCTCGCTGGCGGCGGCCCGCCCTCGCGGCGAGGCCGTGATGATGAGCTTCGTGAATCCAGAGACGGGTCAGCCGGTGCAGAACATTCTCGGCTTTCATGCGCTGATGCTGCGCCCGGGTGAGTCGGTACGCCTGCCCGCGCGCTCACCCGCCAGCGTGTTCCATGCCATCGAGGGCCGGGCGCGGGTTCAGGTTCACATGCCTGCAGCCCCGGGCGACTTCCTGCTTGAGCAGGCCGATACCTGCTGCGCGCCGGGCTATTGCGCGATCGACCTGACCAATCCGTCGTCTGCGGAGGATACGGTGCTCTTCATTGCCGACGAGTCTCCCTTGCATCGCAAGCTCGGCCTGTACGAAGTCAGAGGCTGAACCCCGAGAGCTTGCCACCCAACCCCGCGTGCACGCCGCATCAACCCGAACCCGAGACGCCATCCCATGAGCACCCGCGCCTACGACTGGATTGCCCACCATGCCCGCAATACGCCCACGCAATGGGCCGTGCATGACCTCACCGAGCAACGCAGACTGACCTATGCACAGTTTGACGAGCGCATCAGCCGGCTGGCGGGATGGCTCGTCGCGCAAGGGGTGGGTCGAGGCGACCGCGCGGCCGTGCTGGCCCAGAACTGCACCGACATGCTGGAGCTGCAATTTGCCTGTGGACGCATAGGCGCCATTTTTGTGCCCCTCAACTGGCGCCTGACCCTGCCCGAGCTGCGCTTCATCGTGGGCGATGCAGCGCCCAGGGTACTGATCCACGATCCCGAATTCTCCGAGACCGCACACGCCCTCACGCTCACCGTGCAGGGCCTGGTCACCCTGCAGCGCCAGGGTCCGGTGAGCGACTACGAAGCGGCACTGGCCGCCACGACAGCCCTGCCTCGCACGCACTGGGCCCAGGTCAGCCTCGATGAGGTCTCGACCATCATGTACACCTCGGGCACCACCGGCCGACCCAAGGGCGCAATGATCACGCATGGGATGACCTTCTGGAATGTCGTGAATCTGGGCGGGCCCGCCGAGGTGAGCCATGCCAGTGTCTTTCTGTGCGCGCTGCCGCTTTTTCATACCGGTGGCCTGAACTGCTACTCCAATCCGGTATTGCACGCAGGCGGTACAGTGCTGGTGCCGCGCGCCTTCGATCCAGGTCTGGCACTCGAGCTGATCGGCGATCCTGCGGTCGGTCTGACGCATTTTTTCGGTGTGCCCGCGCACTATCAGTTCATGCTGCAGCATGAGCGCTTTGCCAGCACCGATCTGTCTCGTCTGGCGGTGGCGGGGGTGGGCGGCGCACCCATGCCGGTGCCCCTGCTTGAAGCCTGGCTGGCCCGGGGCGTGGCCTTGAACCAGGGCTATGGCATGACCGAGACCAGCCCCTCGGTGCTCGTGCTCGATCGCCGCGACTCCGCGCGCAAGATCGGCTCGGCCGGTCTGCCGGTGCTGCACACCGAGGTGCGCATCGTGGACGAACAGGGACGGGATGTGCCGCAGGGCGGGATGGGCGAGCTCTGGGTCAAGGGTCCGAATGTCACACCAGGCTACTGGAATCGGCCCGATGCCAATCAGACCTCCTTCACCGAGGGCTGGCTGCACACAGGCGACGCTGCCCGCATGGATGAAGACGGGTTTTATTACATCGTCGATCGCACCAAGGACATGTACATCTCGGGGGGTGAGAACGTGTATCCGGCGGAGGTCGAAAGCGTGCTCTACCAGATCCCTCAGCTCGCCGAGGCGGCCGTGATCGGCATCCCCGATGAGCGCTGGGGCGAGGTGGGCAAGGCCATCGTGGTGGTCAAGCCGGGGCAGATCCTCACCGCCGACCAGGTGCTGGCTCATTGCGCCGAGAACCTGGCTCGATACAAGCTGCCGCGCACGGTCGAGTTCATCGATGCCTTGCCGCGCAATGCCACCGGCAAGGTGCACAAACCGACCCTGCGAGAACGTTTCATCGCCCCCCGATGAACAGCCCCGACCCGCAGGCACGGTCCTGCGGCCGATCGGCGCACCTCACGAAAGCGGAATGCCCGGCGTCCGTCGAGGACGCTGCATCGGTGGGCCTGTGGGCGAATCGGGTGCACACTACCCAACACACTGAGACATCCCCACTGGAGACCCATCATGGCCGCACTCGAAGCCATCGCCACCGGCAACGTCTGGAAGATCCTCAAGCAACCCGGTGACGCCGTGGCCGCCGAGGAGGTCGTGATCATCCTGGAGTCCATGAAGATGGAAATCCCGATCGAGGCCCCTCGCGCCGGCACGCTGCGTGATCTCAAGGTGGCCGAGGGCGATCAGGTCACCGAAGGACAGATCCTCGGCTCGATCAGCTGAACCCACACCGTCCTCACCCGATCGCCCGTGCGGTCCCGCCAGACGGGTCGCGTCCGAACCTTCCTTGGTCCAGACCTTCCTTGGCCCCGACCTTCCTCCTTAGTCCGAACCTGCCTTAGACCCCCAGGACCTCCCATGAATACGCACGATCTGGTCATCCGCAATGCGGTCATCATCGACGGCAGCGGCCAGCCCCGATTCAATGGCGACGTGGCCATCGATGGCGATCGCATCACGGCGGTCGGTCGGGTGCAGGGCAGCGGACGGCGTGAAATCAACGCCGATGGGGCCCTTCTCACCCCAGGCTTTGTCGATATTCATACCCACTACGACGGGCAAGCCACCTGGGACCGCCATCTGGCGCCTTCGTCCTGGCACGGCGTGACCACTGCCGTCATGGGCAATTGCGGCGTGGGCTTTGCACCGGTCTATGACCAGCATCATGACCGGCTGATCGAACTCATGGAGGGCGTCGAGGACATTCCCGGCACAGCCCTGCATGAAGGGCTGCCCTGGACCTGGAAGACCTTTCCCGAGTACCTCGATCATCTCGACAGCGTGGCACGCGACATTGATGTGGGCACTCAGGTGCCCCACGCCGCCGTGCGGGTCCATGCCATGGGAGAACGGGCGATCGCGCGGCAGGCGGCAACCGATGACGAAATCGCTGCCATGGCGAGGATCACGGCCGAGTCAGTCCGTGCGGGGGCGCTGGGGTTTTCGTCATCTCGCCACATGAATCACAAGAGCATCACGGGCGAGCTGGTGCCCACGCTGCGCTCCGAGGCCAACGAGCTTCTGAGCATCGCCAAAGCCATGGGCGGTACCGGCCGAGGGGTGCTGCAGTTCGTGAGCGATCGCCTTCACCTCGATGAAGAACTCGACCTGCTCGAGAGCCTGGGCCGAGAATCCGGCCGTCCGGTATCGGTCTCGATTGCCCAGCACAACGGCGATCCCGACCAGTGGCGCCGACTCATGCAGCGCTTTGCCCAGGCCAGTGCCCGGGGCGTGCCCATGCGAGGTCAGGTGGCCGCTCGCGCCGTGGGTGTGCTCCATGGTCTGGACATCACGCTCAATCCGTTCATGTACAGCCCGGCTTACCGGGCGATTGCCGAGTTGCCGCTGACCGAACGCGTTCAGCGCATGCGCGACCCGAACACCCGCGCTGCCATCCTCGAGGGCATGCAGGTCGACAAGGACGGCCTGCTCGGCAGCCGGATGATCAACCGGTTTCACGAGATGTTCCGGCTGGGCGACCCCCCTGAATACGAGCCCGATCCCTCAACCTCCATTGCTGCCGTTGCAAGGCAGCAGGGCCGCTCGCCCGGCGAGGTCGCCTACGAATGGCTGCTCGAGGACGAAGGCCGTGCGCTGCTGTACACGCCCTCTCTGAACTGGGCCGCCGGCAATCTCGATGTGGTCCGCGAGATGCTCACCGACCCCATGAGCCTGCCCGGCCTGTCCGACGGCGGGGCGCATGTGGGCAGCATCTGCGACGTGAGCTTTCCCACCACACTGCTGCAGTGGTGGGGACGTGACCGTCCGAAGGGCCGGATTGCGCTGGAGTTCCTGGTGCACCGCCAGTGCCGGGCGACGGCCCAGGCCGTGGGCCTCAATGATCGGGGCCTGATCGCGCCGGGTGCCAAGGCGGATTTCAACCTGATCGACTTCGATAACCTCCGCCTGCGGCGGCCCGAGGTTTGGCGGGATCTGCCAGCCGGTGTCCGGCGCCTGGTGCAACGCGCAGAAGGCTATCTGCACACCTTCGTGAGCGGTACCGAAATCATGTGCGGGGGTGAAACCACCGGCGCTGCGCCGGGAAAGCTGGTGCGCGGCCCACAGGTCATGGCCCTGGCCTGAGTTGCAACCTTCACCGGCCTGACTGCGCTCAAGTGGGTGCAGCAGGCGGACGCGACACTGGGCCGCATGTCGAGTGTCGCCCTTGCCCCACCCTCTGCACCTTCACTGCTGCAGGCCCGTGGACTGACCCGTGTCTATCGCACCGGTGCCCAGGAGGTCCTGGCCCTTGACCATGTCGACCTCGATGTCGCGCGGGGCGAGTTCGTGGTGCTGCTCGGTCCATCGGGCAGCGGCAAGTCCACGCTGCTCAACATCCTGGGCGGACTCGACGGGGCGAGCAGTGGCAGCGTCTGCTTTGCGGGCCATCGGCTCGACGGCGCGAGCGACGATGAACTGACCACCTACCGGCGCGAGCATGTCGGCTTCGTATTCCAGTTCTACAACCTGATTCCGAGCCTGACCGCCCGCGAAAATGTCGCCCTGGTGGCAGGCATTGCCAACCATCCGATGCCGGTCGACGACGCCCTCGCACAGGTCGACCTGCTGCCTCGGGCGGATCATTTTCCGGCCGAACTCTCGGGCGGCGAACAGCAGCGCGTGGCCATTGCACGGGCCATCGTCAAACGGCCCGATCTTTTGCTGTGCGACGAGCCCACCGGCGCACTCGACATTCAGGCCGGCCGACGGGTGCTGCAAGCCATTGCACACATCAACCAGAGCCTGGGCACGACCGCCCTGGTGATCACCCACAACGCCGTCATTGCCGGCATGGCCGACCGGGTGCTGCATCTGGCCAGCGGGCGCATCGTGTGCATCGAAACCCCCGAACACAAATGCACCGCCGAGGCGCTGACATGGTGATCAGCCCGCTCCAGAGAAAAATGCTGAGGGATCTGCGGCGCATGGGCCCTCAGGCCATCACGATTGCGCTTGTGATCGCCAGCGCGGTGGCTGGTTTCATCGCCTGCCTGTCGGCGGTGGATGCGCTGGAACGCTCACGCGAGCGCTTCTATCGCGAAGCGCGATTCGGCGATGTGTTCGTGAGTCTGGTGCGCGCACCCCGCAGTCTTTTGCCTCGCATTCTGGAACTGGACGGAATCGCCCAGGCCGAAGCCGGCATCGAGCGCGTGGTCCGCATCGATCTGTCCGGGCGAGTTGACCCGCTGTCGGGGCGACTGATCGGCCTGAGCCCGGCCGCCCGCGCCGGGCAGTCGCTCAATCAGGTGCTGCTGCGGCAGGGGCATTGGCCCGCTTCGCAAACCGCAGTGGCAGACCAGCTGGAAGCCCTGGTTTCCGAAGGCTTTGCCCAGGCCCATGGGCTTCGTCCAGGGGATCGGGTTCAGGCACTGATTCAGGGCCGCCGACGGCACCTGCTGATCACCGGCATCGCGCTCTCACCCGACACCATCTTTGCAGGCATGGGCGGTGCCCCCGATCCGCGCGGCTTCGGTGTCTTCTGGATCGACGAAGCTGCACTGGCCTCGGCCTGCGACCTCACAGGCGCCTTCAATCATCTGGTGGTCAGGCTGGCTCCCGGCAGTGGCCCGGATGCTCTGGCCAGCCAGGAGGCCCGGGTGATCGATGAACTGCAACGCCTGCTGCGGCCCTGGGGGGCGCGGCTTGCCCATGGGCGAGAGCATCAGTCCTCTCACGCCATGCTCGACAATGAAATCCGCGAGCAGCAGGTCATCGGAACCATCCTGCCCGCCATCTTCGCTGCCGTGGCTGCGTTTCTGGTGCATGGGGTGATGTCGCGCCAGATCGCCACCCAACGCGAGCAGATCGCTGCCCTCAAGGCGCTTGGATTGAGCAACCGCAGCATTGCCTCGCATCATCTGCAGGGCGTCATGCTGATTGCAGGGGCTGGCGGCATTCTCGGGGTTGCTGTCGGCTACCTGCTGGGAGCAGGCCTGGCCAGCCTCTATGCCGAGTTCTTTCGGTTCCCGGCGCTCGAGCATCGCCTGCCTCCGCAACTGGCACTGACCTCAGTAGTGATGGCCTGCACTGTTGCTGCAGGAGGCGCGCTGCAGGCCGTGCGCGCGGCCACCCGGGTGCCGCCCGCCCTCGCGATGCAGCCCGCGGCGCCCAGGCGATACCGTCACCTGTGGATCGAACGACTCACCGGCAGTCTGATGCGGCCGGGTCTGGGCATGGTGGTGCGCAACATTGCACGCAGACCCTGGCGAACAGGGCTTTCGGTGCTGGGGGTGGCCTGCGCCTTCGCGCTGGTGGTGCTGGGCAACTTCGTGCGTGATGCCATCGAGACCATCGAGATCATGGGCTTTGAGCAATCCTTGAGAGCCGACCTCATGGTCTGGCTGATCGACCCCCGACAGGCCGCTGCCGGACGCGAACTGCTGCGTCTGCCCGGTGTGCGAC
>JBKCEY010000352.1:0-2145 GCA_046304115.1 Burkholderiales bacterium | reverse complement strand
GCGCCGAACCGGCTGCCCACAGCCCTGCGGAGCCCGCAATGCCGGCAAGGCCAGCTCGCAGAAGGCTGCGGCGCAAGGGATCGCGATGAGCCGCTGAATCGATTGGGTTCAATGAATTCGAATGACGCATGGCATCCAGGGGTTGACGAGCATCAGTCATACGAACAGCAGTCCTGCATGCCTCAGTCGGGTGAAGATCGGTCATGTGAAGATCAGCAGAGCGAACAACAGCAGTGCGAGGCTCAGTAACGTGAAAAATCCGGACTGGCCAGCGCAAGCGCCAGTCGGTGTTGCGCGGGCTGAGCCAGCAAGGCGGAACGCGTGGCCTGCGACAGCCCTTCGATTGTGGG
This sequence comes from Burkholderiales bacterium, assembly GCA_046304115.1. Lineage (GTDB taxonomy): Bacteria > Pseudomonadota > Gammaproteobacteria > Burkholderiales > Burkholderiaceae_E > UBA4615. The sequence continues at coordinate 1,795 of JBKCEY010000352.1, read as the reverse complement.
CAGGGTTTGCGCCCTTGCCGCCAGACTCTGGGCGTATTCGGTACGCAGTCGCAGGCCCTCGGGCGTCAGCCAGGCTGCACGGGTATCGGCCCAGCCATCGGGAGTCGGGCACAACAGCATGGGCATGCCCATACGCCCCACGGCGAGCGCCATCGGGGCCGGATCGGGAGCATTCAGGCCACAGGCGCGAACCGCTGAAATCACGAACCGATCAGGCGCCTTGTAGCGCACGCCGAAATGTTGCGGATCGACAAAGGCCGGGCTGTAGACCAAAGCGCGCATCACGGCTTTAAGGTCTCCGTCGGTACGCAAAAAGACCTGCGCCAGCTCATCGACCAGTGCTCTCGGCGGCTCTTCATTCACAAAATGTCGGGCGAGCTTGAAGCACATGCGCTGGGCCGTGGCCGGATGCCTGGCCAACAGGTCAAGCACCCATTCACCCTGGCGCTGGCCCTGGCCCTGCACGGACTGGCCCAGAACCACCTTGGCCGAGGCATCGTGGCGGGCCGGGTAGAAGCGAAACGCATCCGTGGGCCCCGGATTGCGCCGATCAAAACTCCAGCCGGTAAAGACTCGCGCAACCGATGCAACATCGTCCTGGCTGTAACCCGCCTGAACGCCCAGCGTGTGCAGCTCAAGCAACTCGCGGGCGTAGTTTTCATTGGGCCCGCGCGGCAGTACAAAGCCGCCCTGCGCAGCCGCGGCCGCCTGAGCGGCAGGCGCAAAGCGAAAGCCTTGCGCCACGCTTTGCCAGTTGTCGAGGTAATTGAGCATCGCCGGATGCCGGGCCGTAGCGCCCAGCAGATCCCTGAACCGACCCAGCACATGCGGGCGGACCGCCTCGGCCTCGAAGTAGCCTGCTGTGACGCGCACCGACTCCTTGCCCGCAAAGACATTGAAGTGGTTGAACCAGAAGGCCACCAGCACCTCCTGGAGTTGCCGCTGCGCATGCACAGCGCGCAGGATGCGTGCCCTGCGGGCTTCACCCTGCACACGTTGCACCAGCGCGGTCACGGCCCGACTGGCCTGCTGGCGCTCCTCAGGGCTGCGCCGCGCACTCAGGGCGTCGGCCTGCAGGCCCGCAAATTCGGCGAGCACGGGCGCATGAGGGCGATGGATCGATTCAAACGCCTGCAGGCGCTCCAGCAGGATGGGCGATTCGTGCACCGACTGCGGGTTCAGTTGCGGCTCGAGCCAATCTTCCAGCGATCGGCCTGCCCAGGCCCTGACCTCATCGGGCCGCGGCCCCCAGCTCAGGCGCTGCAGCACATGCAGGGCCAGGGGCTCGCCCAGAGCGCGACGGGCCGTTGAATGGTGTTGCCGAGCGGCTTCTGGTTTGATCGGGCCCGATGATGCAAGGCTTCCGGACCCAGAGGTTGGGCCCAGAGAGGAGGTTGTCTCGCTCGAAGCGGGCGCTTTGGGCGCTGCACAGCCGGCCAGCGATCCGAGGCTGCCTCCCGCGACACCCGCAACGGCAGCCCCCAGCCATTGTCGACGTGTCGCCCGCATGGCGCAGCCTCAGTCGGCCAAGGGCCGGGCTGCCGCGCCCTGAGCCGAGCCCAGGCCCTTGGGCAGAGGAAACTGGATATGCTCCTCGATGCCTTCGAGCTTTTGCACCCGGGCCACACCCAGAGACTGCAATCGATCAAGCAGCTCGCGCACCAGGACCTCCGGGGCCGAAGCACCGGCCGTAATACCAATCCGACGCTTGCCCACCAGCCAGGCTGGATCAAGCTCGGCGGCCGAGCCAATCAGCCGGGCCTGCTTGCCCATCTTTTCGGCCACCTCACGCAGG
>JBKCEY010000351.1:0-957 GCA_046304115.1 Burkholderiales bacterium | reverse complement strand
CGCCCGCTTTCAGGCTCGCCGAGCGGTCCCAGAGGTTGGGTACGCTGCTGCCGGTGTAGCCCGAGATGAACTCGCGCAGCTCGCCACTGGCTTCGTCATACACGCTGCGCCGCACTGCTCCGATGTTGCCGCCATAGACATGGATGCTGATCGAGGGTCGATCGGGCACGGCATTGGCCACCACATGCCAGTCGCCCACGGTGGGCGAGACGGCTTCGATCATGCCCTGACGCAGGGTGTGCTCCAGGCCCTGGGCCACCACCCGATCGGGGCGATCTGATGGCGCTGCCGATGACTTCTGGAGCGTTCCGGCCGTACTGGAACTGATTTGCGGCTCGTATTCCTGGCACAGCTCCGCACCGCGCAGCATGCCAATCAGACCCCACACCGTGTGGTTGTGAATGGGCGTGCGCGCACCGGGGCCCCACACGAAGCTCACCACGCTGAAGCGCTCGAGCGGATCGCAGTGCAGCAGGTACTGCCGATAGGCGCCGTCTTGCGCCTGAGCACAGGCCTCGGGCAGCCAGCGATCATCGGCGATCAGCGAGCTCAGGAGTTCGCGGCCGCGGGCGAGCAGCGTGGGTTCGTCCTGGGTCTGGCTCACCAGGTCGGTCATCTGCTGCACGAAGCGTCGCAGGGGCGCGATCGGGTCGTTGGGGTTGTGCGAAGGAAGGGAGGCGTTCATGGTGGCCTGGGTTTGAATGATGCGGCAATCAGGGTGCTGTGTTCTGTGTTCTGTGGTCCGGTCGTTCGGGGTCAGTGCTTTGCAGCCAGTGCGCCGAGCACGGCAGCCGTGTGTTCGCCCAGCGCCGGTGGGGTGGTGTTGACGGGGATCACCTGCCCGTCGATGCGCACCGGGCAGGCCACCGTTTGCGTGTGGACCCCATTGGGCAGCACGGCCGGCTGAACGAGCTGCAGATGCACGGCCTGGGGATCAGCCAGGGCCTCGGCATAGCC
>JBKCEY010000350.1:0-2729 GCA_046304115.1 Burkholderiales bacterium | reverse complement strand
GCAGCGCCTCCATCTCTTCGGCCGACGGCCCGGTAGCCGTCCCGGCTGCGCCTGCAGCCCCTGCAGCCTCGGCCTCGCGCTGCACGAAGACCCGCTTCTTGCGGACCTCGACCTGGATGGTGCGAGCCTTGCCTGTGGCATCGGCCTGCTTGATCTCGGAGGTCTGCTTGCGCACCACCGTGATCTTCTTCTTGGGCGAGTCTTCAGCCCCATGGGCCCGCCTGAGCGCGGCGAGCAGCATGGACTTGTCGGCTTCGGTCAGGAGATCGTCGGGTGAACGCTTGTCCACGCCCGCCGAGCGCAACTGCTGAAGCAGCACGTCAGCCGGCATGCGCAGCTCGGCTGCGAAACTGGATACGTTGGTGCTTGCCATTCAGTCGTTTTCCTGGTCAGGCCGATTCGTTTTCGAACCAGTGGGCACGTGCCTTGATGATCAGATCCCGGGCGCGCTCTTCATCGATGCCGGTGAGCTCAACCAGCTCATCGACGGCCAGCTCGGCCAGATCGTCACGGGTATGGACGTTGCCGTCGGCCAGCCGGGCCGCGAGATCGCGATCCATGCCCTCGAGACCCAGCAAATCCTCGCTGGTCGAGCCGAGCTTCTCTTCCTTGGCGATCGCCTCGGTCAGCAACATGTTTCGGGCACGGTCGCGCAGTTCGTTGACCGTGTCCTCGTCGAAGGCTTCGATCTCGAGCATCTCGTTGATCGGCACATAGGCGACTTCTTCAAGGCTTGAGAATCCCTCATCGATCAGGATGTCAGCCACTTCTTCATCGACGTCAAGACGGCTCATGAAATGCTGGCGCAGGTTGACCCGTTCGGACTCCTGCTTACCCGCGCTTTCTTCGGCCGTCATGATGTTGATATGCCAGCCGGTGAGCTCGGAGGCCAGACGCACATTGCGCCCGCCCGTACCGATGGCGAGTGCGAGGTTGTCCTCGTCGACCACCACATCCATGCTGTGCTTTTCTTCGTCGACCACGATCGAGCTCACGTTGGCCGGGGCGAGCGCACCGATCACGAACTGAGCCGGATCTTCGGACCACAGCACGATATCCACCCGCTCGCCGGCGAGCTCGCCCGTCACGGCCTGAACGCGCGAACCCCGCACGCCCACGCAGGTACCGATCGGGTCGATGCGACGGTCGCTGGTGTGCACCGCAATCTTGGCTCGCACGCCGGCATCGCGCGCTGCGGCCTTGACCTGCAGGAGACCCTGCTCGATCTCGGGCACCTCAAGGCGGAAGAGTTCCATGATGAACTGCGGCGCTGTGCGCGACATCATGAGCTGCGGCCCGCGACCTTCGCGGTTGACCTTGCCGACCCAGCCGCGCACGCGATCGCCCACGCGAAGGTTTTCCTTGGGGATCATCTGGTCACGGGGCAGGCGCGCCTCGATCTTGCCCGATTCGATCACCGCGCCTTCGCGGTCGATACGCTTGATGGTGCCTGAGAGCAGGTTCTCACCGCGATCGAGGAAGTCATTGATGATCTGCTCGCGCTCGGCATCACGGATCTTTTGCAGGATGACCTGCTTGGCGGCCTGGGCGCCGATCCGACCGAACTCGATCGACTCCAGCTGCTGCTCAAGCCGGTCGCCCACTTCGATGCGCTCGGCGGGCTCGCCGCTCTCGCCTTCTTCGAGCAGACGCCAGACCCGGATCGCGTTGCCCTCGGCATCACGGTCATCGAAGTCGAACGCCACCCGCTGCTTGCGGGCCTCGGTCAGGATCATCTGCAGATCGTGATCTTCCAGTTCGCCATCGGGCACGACGGTCCAGACCCGGAAGGAGTCATGGTCGCCGCCGTCGCGGTCGATCTCGCACCGGATCTCGCAATCCTGGTTCATCTTTTTCTTGGTGGCGGATGCCAGCGCGCTCTCGAGCGCCAGAAACACCACCTCCCGGGCCACGCTCTTCTCGCGCGCCAGGGCATCGACCAGCATCAGCACTTCACGGCTCATGGAAGCCTCCTAAAACTTGACCTTGGGCACCAGACGCGCCCGGTCGACTTCATCCAGGGTGAACGACAGGCGACGGACCGTCTGCTCAGCAGCGGTCGCCTCCGACGAGGGTGCAGCGCCTGCGAAGGCTGCTGCGGGCGCCGGGGCGCCTGTTTGAATCGACGCAGCCGGGTCATCAGCCACCGGGGCTGTTGATCGGGCGTTTGACTTGCCGGCCTTGACGGCCTTGGCACCCGCACGCGCCGCGGGGCGTGCCTTGCCCTTGCCGCCCGGCGGGGTTGCAGGCGGCTCGGTGAGATCGAGCGCAAAACCGCCCTCGAGGTCCGGATCACGCAGCAGGATGCCTGTGAAATTACGCCGCCCCTTGAAGGCGACCCTGAGCTTGAGCGTGATTTCGCTGCCCTCGAAGCGCAGGTAATCGGAGGGCTTGTTGAGCGGCCGGTCGAGCCCGGGTGAAGACACCTCGAGCCGGGCGTAATCGATGTTCTCGACCGTGAGCAGATGGGTCAGTTGATGACTGACCCGCTCACAGTCTTCCATGCGGATCGGCTCGGCCTCCAGGCGGTCGATGAACACGCGCATCAAGCCCCCGCCACCGAACTCGAGTTCGACCAGCTCATAGCCCATGCCCTGCACGGTTCGTTCGATCAATTCCTGAACGCGACTCACGACCACCACGAAAAAAAAATGGGCTTGAACAGCCCATGGACGAGGCCCGCGGCTTGCGGACCCCGAAAACACGCCCACCAATACTCCGGGTCACCA
>JBKCEY010000349.1:0-2466 GCA_046304115.1 Burkholderiales bacterium | reverse complement strand
CTTTGATCCACAGCAGGGTGGCATCGGCCTTGGCCTGCTGCAGTTCGGCACCCTGGCTCTTCCATTGCGGCCAGAGTTTTTCGGTTTCGGCCAGCCAGGCTGGTTTGGGCAGGCTGCCCGCGATGGTGGTTTTGAACAAGGAAGACTCCGCAGTCAATGGTTGGATGGTCTTATCTTAGGCCCTAGGGGTTGGCTTTCCTTCCATACCTGATCTGAGCGGGGGGCGCTCGAAGGGAAGGTTGAGCGCGAGCGGCACTCCATAGCGCAGCCTGCTTGCCGGCAGGAGCCGACCTCGATGAATGGCTTTGCCAGCACGGGCCGATGCGCATGCCGCACCGCTTTGCGCTCGGGGTCGTCAATGGCTAAAACGGCTAATCACTCGAGGATTCACCATGCACGTCACCGCCACAGAAGCCAAGAACCGCTTTGGCAGCCTCTGCGCCCAAGCTAAGCGCGAACCTGTGTTCGTGGAAAAAGCCGGCCAACTCGACACCGTGATCCTCTCGGCCGAGCAATACCAGGCCCTGAAGGCCAACCACGACAAGGCGAGCTGAGCCGTGCGTAAGAAGGCGTTCGAAGCCGAGTACGGTGATTGGATCGCCGTCCAGAACGCTCGTTTCGAGACGCACGGCATCCCTGGCGCCGACCTGCGCCCGTGGTGAGCGGCCGATGGCCCAGTACGACGTCTTCACCAACCCCAGCGGCAGCGCGGCCGAAGGCATCCCCTACGTGGTGGTGGTCCAGAGCGATCTGCTGGATGCCTTGGCTACGCGGCTGACCATGCCGCTGGCTGTGCTCGATGTCGCGACCAAGGTGCCGACCACGCTATGTCCGGTCATCACGGTGAAGGGCCAGCGGCTACATGCGCTGGCGCACTACGCCGCACCTTTGCCCGCGAAGGCCTTGCGGCGCCGCGTGGAGAACGTGGCTTCGCAAGCCAGCGCGCTGGATTCGGCCTTGGACGCGGTGTTGTCGGGAATCTAGTTCGAACCGACCCGTTCGGAATTCGAAAGTCCACGGCGTGAGCCTTGGGCCGGGAGAATCCCTCACGATCAACCCAACCAGCCCCAAAGCGCCCGACCGATGAGCCGACCCGGGAGCAGGGTGAAGAATCCGGTGATGATGAGGGCGCCCGAGTAGAGCGCGATCATGTTGTTGCGATGCGCCTTGACTCGATGGGTTCGCGCCGCCAGAACGCCCGTCAGGAGGGTGATCAGGGTGAACACAGACAGTCCATGGATCCAGGAATAGCCCTCTGGCCGCTTGATGGCAAAAGAAAGGCCGGCCACAGTGGCCATGCAGAGCACCCAGAGCCAACCGCCGATACGGTGGGCCCGATGGCCTTTGCGCGCCCCGAGGAGCCACGCGCCCAGGAGTACTGCCGCGCTGGCGGCAATCGTATGAATGATGATGACGGCGGACCAGGTGTAGGTCGTAGCAGGCATGGGCGTCCAGTGGAATGTGTCTCACCCGGCAGTGGATCAGTGACGCCGGTGAAAGATTAGCGCTGCAGCTTGCGCCGAAGCAACCATGAGGCGAGATCGACCAGCGCCACCAGAAGCAGCATGGTCGCAAGCAGGGTGCTGGTCTCGCGCATGTGAAAGAGCCCCATGTGAAAGGACAGCAGCGCTCCCAGTCCTCCTCCGCCCACCACGCCCATGATGGCCGCCGCGCGAATGTTGTTCTCCCAGCGATACAGCGAGTAGGAGAGCAACTGCGGTGAAATCTGCGGCAACGTGGCATACAGGAACACCCGCCCACTCGGGATGCCTTGCACCCGCAGGGCCTGCGCAGGCGCAGCGGGTGCGTTCTCGATGGCCTCGGCAAACAGGCGGCCCAGCACCCCGGCGGTGTGCAGTGCAAGAGCCAGCGTACCGGCAAATGGCCCCAGACCCGCAGCAATCACCAGCAGTGCGGCCCAGACCAACTCGGGGATCGATCGCAGGACATTGAGAACGAAGCGCGCCAGGCTACGCACCAGCGGTGCGCCAGGCCCGGACATCTGAGTGGCGGGCAGCGCAAGCAACAGACCCCCAAGGGCCGCGAGCAGCGTGCCTACGGCAGACATCGCGAGTGTTTCGAGTGCCGCCCAGGCTGTGTTCAGGAGAAACCGAACTTCAGTCGCGGGCGAGAGCAGCTCCGCGAAGAACTTCAGCATGCTTGTCATCGCCCGTTCGTCGGTGAACCGGGCCCATTGCAGATCGAGGCTGACGAAGCTCGCCACGATCAGACACAGCACGACGAGCAGCATCCATCCTGCAACCGCCCGCGCCCGCCGGACATCCGCGGGCATGCGGCCATTCGCGGTGGCTGCAGCAGTCTGTCCGGGCATCATCCGAGCATCTTCCGAAGCCGGGCACTCACCGCATCAGACAGGGCGACCAGCCCAATGAAGGCGAGCAGCATGGTGGCCACTTCCGACCCGTTGAACATCTTCATCGAGTTGTCCATCTGTTGGCCAAGCCC
>JBKCEY010000348.1:0-2232 GCA_046304115.1 Burkholderiales bacterium | reverse complement strand
CCCCATTGGGCAGCACAGCCGGCTGAACGAGTTGCAGATGCCCGGCCTGGGGATCCGCCAGGGCCTCGGCATAGCCATTGATGGGTGCACAGGGCACGCCGGCGGGCGCAAAGCGGCCGAGCCACTCGGCCGTGGTGTACTTGACGAACTCCACCTCGAGCAGATCGCGCAGCACCTCCTGATGCGCGGCCCGCTGGGTGGGCGTGGTGAATCGGGCATCGGCCAGCAGTTCGGTGGTGCCCGAGATCTCACAGACCTGTTGCCAGAGCTTGTTATTGCCCGCAGCGATGGCAAACCAGCCGTCGCTCGAGCGATAGGCCTGATAGGGCGCATTGCGCGGGTGGGCCGAACCGAGCTTGCGCGGATTGCGCCCGGTTCCGAAGTACTCGCTGGTCTGCAGGGCCGACATTCCGATGGTGGTGGCAAACATCGGCACATCCACCTGGCCGCCCGGCCCGCCCGCACGAACCCTCGCGATCAGGGCGGCGATGGTGAAGGCGGCGTACAGACCCGCACCAAAGTCCACCATGGGTACGCCCGCCTTGACGGGTGCGCCATCGGGTTCGCCGGTCACGCTCATCACGCCTGCTGCGGCCTGGATGGTGAGATCGAAGCCACCTTCCGCACCTCGCGGGCCGTCCTGGCCGAAGGCGGAAATTGAGCAGTAGATGAGCGCCGGTTTGCGAGGGCCGACGTAGTCCCAGCCCAGGCCCAGGCGCTGCATGACGCCGGCCCGGTTGTTTTCGATCAGGACATCCGCCTCAAGGACCAGGGCCCGCGCATGGGCGAGATCGTTGGGGTCCTTGAGGTTGAGCACGATCGAGCGCTTGCCCCGGTTGATCGAGGCGAAGTTTTCGCTGTAGCCCTCGGCACTGCCGCCTTTCGCGCTGTCGCCTTTTGTGATGGGCGGCCACTGGCGCATGGCATCGCCCTCGGGCGACTCCACCTTGATGACATCGGCGCCGTAGTCGGCGAGCAGCATTCCGCAAAACGGCCCTGCAGCCACATGACAGAACTCGATGACGCGCACGCCTTCAAGAGGGCGCTGGAGGTGTGCGAGGGGCAGGGACATGGGAGCGATTCCGGTAGCGACAGATCAAAGCGAAAGGTTTTCACGGATGCTAGAGTCGTCGCCAGAGCACGGTCAAATCCGTGCGCCACGAAATGGTCTGCGCGCGGCGACTGATCGGTCCCGTCAACAGCGACTGCCCAGGAGACCCCATGAAGGCGCTTGCCACCACCCCGCTGAATCTCGAACTCACCTCCTCGCACTGGGGTGCGGCCGAGGTCATGCGAGATGCCCGGGGCCAGGCGAGCGGGCTGCGCGCCTTCCGCGACGATCCATCGCCCACGCCGCTCAGTGTGGCGATGTGGCAGGCCTATCAGTCGGCCCAGCGTGTGCGTCGTCCTGCGGTTCGCCAGGGCTTTTTGCGCGCGCTCGAGCGAGGAACTGACCCCGACCAGCGCGGTTCGGGTCGAGGGCTGGAGCCCTTCGTGGAACTGCCCTGGGATGAGGCACTCGATCTGGTCTCGGGCGAGCTTCGCCGCGTGATCGATACGCATGGCAATCGGGCAATCTTCGGCGGCTCCTATGGCTGGTCCAGTGCCGGGCGATTCCATCATGCCCAGAGTCAGGTGCATCGCTTCCTGAATGCCACGGGCGGCTATGTCCGGCATGTCGACAGCTACAGCCTGGGGGCAGGTCGTGCCCTGCTGCCCCATGTGCTGTGCACGATGGACCATCTGCTGGCCCATCAGCACGACTGGCATACGCTTGCCGCGCATACCCGGCTTTTCGTGTCCTTTGGCGGCGTCCCGGCCAAGAACGCCCAGGTGGGGGCAGGGGCCGCCTCCGAGCATCGGCTGCCCGAGGGGCTGGCCGAGATGGCCCGCGCAGGATGCCGCTTCGTGAACTTCTCGCCGGTGGGCACCGATCTGGCCCTGCCTGCCGAGCTGGCGCACGCCCTGGAGTGGGTCCCGATCCGCCCGGGTACCGATACCGCGGTGATGCTGGCTTTGGCGACCGAGCTCATTCTCGCGGGTGCACAGGATCAGGATTTTCTGGCGCGTTATTGCGTGGGTTTTGAGCGCTGGTCTTCCTATCTGCTGGGCAAGGTCGATGGAGTGCGCAAGGATGCCGCCTGGGCTTCAGGGATCACCGAGGTACCCGCCGATCGCCTGCGCATGCTGGCCCGAGCGCTGGCAGGCACGCGCAGTCTGATCAATGTGGCC
>JBKCEY010000347.1:0-590 GCA_046304115.1 Burkholderiales bacterium | reverse complement strand
GGTCGGCACTGACCTGATCGCAGAGCCGCAAGAGGGTGGCGGCGAGCACTCCCCAGTCGCGTTGAGGATGAAGGTCACGCTCGAAGGTGGTCTCGCGGCTTCTTGAGCGAGGCTCGGGGTCGAGCTCGAGTGGCCGGTCATCTTCGCCCCGGCTGACCCGCCAGAGCCAATGGCTGTAGCGCGGTGTGAAGTGCTGGGTGAGCCAGGACTCTTCTTTTTCGGCCAGCTCTCCGATGGTGCGGATGCCCAGGGCTTCAAGGGTCTTATCGGCCTTGGGGCCTACACCCGGGATCTTGCGTGCCGGCATCGGCCAGAGCCGGGTCTGAACATCCTGTGGCCCCACGATGCTGATCCCACGGGGTTTGTCGAGGTCGGATGCAATTTTGGCGATCAGCTTGTTGGGACCGATACCGATCGAGCAGGTGAGCCCGGTGGCCTCAAAAACCGCCTGCTGAAGTTGCCCGGCCAGATCGCGAGCGGATCCCGGCAGTTCGGTGAGGTCGAGATAGACCTCGTCAATGCCTCGATCCTCCATCCGTGGCGCGATGGCCAGCAGCGCCTGCTTGAACCGGCGCGACATCTCCCTGTAA
>JBKCEY010000346.1:0-2368 GCA_046304115.1 Burkholderiales bacterium | reverse complement strand
TTCAAGCTCGGACAGCTTGATGCCTGCCAGAGACACCGGGCCCACGCGGGGAAGCACCACCTGACCTTCGCGGTCGATGACCAGGCGAAGGTCAAACTCCACCAGGCCACTGGCCCTCACCTGTACTTCGTCACCCGGGCCCATCACATAGTCGGCTGGCACCGGCACGGCGCCAATCGGCGCAAAGCCTTCGGGCATCTCATGAAAAAGCGAGGCACCAAAGACCGGCAGCAGCTGCCCGGAGTTGGCCTCTACAAACCGCTGAAAGGCATTGGGCTCGAGCGGCGGCAAGGGTCGCATGGTGGCCAGCACCAGGCCGGGGTCGAGCGGATCACCAGGGCGGGCAAAGCGCGCGGCCGCGCCTGCGCGCTGCGTGGGGTCTGAGCCGATCTGGGGGATTCCGGGTGTGCCCGCGGCAAAACCCGCTCCAGGGAAACCCACACCGGCACCGAATCCACCAAAACCGCTGATGCCACCCAGGCCGGCCCCAGCACCGCCAAGACCCCCTAGACCTGCGGCACCGCCTCCCATGGCTGCTGCTGCGGCTGCGGCTGCCGGGGAGGTTTGTGCCTGCACTGGGCTCGCTGCCCATTGAGCGCTCACCAAGGTCAGACCGGCAATTGCCAAGCCCAGAGCCGATCTCAACCGCCCTGCGAGGGTTGACTGAGTGAGCAGGGACGGGGAGTAGGCGCTGGTGCAATGCGTCGGCATGAGGAGGGGCGCAGAGCGCAATTTGGCAAACCCTCGTAGTTTACCGGCTTGTGAAGTCGATGACGCATCTCGTTGGATGGCCCAACCCAAAGGATGGGGCCTCATCCACGATTTCGGGGCTTCTCAGGGTAGGTTCGCAGGGCTTGCACACAAGACCCCAAATTGTCATCTGACCCCAATTTAGGGCGACCCCAACTAGGGCACGGATCTGGCCCCGGTTAACACGAGCCGAGTTAAACCGCGTACCAGGGGGCAGCCACCCGCAGCCCCGCCCGCACATCATGGCTGGGCGCATAGCCCAGCAGCTCGCGGGCTTTGCTGATGTCGGCGAGACTATGGCGCACATCGCCCGCTCTGAAGTCCTGATACACGGGCTGAGGATCGCCGCGCACGGCACTGCCCAAAGCAGACTTGAGCAGCGCAAAGAGCGTGTTGAGCGAGGTGCGCTCGCCCACCGCCACGTTGTAGACCTGATTGAGCGCAGCCGGGTTTTCAGTCGTGCCCGCCAGCAGATTGGCCTGTACCGCATTGGCCACAAAGCAGAAGTCGCGGCTGGTTTGTCCGTCGCCATTGATGCGCACCGGCTCGCCTTTGACCAGCGCTGAGGCCCAGCGCGGAATGACGGCCGCATAGGCGCCATTGGGATCCTGCCGGGGGCCAAACACATTGAAGTAGCGCAGGCCCATGCTGTGCAGGCCGTAGGTGCGTGCAAACACCTCGGCATAGAGCTCGTTGACCAGCTTGGTCACGGCATAGGGGCTGAGCGGGCGGCCTATGGTGTGCTCCACCTTGGGCAGCGCCGGATGATCACCATAGGTGCTGCTGCTGGCCGCATACACAAAGCGCTGCACGCCCGCATCGCGCGCAGCGACCAGCAGGTTCAGAAAGCCCGTGACATTCGTTGCGTTGGAGGTGATCGGGTCGGCAATGGAGCGTGGCACGCTGCCCAGCGCCGCCTGATGCAGCACGATCTGAGCGCCTTGGCAGGCGATGGCGCAGGTGGCGGCGTCGCGGATGTCGCCCTCCATGAACCTGAACCGCGCCCACTGCGTGGTGCTGAGCGAAGCCTGCACCGCCTGCAGGTTGTGCCTGTGGCCGGTAGCGAAATTGTCCAGACCCACCACGGTCTGATCGAGTGAGAGCAGGGTCTCGACGAGATGGCTGCCAATGAAGCCGGCCGCACCGGTCACGAGCCAGGTGCGGGGGGCAGAGGGGAGTTGTTGGAGGAGATCGCTGTAGGCACTCACGCGCAAGAGCCTTTCTGATCAAGGCGAGGCGCACCAAGGCCAGGAGTCGTTCCGGTCAGGGCGATTTCGGTCGAACTGGCGCACGACCTCATCATCACAATCTCCCGTCGGCCACACCACGCGGCAGCAGACTCTTCACATCAAACAGCACTGCGCCGGGCACGCCGAAGGCGCGAATACCCTGCTCGCCCAGCGCCATGAACTCCCGATGCGCGACCGCCAGAATCACCGCTGAATACTTGCCCTGCTCGGGCGCTTGGCTGAGGCACTGCAGGCCATATTCATGCTCGGCCTCGCTCACATCAATCCAGGGGTCGTACACATCCACCTGCGCGTTGTAGGCCTGCAGGCTGCGCACGATATCCACCACCTTGGTGTTGCGCACGTCGGGGCAGTTCTCTTTGAAGGTC
>JBKCEY010000345.1:0-19723 GCA_046304115.1 Burkholderiales bacterium | reverse complement strand
TGATCGGGGGTCAGGTCAAGCCGGTTGCCGGCCGGGTCCGGGTGCAGGGTGAAGATGTAGGCTCCCTGGGCCGGGCAGCGCTGTTCAAGTTGCGCCGCGGCATGGGTGTGCTGTTTCAGCAGGGCGCGCTGTTCACCGACCTGTCGGTCTTTGACAACGTTGCCTTCCCGTTGCGCGAACACACGGATCTGACCGAATCCATGATCCGTGATCTCGTCTTGCTCAAGCTTGAGGCGGTCGGGCTTCGTGGCTCAGCAGCCTTGATGCCTTCGGAGATCTCGGGTGGCATGGCCCGCCGCGTGGCGCTTGCCCGGGCGATCGCGCTCGATCCGCCGTTGCTGATGTTCGATGAGCCCTTTGCGGGCCTCGATCCGATCTCGCTTGGGACCATCGCGCAGCTGATCCGCAGCTTCAATGATGCACTGGGCGCCACCAGCATTGTGGTTACCCATGATGTGCCTGAAACCTTCAGCATTGCCGATCGGATTTGCCTGCTGGCAGGCGGCCGCATTGTGGCGCTGGGTACGCCGGCCGAACTGCGGGCCTCGACCGACCCCTTCGTCATCCAGTTTTTGGGCGGTCATCGCGAAGGGCCGGTGGGTTTTCATCAGCCCGCACCTGCGCTGGCGCAGGATCTGGGGCTGTCTGCATGATGGATCGCATTGCCCGATTCGGTGCCTGGTGCGTGGCGCAGGTTGAACGCATTGGCGCCGGCGCCCGCCTGTTCTGGGTGCTGCTCCTGGCCGTGCCCGCTGCGCTGGCCCGCCCGCGCCTGGTGATCGATCAGCTCCACGTGATCGGCAACCGCTCGCTGGTCATCATCACGGTGTCGGGGCTGTTCGTGGGTTTTGTATTGGGACTCCAGGGCTACACCACGCTGCAGCGCTATGGGTCATCCGAGGCACTGGGTCTGCTGGTTGCGCTCTCGCTTGTGCGTGAGCTGGGCCCTGTGGTCAGCGCGCTGCTGTTTGCGGGGCGTGCAGGCACATCGCTGACTGCCGAGATCGGTCTCATGAAAGCAGGCGAGCAACTCGCGGCCATGGAGATGATGGCGGTTGATCCGATCAGGCGAGTGCTGGCCCCGCGCTTTGTGGCGGCGACGGTGGCCATGCCCCTTTTGGCAGCGATCTTCTCGGCTGTCGGTATCCTTGGGGGCTGGGCGGTCGGTGTGTTGCTGATCGGCGTGGACTCCGGCGCCTTCTGGTCACAGATGCAGACCGGCGTGGACTGGCGAACCGACGTGCTCAATGGGGTGATCAAGAGCGTGGTGTTCGGGCTGGTTTGTGCCTACACCGCGCTGCAGGTCGGTTACTCAGCCCAGCCCACCCCCGAAGGCGTATCGCGGGCCACCACCGTGACGGTTGTTGCTTCGTCGCTTGCGGTTCTGGGATTCGATTTCATTCTGACTGCGCTGATGTTCGCATCGACCTGATGATTGCCCTGAGTTTTGTATTAGCCATGAACGACGGAGCCCTGTCATGACTGCTTCGAGACGCGTCATCGATCTGCTGGTGGGGGGCTTCGTGCTGCTCGGGCTGGCCGCATTGATGTTTCTGGCCCTCAAGGCGGCCAATCTGGGCAGCTTTGCGAGCGGTCCGACCTACGAGGTGCAGGCCCGATTCGACAATATCGGCGGCCTCAAGCCCCGCGCTCCCGTCAAGAGTGCAGGTGTCGTGGTGGGCCGGGTGGCTGCCATTACCTTCGATGATCAGGCCTACCAGGCCCGTGTGATCCTGAACCTTGATGCCGGTTACCAGTTTCCGCAGGACACCTCCGCCAAGATTCTCACCTCCGGTCTGCTCGGCGAGCAGTACATCGGACTCGAGCCGGGTGGGGATACCCGCATGCTTGCGGGCGGAGGCGTGATCCGGATGACCCAATCTGCCGTGGTTCTCGAGAATCTCATCAGCCAGTTTCTGTTCAGCAAGGCGGCCGAGCCGAGCCCCACCGCGGGCGCTGCTCCTGCTGCAACCGCTCCTGCTGCGCCTGGTGCAGCCTCCCCTGCTGCGCCTGGTGCAGCCTCTCCGAATGCCAGCGCGGGAGCCAAGCCGTGAGACCTGCATCGCTGCGCCTTTGGACAACGGTTGTGCAGGGCCGTCGACACCCGCAAGGGCCGTGGCGTGTGGGCTCACGAGTGCTGGCCTCGGCCATGGCGGTTTTGATTCTGGGACTCACGGGCTGCACGTCCATGCACGACCCTCAGCGCATCGCGCCGGTGGCCAGCACGCTCGAGCGTGCGGCGGCGGTGGATCCGCTTGAGCCCTTCAACCGCCAGATGCTCAGGTTCAACATCTTCGTCGACGATCTGATCCTGCGTCCTGCCGCCCGGGTCTATGACCGCATCACGCCCGAGCTGGCCCAGCGGGCCATCGAGAACATCCTGGGCAACCTGCATGATCCCTGGATCGCGGCCAACGGCCTGCTGCAGGGCAAGCCCGGACAGGCTGCCTCCGACCTCGCACGCTTCGCCTTCAATTCGACCCTGGGGTTTTTCGGGGTGGTTGATCTGGCCAGCGAGATCGGTTTTCCCAAGCACAGTGAGGATTTTGGTCAGACGCTCGCGACCTGGGGCGTACCCGCCGGGCCCTACCTGATGCTGCCCGGGCTGGGCCCCTCCAGTCTTCGCGATACGCTGGCCTTCGGTGTGGATTACAACGGCTCTCTCAAGAACCATATCGACAGCGGCCAGGCGCGCTCGCTGCTTTCTGGCCTTGATGTGTTGCAGTCGCGGGCCCGCGCGCTGCCGGCGCAGTCTTTCATGGAGCAGGCACTCGATCGTTACCTGCTCATTCGTGACAGCCATCTGCAGCGACGCCGCTCGCAGATCTATGATGGCGATCCTCCTGACACACCCTGACCCGCTGCGGGACAGTTCGATATGAACCCCTCCGAATTCAAACGCCTCCTTGTTGCCTGCTGATTCGCCGTGCTGATCGGGGGGGCGAGCGCCCATGCCCAAACCGGCGCAGCCCCGGCGGTCGGGGCCGGCGCAGCGCCAGCCGCTGCTGCCGCAGGAGCTCCCGATGAATTCATCCGCAGCCTGAGCCAGACCGTGCTCGATCGCATCCGTCAGGATCCCGAGCTGCGGGCCGGCGACATGCGTCGCGTCTCGCGATTTGTTGATGAGACCGTCATGCCAGCGGTCGACTTCGAGCGCATGACAGCCCTGGCCGTGGGCCGAGGCTGGCGACAGGCCAACCCCGAGCAGCAGCGTCTGCTGATGGCCGAGTTCCGCGTGCTGCTGGTACGCACCTATGCCGGCGCGATCTCGCAAGTCAAGGATCAGCAGATCCGCCTCAAGCCCCAGCGCCCGCCAACCGATGAGGGCGATGTGATCGTGCGAAGCGAGATCGTGGCCTCGCGCGGTGAGCCCATTCAGCTTGATTACCGTCTCACGCGGACGCCGTCTGGCTGGAAGATCTACGACCTCAACGTGCTCGGAGTCTGGCTGGTCGAGTCCTACCGCAACCAGTTTGCGCAGGAGGTCAGCGCGCGAGGCATCGATGGCCTGATCCGCAGCCTGTCCGAGCGTAACCGGCAGTTTGCTCAGGCCAAGCCCTGAGTCCCGATAGCCTGTCCCGATCAACCGCCCTGGATCCGACGAACCGGATGAGCCTGGTGATACCCCCCCGCCTTCGATTGCCTGAAGCCATGAGCGCGCTGCAACAGCTCCGGCATGCGCTGGCCAGCGGGGCCCATCCGCAGGTACTCGATCTGGCCGTGCTCAACGACAGCGATTCGTCGGCGCTTGCCGTGTTGCTTGCACTCAAGCGGGAGTTCGGCGCACGGATTTCCTTTGCCAATCCACCCGATCGGCTGCGCAGCATGGCCCGCCTGTACGGAGCCGAGTCCCTGATCCTGGGCGACTCAGTCGAGGAGTCACGGTCTTGAGTGGTTCTGCAACGGCGGGTTCTCCGCCTGCGATCAGCCTGCAGCAGGTCACCAAGCGATACGGGCGCCTTGAAGCGTTGCGGGGCGTCAGCCTCGAGATCGCCCAGGGTGAGTTCTTTGGTCTGCTCGGGCCCAATGGCGCGGGCAAGACTTCGCTGATCGCGATTATTGCCGGCCTGAATCGCGCGAGCGGCGGATCCGTGCGCGTGATGGGCCATGATGTGGTGACCGACTACCGTGCCGCGCGCAGGGCGCTGGGCGTGGTGCCGCAGGAACTGGTCTTTGATCCTTTTTTCACGGTGCGCGAGACCCTGCGGATCACCTCGGGTTACTACGGGCTGAGGCACAACGACGACTGGATCGACGAGATTCTCGAGAACCTGCAGCTCACCACCAAGGCCGAGGCCAACATGCGCTCCCTTTCGGGGGGCATGAAGCGGCGTGTGCTGGTTGCTCAGGCACTCGTGCACCGGCCTGCGGTCATTGTGCTCGACGAGCCCACCGCTGGCGTGGATGTCGAGTTGCGTCAGACGCTGTGGAAGTTCATCGGGCGGCTCAATCGTGAAGGCCACACCATCGTGCTGACCACGCACTACCTGGAAGAAGCTCAGGCGCTGTGCGGACGCATTGCCATGCTCAAGGCCGGGCAAGTGGTGGCGCTCGATCACACGGCACGCCTGGTCGGGCGCTTTGGTGGCGGTACGGTCCGCTTCAAATTCGAAGGTGCGGCCCTGCCGGTGGCTTTACAGCCTCGCCTGCATGGTGCGCCTCGATCCGATGGCCGGATCGAATTGCGTCTGGATGACTGGAGCGAACTGGAAGGCGTGCTGCGGCTGCTGCGAGAGGCGGGATGCGCGGTGTCCGAACTCGAGACCGAGCATACCGATCTCGAGGATGTGTTCCTGCGAATCATGAGCGAGGCGTCATGACGGGCTTTCTCACCCTGCTGCGCAAGGAGGTGCTGCGCTTCTGGAAGGTGGTGGTCCAGACGGTCGCCGCCCCCGTGCTGACCGCCGTGCTCTATCTGCTGGTGTTCTCGCAGGCGCTGTCCGCGCATGTGCAGGTCTTTCCGGGTGTGGACTACATCAGCTTTCTCATTCCCGGGCTGGTCATGATGTCGGTCCTGCAAAATGCCTTTGCCAACGCCTCGTCTTCGCTGGTGCAGTCCAAGGTCACCGGCAATCTGGTGTTCGTGCTGTTGCCACCGCTGTCGCCGCTCGAGATCTTCGGGGCCTATGTGCTGGCCGCCGTGGTGCGTGGACTTCTGGTGGGTCTTGGCGTCTTTCTGGTCACGGCCCTGATCGCTCCCCCGCTCTTTCATGCCCCCCTCTGGATCCTGGCCTTCGGTCTGCTGGGGGCAGCCATTCTCGGTACAATGGGACTGATTGGTGGCATCTGGGCCGAAAAATTCGACCAGATCGCGATGTTCCAGAACTTCCTCATCATGCCGGCGACCTTCCTGGCCGGGGTTTTTTATTCGGTGCATTCGCTGCCGCCGTTCTGGCTGGCGGTCTCGCATCTGAATCCCTTCTTTTACATGGTCGATGGCTTTCGCTACGGCTTTTTTGGCCAGTCCGACGTGCCTCCGCTGACCAGCCTGCTGATCGTGAGCCTCACCCTGATCGGCGTGGCGGCGATTGCACTGCGCATGCTGCACACCGGCTGGCGCATGCGCCACTGAGCTCGTGTTCATTCAACGCACTTTCCTCCAACGACCATGACCACCCCCGAGAGCATCGAGCGCGACATTGCCCGTGGCCTGTCCTGCGACCACCTGACGGTTGAGGGTGACGGCCAGCATTTCCAGGCGGTGATCGTTTCGAGCGCCTTTGAAGGCAAGCGCCCCATTCAGCGCCATCAACTGGTCTATGCGGTGCTTGGCGATCGCATGAAGGCCGAGATTCATGCCCTGTCGATGCAGACCCTGACGCCCGGCGAATGGGCGGCACGCGCGAACAAGGCCTGACAGCACGCCATGGACAAGCTTCTCATCCACGGTGGATTGCGGCTGCGGGGCGAGGTGCCCGTGTCGGGCGCCAAGAACGCCGCGCTGCCCATCCTGTGCGCCAGCCTGCTGGTGCCCGGGGCGATGCGGGTCAGCAATGTGCCGCTGCTGCAGGACGTGCGCACCGCACTCGCGCTGCTCGGTCGCATGGGCGTTCGCTCAAGCATCCAGGATGGTGTGGTGGAACTCGACGCGTCTCAGGTCACGCATCTCGAGGCCTCCTACGATCTGGTCAAGACCATGCGGGCGTCGATCCTGGTGCTGGGCCCCCTGGTGGCGAGGTTCGGTGAGGCCCGGGTATCGCTGCCGGGTGGCTGCGCGATCGGGCAGCGCCCCGTCGATCAGCACATCAAGGGCTTGCAGTTGCTGGGCGCCCAGATCGACATCGAGCATGGCTATGTGGTGGCCCGCGCCTCGCGCCTCAAGGGCACCCGGATCGTGACCGACATGGTGACGGTCACCGGCACCGAAAACCTCATGATGGCGGCCACCCTGGCCGAGGGCGAGACCGTCATCGAAAATGCCGCACGCGAACCCGAGGTGGTTGATCTGGCCCGTGCCCTGATTGCACTGGGTGCACGCATCGAGGGTGCCGGAACCGATCGCATCGTCGTGCAGGGCGTATCCGCGCTGCATGGCGGGGAGGTCCGCGTGATGTCTGATCGCATCGAGGCAGGTACCTTTCTGTGTGCAGTGGCGGCCACCGGCGGTGATCTCACCCTCACCGGGTGTGATCCCTCCTCCATGGATGCCACGCTCGACAAGCTGCGCGAGGCCGGCCTGCAACTCGAGACGGGGTCTGACTGGGTCCGCGCCCGCATGGACCGCCGTCCGCGGGCCATCAATCTGCGCACAGCGCCCTACCCGGGGCTCGCGACCGACATGCAGGCCCAGTTCATGGCCGTCAATTGCGTGGCCGAAGGTACCGGCGTCGTGACCGAGACCATCTTCGAGAACCGCTTCATGCATGTCCAGGAGATGCAGCGCCTGGGTGCCGACATCGATGCCCAGGGCAATACAGCCATCATCCGTGGCGTGCCTTCGCTGTCGGGTGCCATCGTGATGGCCACGGACCTGCGTGCCTCAGCCGGGCTTGTGATCGCTGGTCTGGTGGCACAGGGCGATACCCTGGTCGATCGCATCTATCACCTTGATCGTGGCTACGAACGCATGGAGCGCAAGCTGGCCGCTGCCGGTGCCAGCATCGAGCGTGTCCGAACGGTAACCGACGCATGATCACCCTCGCGCTGTCCAAGGGCCGCATCCTTGAAGAAACCCTGCCTTTGCTGGCGGCGGCCGGCATCTCGGTCGATCCCGCCGAGCTTGGATCGCGCAAACTCATCCTGCCCACAGCCGACCCCAATCTGCGCCTGATCATCGTGCGGGCCAGCGACGTACCCACCTATGTTCAGCATGGCGCTGCCGACCTCGGTGTGGCGGGCAAGGATGTGCTGCTCGAGCATGGCGAGGCCGGTCTGTATCAGCCTGTGGACCTCGGCATTGCGCGCTGTCGCATGTGTGTGGCGGTGCACGAGTCCTTTGATTACCAGGCCCGGGTGCGCAGCGGCGCGCGCCTTCGCATCGCCACCAAGTATGTCGACGTGGCGCGTCAGCACTTTGCGGCCAAGGGCGTGCATGTCGACATCATCAAGCTCTATGGCTCCATGGAGCTCGCACCGCTGGTCGGTCTGGCTGATGCCATCGTGGATATCGTCTCCACCGGCAGTACGCTCAAAGCCAATCGTCTGGTCGAGGTCGAACAGATCATGGAGATCTCTTCGCGCCTGGTGATCAACCAGGCTTCGCTCAAGACTCGGCGAAAGGCGCTCGAGCCCATCATTGCTGCCTTGAGTCCCGGAGCGGGCTCGTGACGATCTCTCCGCCCGAGCCCGCCAACCCGCGCCCTGTGCAATGGAGCAGGTGCTGATGAAGGATTCGTCCAGAGATCAGGTTGTCCAGCCTGCGCAGGTGCGTCGGCTCGATGCCCGTGCGCCCGGATTCGATGCCGAACTCAAGGCCTTGCTCGCCTGGGAGGCTTCGCAGGACGCCGCCATCGAGACGGCGGTCAGCACCATCCTTCAACAGATCCGCACGCGCGGTGATGAAGCCCTCATCGAGTTCACGCAGCGCTTCGATCGTCTGACCGTGAGCGAGGCGAGTGCCCTCGAGTTGCCGCAGTCAGAGCTGACGAACGCGCTCAGTCGATTGCCAGCTCCAGAGCGCGATGCCCTGCAGCAGGCCGCTGAGCGGGTGCGCGCCTACCATGAGCGACAACGCTCGGGCTCCTGGGATTACACCGACAGCCTGGGCAACCGGCTCGGCCAGAAGGTCACGCCACTCGATCGCGTGGGCCTGTATGTGCCGGGTGGCAAGGCCGCCTATCCTTCATCGGTGCTCATGAACGCCATTCCGGCCAAGGTGGCGGGCGTGCCCGAACTCATCATGGTCTGCCCCACACCCGATGGCGTGCGCAACCCCATGGTGCTGGCCGCAGCGGCCATTGCAGGGGTCGATCGCGTCTTTACCGTTGGGGGCGCTCAGGCGGTGGGTGCGCTCGCCTTCGGCACAGCCACGGTGCCTGCGGTCGACAAGATCGTGGGGCCGGGCAATGCCTACGTGGCCGAAGCCAAGCGCCGGGTGTTCGGCACCGTGGGCATCGACATGATCGCCGGCCCCTCCGAGATCCTCATCCTGTGTGATGGCCAGACCGACCCCGACTGGATCGCGATGGACCTCTTCTCACAGGCCGAGCACGACGAACTGGCTCAGTCCATCCTGCTCTGTCCGGATGCCGCCTTTCTGGATGCGGTGCAGGCTTCGATCAGCCGGCTGCTGCCCGCCATGCCCCGACGCGACGTGATCGCGGCATCGCTTCAGGGTCGCGGTGCACTCATCCAGATCGAGTCGCTCGAGCAGGGATGCGATCTGATTGACCGGATCGCACCCGAGCATCTGGAGATCTCAACCCGCAACCCCGAGCACTGGGCTGAGCGGATTCGTCACGCCGGGGCGATGTTCCTCGGGCCCTGGTCCTCCGAGTCGCTGGGCGATTACTGCGCCGGACCCAACCATGTCCTGCCCACCATGCGCACGGCGCGATTCTCGTCGCCGCTCGGGGTCTACGATTTCCAGAAGCGCTCCAGCCTCATTCAGGCCAGTGCCGCCGGCGCGGCCCGTCTGGGCGAGGTGGCCTCGGTGCTCGCCCATGGTGAAGGTCTGCAGGCCCATGCCCGCAGTGCTGAAATGCGCATTGAGGGCGCGCGTGCCCAGGCACAGCAGCCCGCCGTGGCAGAGCCGGCGCACTGGGTGAGGCCCGAGGTGCTGGCCATGTCGGTCTATCACGTGCCCGACGCCGCCGGGCTCGTCAAACTCGATGCCATGGAGAACCCTTTCCGGCTGCCTGAGCCCTTGCAAAAGGCGCTGGGCGAGCGCCTGGCCGCAGTGGCAATCAACCGCTATCCGGCGCCGTCCTATGCTCGTCTGAAGCAACTCGTTCGCGACCGGCTTGAGGTGCCGCCTCAATCCGGGGTGCTGCTGGGCAATGGCTCTGACGAACTCATCACGATCATGAGCACGGCGCTGGCGCGGCCGGGCGCCACCGTGGTGGCACCCGCGCCTTCTTTCGTCATGTATGACGTCACCACCCGGCTGACCGGCATGCGCTACGTGCCGGTTCCGCTCGCTGCCGATCTGGGTCTGGATCTGCCAGCCATGCTGAGCGCGATCGAGGCTCATCGCCCGGCGCTGGTCTGGCTGGCCTACCCCAACAATCCCACCGGCAATGCGTTTGATCGCCGGCACATCGAGGCCATTCTGGCCGTGGCCCCCGGGCTTGTGGTGGTCGATGAAGCCTACCGGCCGTTTGCGGATGACACCTTCATGGCCGATCTGGCGCGCTGGCCCAATCTGGTCGTGATGCGCACGGTATCCAAGCTCGGCCTGGCCGGTGTGCGTCTGGGTTACATGGCGGCGGCTCCCCGCTGGATCACGGAGTTCGACAAGGTCAGACCGCCCTACAACCTGAGCGTGCTCAATGAAGCAGCGGCCGAGTTTGCGCTCGAGCACTTTGATGTCCTGCTCGAGCAGACCCGGCTGCTGCGGGGCGAGCGCGAGCGCATGCAGGGCCGGCTGGCCGCACTCGACGGGGTCAGCCCCTTTCCTTCGCAGGCCAACTTCATTCTGATCCGGGTGCCCGACGCACCCGCCATCGCGGCCGGCATGCGTCAGCGCGGCGTGCTCATCAAGGATGTCAGTCGCACGAGCCCCTTGCTCGCAGGATGCCTGCGCATCTCGATCGGTACCCCGCAAGACAATGACCGGATGCTCGAGGCCTTGCACGGCGCGCTTGTCGAAGTGGCCGCCGCGGGCGCATCCTCCTGAAAAACCTCTCATGACCATCATGCGCCAAGCCGAAGTCCGCCGCGACACTGCCGAAACCCAGATCCGGGTCCGGATGAATCTCGACGGCACCGGGGAGCAAAAGCTCGCCTCGGGCGTGCCCTTTCTCGATCACATGCTCGATCAGATCGCACGCCATGGACTGATCGACCTCGAGGTCGAAGCGCATGGCGACCTGCACATCGACGGCCACCATACGGTTGAAGACATCGGCATCACCCTGGGGCAGGCGCTCGCCCGCGCCGTGGGCGACAAGAAAGGCATCCGTCGCTATGGCCATGCCTATGTGCCGCTCGATGAGGCCCTCACCCGGGTGGTGGTTGATTTTTCGGGTCGTCCCGGGCTGATCTGGAATGTGCCCTTCACCCGCGCCATGATCGGCAGTTTCGACGTCGATCTGGCCCATGAGTTTTTCCAGGGCCTGGTCAATCACGCCCAGATCACCCTGCACATCGATAACCTGCGTGGAGATAATGCCCACCACCAGTGCGAGACCGTGTTCAAGGCCTTTGCACGGGCGCTGCGCATGGCCGTCGAGCTCGACCCGCGAGCGGCTGGCCAGATTCCCTCCACCAAGGGCAGCCTGGTGGGCTGATGACTCAGACCGTCATCGTCGTTGACTACGGCATGGGCAACCTGCGTTCGGTGGCCCGTGCGCTCGAGCATGTCGCGCAGGGCCGTGCCAGGGTGCAGATCTCGGGCAACCCCGACGACCTGCGGAGCGCCGATCGCGTTGTGTTGCCCGGCCAGGGTGCCATGCCCGATTGCATGCGCGAACTTCATGCCAGTGGGCTGCGCGAGGCCGTGCTTGAGGCCGCGGCCCGCAAGCCGCTGTTTGGCGTGTGCATCGGCGAACAGATGCTGTTTGCGCACAGCCAGGAAGGCAACACGCCGGGGTTGGCCCTCTTTGCGGGCGATGTGGTGCGCTTTCCTGCAGATCTGACCGACCCCGTGATGGGCACCCGGCTCAAGGTGCCGCACATGGGCTGGAACCGTGTGCGCCAGGACCGGGCCCATCCGATGTGGCAGGGCGTGCCTGATGAAACCTATTTCTACTTCGTGCACAGCTACTATGCCGAGCCTGCGGTGGCGACGGACACGGTGGGCTCAGCCTTCCATGGTCTTCGCTTTACCTGTGCGGTGGCGCGGGATAACATCTTTGCAACCCAGTTCCATCCTGAAAAGAGCGCAGCCTGTGGCTTGCGTCTTTATGCCAATTTCCTCGACTGGCGGCCCTGACGCCTTGCGCCCGATGCGCTGTTCATTCGTCCCCGTGCCCGCCGCCCGCCCTCTTTCTCTCCCCGTGATGTCATGCTGCTGATTCCCGCCATCGATCTCAAGGATGGGCGCTGTGTGCGCCTGCGTCAGGGCGACATGGACGACGCCACCGTCTTCTCCGACGATCCTGCGGCCATGGCCCGCAAGTGGCTCGATCTGGGTGCGCGTCGACTGCATCTGGTCGATCTCAATGGCGCCTTTGCCGGCAAGCCCCGCAACGAATCCGCCATCAAGGCGATCGTCAACGAGGTGGGCTCGCAGATTCCGGTACAGATTGGCGGCGGCATTCGTGATCTCGACACCATCGAGCGCTACCTCGACGGCGGCATCAGCTACGTCATCATCGGCACCGCTGCGGTCAAGAATCCCGGGTTCCTGCACGATGCCTGCGGCGCTTTCCCGGGGCAGGTCATCGTCGGCCTCGATGCTCGTGACGGCAAGGTGGCCACCGATGGCTGGAGCAAGCTCACCGGGCATGATGTGGTCGACCTGGGCCGAAAATTCGAGGGCTATGGCGTCGAGGCCGTCATCTACACCGACATCGGCCGCGACGGCATGATGCAGGGCGTCAATATCGAAGCCACCGTGCGACTGGCCCGGGCGCTCACCGTACCCGTCATCGCTTCGGGGGGTGTCAGCAGCCTGATTGATGTTGATCGCCTGTGCGAGGTCGAAGACGAAGGCATCGAAGGGGCCATCGTCGGCCGTGCCATCTACGAAGGCGCACTCGACTTTGGTCAGGCGCAGGCCCGCGCCGACGATCTCTCCGGGCCCAGCGCCTGATGCTCACGCGTCGCATCATTCCGTGCCTCGATGTCACGGCCGGGCGTGTCGTCAAGGGCGTGAATTTTGTCGGCCTGCGTGATGCCGGCGATCCGGTCGAGATTGCGCGACGCTACGATCGCGAAGGGGCCGACGAACTCACCTTCCTCGACATCACCGCCTCGAGTGACGAGCGCGACATCATCGTGCAGGTCATCGAGCAGGTGGCCGCGCAGGTCTTCATTCCGCTCACGGTCGGTGGGGGCGTGCGCAGCGTGGCCGATGTGAGGCGCCTGCTCAATGCCGGCGCCGACAAGGTCTCCATCAACACCGCAGGTCTGGCTCGCCCCGAACTGATTGCCGAGGCGGCTTCATTCTTTGGCTCGCAGTGCATCGTCTGCGCCATCGATGCCAAGCAGGTGGCGCCCGGGCGCTGGGAGGTCTTCACCCATGGCGGGCGCAAGTCGGCCGGTCGCGATGCCCTGGAATGGGCGAGCGAGGTGG
Organism: Burkholderiales bacterium; assembly: GCA_046304115.1. Taxonomy (GTDB): domain Bacteria; phylum Pseudomonadota; class Gammaproteobacteria; order Burkholderiales; family Burkholderiaceae_E; genus UBA4615. The sequence goes on along the minus strand of JBKCEY010000345.1, from coordinate 6,885 downwards.
AGCGACTCGGTGCGGGCGAGATCCTGCTCACCAGCATGGATCGCGATGGCACGCGCCAGGGCTTCGATCTGGCCCTCACGCGCGCCGTCAGCGACGCCGTAGGGATTCCCGTGATTGCATCGGGTGGTGTCGGTGGCTTGCAGCATCTGGCCGAGGGCGTCCTGCAAGGGCATGCCGATGCCGTGCTGGCGGCCAGCATCTTTCACTTTGGCGAATTCACGGTGGGCCAGGCCAAGGCCTTCATGGCGGACCAGGGCATTGCCATGAGGCTGCAGTGACCGAGGCCAGCGCCTGGCTCGATCAGGTGCGCTGGGATGCTCAGGGTCTGGTCGCGGCCATTGCTCAGGACGCCCGATCACAGCGGGTCCTGATGGTGGCCTGGATGAATCGCGAGGCGCTGGCGCTCACCGCACAGGAAGGCAGGGCTGTTTACTGGTCGCGCTCCCGCGGGCGTCTGTGGCGCAAGGGCGAGGAGTCTGGCCATGTGCAGACCGTGCACGAAATCCGCCTGGACTGCGATGGCGATGCAATCGTGCTGCAGGTGACTCAGGGCGGGGGTATCGCCTGCCACACGGGCCGCGAATCCTGTTTCTATAGCCGCCTGGAGCAGGGGCGGTGGGTGAGTGTCGACCCGGTGCTGCAGGATCCTGCCCTCATCTATCGCCACTGAACCATGAATGACGCTCCCACCTCCGACATCCTGCAGCGGCTGGGCGCCCTGCTGGAGCAGCGCCGGCATGCCGATCCGCAGGCCTCCTACGTCGCCCGGCTGATCAGCAAGGGGCCCGACGCCATCCTCAAGAAGATTGGCGAAGAGGCCACCGAGACTGTCATGGCAGCCAAGGATGGGGTGCCCGAGCGCATCGTGTCCGAGACCGCAGACCTGTGGTTTCACACGCTGGTCATGCTGGCGTATTACAACCTGAGACCGGAGGATGTGCTGGACGAACTGGCTCGCCGCGAGGGTCTGTCGGGCCTGGCCGAGAAGGCCGCCCGTGCCGGGCAAGCCGGGCAAGCCGGGGTCGGTCAGGGGGTAGTGCGCACCGACACATCTGCTTCGAACGAGGACACACCGTGAGTCAAGACTGCATTTTCTGTCGTATTGCGCGAGGTGAACTGCCTAGCCGCAAGGTTTATGAAGACGATGACATCCTGGCCTTTCACGACATTCGTCCGCTCGCCCCCGTGCATTTCCTGATCATCCCCAAGGTGCATGTGGTCAACCTCTACGACGCCGACATGAAGCATCAGGATGTGCTCGGAAAGATCCTCGGCATGGCGGGTCAACTCGCTCGTGAGCAGGGTCTTGAAGACGGCTTTCGTACCGTCATCAACAATGGTCGGATCGGTGGGCAGGAGGTGTATCATCTGCATCTTCACGTCCTGGGCGGGCCCCAGCCATTGCGAATCGGCCTGCCCGCGGCCTGACAAGGAGTATTTCCATGGGTTCACTGAGCATCTGGCACTGGCTGATTGTTCTGGTGATCATTCTTCTGGTGTTCGGCACCAAAAAGCTGCGCAACCTGGGTTCGGATCTGGGCGGTGCGGTCAAGGGCTTCAAAGACGGTGTCAAGGAAGGCGCCTCCGACACTGCCGCTGCCGGCTCGGCCGCGCCCGGTCAGCCCGCCGTGACGCAATCCCAGCAGGCTGCCTCGACCGATTCGCGCACCATCGACGTCGACGCTCAGCGCAAGTCCTGAGCCTCAGGCCTGCTGCGGTCGATTTCGTTCCTGCACCGTAGGCCAGCCCGGATCCCTCACGCATGTTCGACATCGGCTTCTCCGAGATGGTCGTGCTCGCCGTGGTCGCTCTGGTGGTCCTGGGCCCTGAGCGATTGCCCAAGGTGGCCAAGCAGGGCGGCCAGTGGCTCGGCAAGATGCGACGCTATGTCGATGATGTGAAGTCCGACATCAACCGGCAAATGGAGTTGAGCGAACTGCGCAAACTCCAGGCGCAGGTGACCGACGCCGCCAAGGATCTCGAAAAGAGTGTCACGTCATCCGTGGCCGAGTTGCAAACCGAAGTCGACGATCTGAACCGATCCCTCTCCAGCGAAACCCCGAAACCGGTGAGCGACTGGGACACGGTCTATGCCATCCGGCGCCAGCGCGAACGCATCCGCGACCGACGCATCGAGCGTGAACGCGAACTCGGCTTCAAGCGCCCCAAGCGACGCTTCTATCGCTGAGCCGCAGCACCTGCCCCTGACGCCTGCACATGGCCCTGAAGCTGTTCAACCGCAAGAAGCCCGAAATCGACCCCGCCCAGGACGAGAACTTCGTCTCGCATCTGGTGGAGTTGCGCGATCGCATGATCCGCTCGCTGGTGGTGGTGCTGCTGCTGTTTGGTGTGTCCTTCTATTTCAGCGGCGAGATCATGAAGTTCCTTTCGCAGCCGCTCTACGAAGCGCTGCCCCCAGGAACCAAGCCGATCTTCACTGACCAGGCCGGTGCCTTTTTCACCCTGACCAAGGTCGCCTTCCTCACGGCTCTGCTCGCGGCCTTGCCCTGGGTGCTCTATCAGGTCTGGGCGTTTGTGGCGCCTGGCCTTTACGATCACGAAAAACGATTCGCGCTGCCGCTGATTGTGTCGAGCGTGTTCTTTCTGTGCGTGGGGATCAGCTTTGCCTATCTCTTCGTGTTGCCCGCGGCCTACAAGTTCTTCATCTCGTTTTCGGCCCAAACCGGTGCCGAGACCCTGCAGGATCTGCAGAAGTACTGGGATTTCACCCTGGCCATCTTCTTTGGCTTTGGCCTGACCTTCGAGGTTCCGGTGGTCGAGATGATCCTGGTCAAGCTCGGCATGGTCACCACGCAGCAGCTGCGCGATGCCCGTCGTTACGTGATTGTGGGTGCGTTTGTCGTGGCCGCCGTACTCACGCCGCCCGATGTGCTCTCGCAGTTCATGCTGGCCATTCCCCTGTGCCTGCTCTACGAGCTGGGGATCTGGATGTCGGGCTTCATCACCACCATCAGCAAGGCACCCGAGGAGTCTGCTGCGTCGGCGAGCGGTAGCGACCCGCGCTGAAGGCCTTGCGCACACCCCTTCGGGTCTGCGCTCCGTTCAGCTGCAGTCACTCCAGCCCGCGGGGCATCGGCCTTGCGGGATCCGATGTCGGGGTCATTTCGATTCCGGTCTTCCGCCCACCTTGCTGGCGAATCGACGCATGCCACCCAGCCAGCGGTCGTAGTCGTTGGCCTTGCGCTTGTAGTACTCGAGCACCTGCGGATGGGGCAGGATCAGAAACTGTTCTTCGGCCATGCCCTGGATCACCACATCGGCCAGATCCTCGGGCGAGATCACGCCGTCGTTGCGTGCCGCAGCCGATCCAGCCCGACCGGCAATCATGGGCGTATCCACCGCCTGAGGGCAGACCACCGAGACGCGCACGCCGGCCTCACCATGCTGGATCGAGAGCCACTCGGCCAGGGCAATGCAGGCATGCTTGGTGACCGCGTACGTGGCTGAAGGCAGCGAAGTGAGCATGCCGGCGGCGGATGCGGTATTGACCAGATAACCCTCGCCGCGTGCCCGCATGCCCGGCACTACCGCGCGGGCGGCATAGACATGGGCCATGACATGGACCTGCCAGTTGAGCTGCCAGTGGGCGTCGGGCGTGTTCTCGTCACCATCGCGGATCAGCCCGGCATTCGAGCAGAAGACATCGACGCGACCAAAGCGTTCCTCGGCACTGCGGACCAGGGCCTGAACATCCGCTTCAACACCCACGTCGGCGGCTACTGCCAGGGTCGGCACGCCGGCTGCCGTCAGTTCGCGCGCCTGGGCCTCAAGCGCCGTCAGTCCCTGAGGCAGATCCGAGACGACAAGACCTGCGGGCTTTTCAAGGGCGAAGCGGGCCGCGAGCGCCTTGCCGATGCCGCTCGCGGCTCCGGTGACGACAATGACTTTTCCGTGTGCGTTCATGGTGTGGGTCTCCTCCGAGGGGCGTCAGCTTACCCGCCTCGACGCATTCCCGTCCCTTCACAACCTCTCGCAGGCGAACCCATGCGGCTAAACTGAAACCTTGATCTCAGGACCACTCCATGAATGACGACCGGCAATCCACAGCGTCCGGGCTTGCCCGCCCGGTGGGCTCGCTTGAGGAGCGCTACACGACCCGCGAGGGCTGGGTTTACATGACCGGCATTCAGGCGCTGGTCCGCCTGCCGCTGCAGCAGCGCCTGCGAGACGCAGCCGCAGGCCTGAACACCGGCGGGTATGTCTCGGGCTACCGCGGCTCGCCCCTGGGGCGATATGACATGGAGCTCTGGGCTGCGCAGCAACGGCTGGCCGAGAACAACGTGGTCTTCAGGCCTGCGGTCAATGAAGATCTTGCGGCCACAGCCATCTGGGGCGCGCAGTATGTCGGCGTGTTTCCGGGCGCCAAGGTCGATGGCGTGTTCGGCATCTGGTATGGCAAGGGCCCGGGCGTTGATCGGTCGGGTGATCCGTTGCGCCATGCCAATCTGGCGGGCAGTGGCCGCCTGGGGGGTGTGCTTGCTCTGGCCGGTGACGACCATGGCGCCAAGTCGTCCACGGTTGCGAATTATTCCGATCTCAATTTCGTGGCGGTCGGCATTCCGCTGCTGTACCCGGGCAATGCGCAGGAGCTGCTCGACTATGGCCTGCACGGCATCGCCATGAGCCGTTACTCGGGATGCTGGTCAGCCATGAAGGTCGTGACCGATGTGGTCGAAGGCGGTGGGTCAGTCTATGTCTCGCCCGATGCGCCCGCGATCGTCATGCCTGCCGAGCCCGATGACCTGCCTGCGGCCCCCGGCGGGGTTCATGCCCGCCCCATTGACGGGGCGCTGCCGCAGGAGGATCGGCTCTATCACCACAAGCTGCACCGTGTGCTGGCCTATGCCCGGGCCAATGGCCTGAACCGGATCTCGGGTGCGACGCAGGGTGCCCGGCTGGGCATCGTGGCCGCGGGCAAGGCCTGGCAGGATGTGCAGCAGGCCTTTGTGGCCCTGGGCCTCGATGCCGAGCGTCTGCAGGCGCTCGGGATCCGTACCCTCAAGGTGGGGCTGGTCTGGCCGCTGGAGCCCGAGGGTGTGCGTGCATTTGCACAAGGCCTGCAGACCATTCTGGTGGTCGAGGAAAAGCGCCCACTCCTTGAGGATCAGCTGCGTAACCTGCTCTATGGGCAGCCCGAGGCGCCTCGCATCGTCGGCAAGTTCCTTGAAGGACCCTTCTTTGCGCCCGAGCGAGGCGAGGCGGTCTTTCCGAATGCCGGCGAGATTCACCCCGGGCTGGTGATGGCCGCACTGCGTCGCTTGCTGGCCACACCTGATGGCGGTTGCCTGTTGCATCAGCCCGACCCTGGCCCGGCCCAGATTCAGGAGCGTGCGCGGGGCGCCGTGCCGGTGCGGGCACCGAGTTTTTGTTCGGGCTGCCCGCATGGTCGTTCCACCCAGCTGCCCGATGGCAGTCGGGCGCTGGCCGGGATCGGCTGCCACACCATGGCCATGTTCCGTGAGCCGACCAAGACCACCACGGTTTCGCACATGGGCGGCGAGGGCGCCATGTGGCTGGGCCAGCAGCCCTTCACGACCGAGAAGCATGTCTTTGCCAACATGGGCGACGGCACCTACTTTCACTCGGGGTTTCTGGCCCTGCGTCAGGCGGTGGCTGCGCATGTACCCATCACCTACAAGCTGCTTCACAACGGCTTCGTCTCGATGACAGGCGGGCAGCCCATCGATGGTGAGCTCTCGATTGCGGGCACGCTCACCCAGCTCGCTGCCGAGGGCGTGCGACGCCTGGCGCTGGTGAGCGATGACCCCACCAAATGGCAGGGCGTGACCCTGCCCGCCGGCACCACGGTGCATCACCGTACCGAGCTCGACGCCGTGCAGCGCGAGTTGCGGGAGTTTCCTGATGTGTCGGTCCTGCTCTACGACCAGCCCTGTGCAACCGAACGACGTCGACTGCGCAAGCGAGGCCGCTGGAGCGACCCCGATCAGCGCGTGTTCATCAACAGTGCCGTGTGCGAGGGCTGCGGCGACTGCGGCACCGTCACGGGCTGCATGTCGATCGAGCCGCTCGAGACCGATTTCGGTCGCAAGCGGCGCATCAATCAGTCGAGCTGCAACAAGGATTTTTCCTGTGTCGAAGGCTTCTGTCCCAGTTTCGTGACCGTACAGGGCGCGAAGGTGCGCCGCCAGGGCGTGTCCGAGACCCGGGTCGCCGATCCGCTTGAGTCGATTCGTGCTGCGGGCGAGCAGCACTTTCCCAATCTGTCGGATCCGGTCATCCCGAAGCTGGAGCGCTCGTTCAGTCTGCTTGTGGCCGGGATCGGGGGTACCGGCGTGGTCACCATCGGCCAGACCCTGGCGGTGGCGGCCCATCTCGATGGCCTGTACAGCTCCAACCTCGATGTCACCGGGCTGGCCCAGAAATACGGTGCCGTGCTCTCGCATGTGAAGTTCGCCCCAGAGGCCGAACTGCTGCATGCCACCCGGGTGGCCAATGGCGAGGCCGAGTCCCTGATTGGCTGCGATCTGATCGTGGCCGCGGGTGATGAGACGACATCCAAACTCAGGACCGGCAGCGGCGGTGTGGTGTGTACCGACATGGTTCCGACCGCCGACTTTGCCCGCAATCCCGACTGGAATCCCGATGCCGAGGGACTGGCCGCACGACTCGCGGAGCAACTGGGCGAGCGCGGCCTGGCCTTTGAGGCGCTGCGTCTGTCGGCGGCCTTGATGGGCGACAGCATCATGGCCAACATGATGCTGTTGGGCGCGGCGTGGCAGCGGGGCCTGGTGCCGCTGAGCCTGGGCGCCATCGATCGGGCCATCGAGCTCAACGGTGTGGCGGTGGCCCAGAACCGAACGGCTTTTCTCTGGGGGCGGCGTGCGGGGCATGACCTGGAGGCGG
>JBKCEY010000344.1:0-886 GCA_046304115.1 Burkholderiales bacterium | reverse complement strand
CCCGCATGGCCCCGGTGTACGACATGCGCGTCCATGCCGGGGCGAGCGCCACGGCGCCGCAGCTGCATCTCGATGCCTATCGCGGGCAGGTGCCTGCGCTGGCCTGGATTGTTGAGAACCGTAACCTGCAAGGCACGCTCGATGCCGCCCTGCGTTTTTCGCCGGTGCAATCCCTGGATGAGCGGGTCTCGGGCCTGGAGATCACCGCATCCGGCCCGGCTGGCCGCGCCCGCCTGAGCTTTGAGTCGGGTACCAGCCTCTCGGCCCGCTTTGTGGTGGCCGCCGATGGCATCGATTCTTCCTTGCGCAGCTTGGCTGGCATCGAGGCCCGCCTGACGGACTATCAACAGACCGCGCTGGTCGCGAACTTCGAGTGCAGCCTGCCGCATGCCGATACCGCCTGGCAGTGGATGGATGAGACGCTGGGCGTGCTGGCCCTGTTGCCCTTGCCGGCGGGCCATCAACCCGGGCGCGTGAGCATCGTGTGGTCGGCTCCACAAGTCCTGGCCGATGAGTTGCTCGCCCTCTCACCCGAGGCCCTGGCCGAGCGTGTTTCCCAGGTGACCCATGCCGCGCTGGGCATCCTCACGCCCATGGGCCCGGTGCGTTCCTTCGTGTTGCGCGGGGTGCGCGTGCCGCGCCTGGTCAGCGATCGCCTGGTGCTGGTGGGCGATGCCGCCCATGCCATGCATCCGCTTGCAGGGCAGGGCATGAATCTGGGCTTTGGCGATGTGGCCGAGCTCCTGAAGGTGGTGCGTGCTCGCGAGTCGATTCGCGACTGGGGTGATCCTCTGCTGTGGCGTCGCTATGAGCGGGCACGCCGCGGCGCGGTCGATGGCCTTCAGGATGTGATCGATGGCCTGCACCGTCTCTTTGGCCCGGTGCC
>JBKCEY010000343.1:0-2550 GCA_046304115.1 Burkholderiales bacterium | reverse complement strand
AAACACGCCTTCGACATTGATGCGCTGGATGCGACGGAACTCGTCCAGACTCATGTCGGACATCATCACGCCCTTGCCCGACACACCGGCATTGGCAAAGCATGAATGCACCGTGCCGCCCAACGCCTGCACCGAGGCCGCAAAGGCTTCTTCGATCTGGGACTCCTCTCCCACATCGCACACGAAGGAATGCACACGGGAGGCATCGCCGCATTCGGAGGCCAGCAGCTCGCGGGCCTTGCGGGTCTTTTCGGGGTTGGATCCCCAGATGGCTACACGGGCGCCCGACGCCAGCAGCGCACGCGCCATGCCAAGGCCAATGCCGCCATTGCCGCCGGTGATGATCGAGGCGTGGCCGGTGAGATCAAAAGGTTTGTACATGATGAGGTCTCCAGAAGGAAGTCAGCGAATGAGGATGAGATCGGGGCCCGGAGGCTCGGCATACAGCTGCTCGACCAGAGCTGCGCGCCGCTCCAGACCCGCGCGCTGGTTGATGTAGCCCTTGTCGGTGAGCTCGTTGCCGTCAATCGACGGCGGCTCACTCATGAGCAGCACACGCGACACCCGCAGGCTCGAACCCGTGGCCGAGCCATTGTGTGCGAGCAGCCCCTTGCGGATGGTCTCGCGCACTTCGGATGCCTGCATGACCTCCTCGACACTCGCCTGCGGATTGCCGCACAGCACGCGGCAGGCGGCAAGATTGGGCCAGGCCAGCAGGGCCACGTACTCGCGATCCTGGCCCGCCACCAGAGCATCCTGCATGGCCGGCGAGGCGGCCGCAATGGCCGCAACCCTCAGGGTGCCCACATGCACGAAGGTGCCCGAGGTGAGCTTGAAGTCTTCGACCACCCGCCCCGAAAACACCAGCCCCTCCTCGGGTCGATCCGGATCGACAAAGGTTGCCGCATCACCGATCTTGTAGAAGCCTTCTTCGTCAAAAGCCTTGGCGGTGAGCTCGGGCTGCCCGTGATATCCCGGCGTGATGAGCGGCCCGCGCAGACGGATCTCATACTTGGGGCCGGCTGGCACCAGCTTGAGCTCAACCCCGGGATACGGAAGACCAATCAGCCCGACGCGCTCAGTGTTCCAGTAGGTGGAGGTGGCGGTCGGACCGGTTTCGGTCGCACCCCAACCGGTGCTCATGACGATGCGCTCGCCCGTGTGGCGTATCGCCAGCGCCTGCAGCCGGCGATAGAGGTCATCGGGCAGCGTTGCTCCGCCATAGGCAAAGAGCTGCAATTGCCTGAAGAACGAGCGGGCCAGTTCATCGTCCTGCTCAAGGGCCGTGGCCAGCATCGCATAGCCCGCGGGCACATTGGCGAAGTAGGTGGGTGAGACCTCACGCAGATTGCGCAGGGTTTCGTCGAAGGCCCCGGGCATGGGCCGGCCATCATCGATGTAGAGCGAACCGCCTTCGGCCATCAGCGGATTCATGAGCGCATTGCCGCCCATGGTGTGGTTCCAGGGCAGCCAGTCGAGCAGCGTGGGCAGGGGATCCGTCGGATTGCGCGGCCTGCACTGCACCATCATGGTGGTGTTGGAGCACATGGTGCGGTGCGTGTTGATCACCGCCTTGGGCATGCCGGTCGAACCCGAGGTGAAGAGCAGCTTGCCCGTGTCTTCGGGCCGGATGGCATCGACACTCGCCTGCACGGCAGCAGTGACCGGCGTGCGCAGCAGATCGGCTAAGGCCAGACTGTCGCGGCCGGTGGGCGGGCGATCGACATGGATCAGGCGGATACCGGTCAGATCGAGCGAGGCCAGGGCCTTGTCAAAGGCCGGACCGTCCTGCATGAAAATCACTGCGGGCCGGATCAGACCAAACACATGCCGCAGCTTCACGTGATCCTGGCTGATCAGCGAATACGACGGCGACACCGGCGCTGCCGGCCGGCCGGCCTGCATGGCAGCCAGCATGATCAGCGCATGCTCGAGCGAATTGCCGCTCAGGATGGCCACGGGTCCCGGGGGTACATCCAGATCGAGCAGGGCCTGGGTGAGCGCATCGACCTGGGCACGGGCCTGACCGTAGGTGAGTCGGACCCACTGGCGATCGGCGCCCCGACGCTGCGCCAGAAAGAGCCGATCGGGCGCCTCGAGGCCCCAATGGCGCACAAAGAAAGGCACATGAGGCGCCACCGGATCGAGCGGCACCCGAGACTTCATGAGGATGGTGCCGTCGGCCCGATGTTGGGTATCGATGTCGCGCGGTGGCCAGGGGATCTGGCGAAACGGCGGTAGGGGCGCAATGGCCGAACCGGTGCTCATTCGGGGGTCTCCTTGTTTCCCACATGATAGCCGGGGCCCGACTTCAGACAACGGTGCCGACCTTCGGCCTAGACCGAAGGTGGGCCCGAACCGGGATTGCATTGCAGCCATCCAGACCTCGGATTATTCTGCCGTCATGGGTTCATTCAATACCGCTCTGTTCGAAGCACTCCTGTCGATCGGCGTCAGCGCCGATCGGGCGCGGGCTGCCGTCGATCTTCTTGAACGCGCGATCGATGAGCGCTACAGCAGGCATGCCCCGGAGACGACCACCAAACGCGA
>JBKCEY010000342.1:0-1122 GCA_046304115.1 Burkholderiales bacterium | reverse complement strand
GCATCAGGCGTGTCGCACCTGGCGGGACCGGCTCAGTGCCGATGTGCTGATCGCCTCAGACGGCCCACGCCTGCAGCCTTCACGGCCCACGATGTTCATGGGTTCGCGAGGCGCGATGAATTTTGACCTGGTTGTTGATCTGCGTGAAGGCGGGCATCACTCGGGCAACTGGGGCGGGCTGCTGGCCAATCCAGGACTGATTCTGGCGCACGCGATTGCCAGCATCGCCGATGAGCGCGGCAGCATCCAGGTGCCCGAATGGCGCCCCAATTCGCTGACCCCAGCCGTGCGGCAGGCCCTGAACGGACTGCAGGTTGATGGCGGTGAGGGCGGCCCCAGCATTGATGAGCAGTGGGGAGAGCCTGGGCTCACGCCGGCTGAGCGGGTCTTTGCCTGGTGCAGCTTTGAGGTGCTGGCCTTTGAGACCGGCAATCCGGCCCAACCGGTCAATGCGATTCCTCCCCGAGCCCGGGCCCACTGCCAGCTGCGCCATGTGGTTGGAATCGATGCCTCGGACATCTTGCCTGCACTGCGACGGCATCTGGATGCCCATGGTTTTCAGCAGGTCAGGGTGGAGAAGTTTCCCAAGGGTGAGTTTCCTGCAACCCGGCTCGACCCGGATCATCCCTGGGTCAAATGGACAGCGCGCTCCATTGAACGCAGCACCGGCCAGGCGCCGGCGATCCTGCCCAATCTCGGGGGCTCTCTGCCCAATGATGCTTTCAGCGTGGACCTGGGATTGCCCACGGTCTGGATTCCCCATTCCTATCCCTCCTGCTCGCAACACGCACCCAATGAGCATCTGCTGGCCTCGGTCGCCCGACAGGCCCTCATGCTGATGGCTGGGGTGTACTGGGATCTTGGGGAGGCGGCTGCTCAGGCGTTGCCCCGGATTCAGCGCTGAACGGAGTCAACTCGCCCACGCGAACACCAAGCAGGCGCACGGGCCTTTTCGCCTGGGCCCGCTGAAGGCACTCGAAGGCCAGCAGGGCGATATCGCCGGGCCTGTGCAAGGCATGTTCCACCGTGCGATCACGGGTCAGGCTCTTGAAATCCGAGGTCCTGAGCTTGATGCCCACCGTGCGGCCGGCGTAACCGCGGCGGGTCAGGTCGGCACTGACC
>JBKCEY010000341.1:0-753 GCA_046304115.1 Burkholderiales bacterium | reverse complement strand
ATACTTCAATTCCGGAATCTTCCCGAACGGATCGAGCGCCGGGTTGGTCAGTCGATTGGCCGCTGCCTCGGCATAGGCAAACGGCACGAACACAGCATCAGGGGGAACACCGGGATCCACCCGAGCACCCAGCACAATGGTGCCCCGCCGCGAAGCGATCCGCACCGGATCGCCAGGCTGCAGGCCGAGTCGCACCAGCGACTGCGGGTGAAGACTGGCACTGGCCTCGGGCTCCAGCGCATCGAGCGCGACCGAACGCCGGGTCATGCTGCCGGTGTGCCAGTGCTCCAGCTGGCGGCCGGTGATCAGCACCCAGGGATAGTCCTCATCGGGCAATTCATCGGCCGCGCTGAAATGAGCCGGTACCAGCCTGGCTCGCCCACCTTCTCGGGGGAATCGGTCGATGAAAACCACCGGGTGACCGGGATCGTCTTCCTCGGTACAGGGATAGGTGACCGCCCCTTCGCGCTGCAGACGAGCCCAGCTCAGACCCCGGATGGAATCCATGGTCATGCGCATTTCCTCGAAGACCTCGCCCACGTCGCCATAGCGCCAGTCCAGGCCGAGCGCACGGGCCAGATCGACCAGAATGCGCCAGTCTTCGCGCGCCTGGCCGGGCGGGGGCAATACCGCGCGCCCGAGCTGAACCAGCCGATCGGTGTTGGTGAAGCTGCCGGTCTTTTCGGCAAAGGCCGAAGCCGGCAGGATGACATCGGCCAGCCAGGCGGTCTCGGTGGCAAAGATGTCCTGCAC
>JBKCEY010000340.1:0-9395 GCA_046304115.1 Burkholderiales bacterium | reverse complement strand
GCTCGGTCTGAATCCGGCCAAGACCAATCCCAATGGCGGCGCGATTGCCCTCGGGCATCCGATCGGTTGCTCGGGCGCCTACATTGCCACCAAGGCGCTCTACGAGCTGCGTCGCACTGGTGGGCGCTATGCCCTCGTGACCATGTGCATTGGCGGCGGCCAGGGCATCGCTGCGGTGTTTGAGCGGGTCTGATTGATGACAGAACCCCGATCTGGTGCGCAAACCTGACCAGGCGAATGCGCCGGGCAGGGCCAATGCGCCGGGTCGGGTCAATGCGCCTGATCAGCTGAAGCCCAGCACCACCCTGCGCGTCTGGGCTGATTTTTTTTCGATCTTCGTGACCACGACCGCGCCCACCTCGGCGGTATTGGCCACATGGGTGCCACCACAGGGCTGAAGGTCGACGCCCGCGATCTCGAGCACACGAATCCGACCCAGGCCTCGAGGGGGTTGCACGCTCATGCTGCGCACCAGCCCCGGGTTGGCGTCGAGCTCGGCTTCGCTGATCCAGCGATGACTCACGGCGCTCGCCTGCGCCACCAGCTTCGCCAGCCCCGCATTCAGGCTGTCCTTGTCGAGTGCATCGGTCATGTGAAAGTCGAGCCGGGCATGCTGGGCCGTGATCGAGCAGCCATCGACCGGATGCGGGATCAGCGCGCACAGCAGATGGGTCGCGGTGTGAAAGCGCATGTGGGCGCGGCGTCGATCGACATCGATGCAGGCCTGCACCCGATCGCCCACGGCCAGTCCGTGCAGGCCTGCCAGGCGATCCGCCTCGGCCGGAACATGGGTGATCGCCCCGGTGAGTGTCTTGTGCTTGCGGGTATCGGCAATCAGGATGTCCTGCCCGTTGGGGCCACGCAGCAGGCCGGCATCTCCGGCCTGCCCACCGCCCAGGGGGTAGAACACCGTTCGATCGAGCACGATGCCGGTGTCATCAATCGCCACGACCCGAGCATCGCAGGCGAGCAGGCTGGCATCTTCACGGAACAGTTCTTCAGTCATGGTGTCCAGGGGGTTCTCCCGTCCGGGCGTGTTGGCATCAGGCCAGCCAGCCGCCGCGTTCGAGCAGCCACAGACCCCAACACAATCCAGCCATCAGCAGGGACAGAAACACGGCGGCGCTGCCGATGTCCTTGGCCTTCTTGACCGCCGGATGAATCTCTGAGGTGATCATGTCACAGATCACTTCCAGGCCCGTGTTGAGCAACTCGACCACCCAGACCAGCACAACAGCCGCAGTCAGCAATACCGCCTGCCAGCGATCCGGCTCCAGCCACCAGGCCAGTACGATCAGGGGCAGGCCGACCGCCAGTTCCTGGCGAAACGCAGACTCACTGCGCATGGCACTGAGCAGGCCCCGGATTGAATTGTTCAGCGCGGGTCCAAGGCGCCTGAAACCGGGCCGGCTCTTGAGCTGATCAGCGCCGTGTGCGGGCGGCCGCGAATCGGGCTGTGCAACGGGTTGTGTCGCCTTGCGTGCCGCGGGTTCCGAGGCTTCAGGCACTTGATCTGTTTGCATCACCAAACTCCAACGCGACTGCGAAGCCGCTGGATATTTCGGGCAGGATGAGCTGCCCGCCATGAGCACGGGCCACGCTGTCGGCGAGCATCAGACCCAGGCCGATGGCGCCGGCGTCGGCACCCGACTGCACGGCCTCACGCAGCACCTGGCGACGGGAGTCGGTCACACCCGGCCCGTCGTCCACGATCAGCAAGCCGCCGCCTGGCCAGGATTCAATCGTGACCTGCCGGGCTCCATGGCGTTGGGCATTGTCCAGCAGATTGACCATCGCCGCAGCCAGAAGGTCTGGATCGGCCCTCAGACGCAGACCTGGCGTAACGCTGACGGTGAGCGAGGGGGTGGGCAGCGAGCGCACCAGGCCTTCCACGGCCAGATCCACATGCCGCGCAGGGGACTGGCTGCGAAACAGCCCAAGCAGGGCGGTCACCACGGTCTGCAGCTGGCGTGATGCATCGCGAATTCGCTGCAACCGGTCGCGGGTCTGTGCAGGCGCATCACGCAGGGCCAGCGCAAGTTGCACATCCATGCCCGCCAGCGGAGTGCGCAGTGCATGCGCGGCGTGAGCGCTGAAGGCTCGCTCCCGTGCAATGCGATTGGCGAGCCGTGCGGTCAGGGTCTCGACGGCTTCATGGATGGACACCAGCTCCTGATGGTGCGCGGGGCCCAGATAGGACGCCTGGGTGGTGGAGTCCAGATTCAGCTGACGGATACGCTCTGACAGCGCCGCCAGAGGGTGCAGCTCGCGTCGCACCCGCGCCCTGAGCCACAGATGACCCAGCAGCGCCGCAAGAGCGGCCGCGGCTCCCGAGGCGGCGATGACTTCCCAGCGCGCTTCACGGCGCTCCTGGCGAGTCTGAGCCACTGTGAGGATGCGACCGTCAGCCAGCGGTTTACTGAAGAGCCGCCAGCCGTCTCGATCTTCAAATCCTTCCCGTGGCGCTCGCCACCCGGCCACGGGAGCCTGCTGCGAGCGGTGCAAGGGCTCACCCGAGGGCGCAATCACCTGCCAGGCAAATCGAATGGAACCGCTGGCTGTGGTGGCCTCGCGGGCGCGATCCAGGGCATCCGGACCGGCGTCGACCAGCAAGGCCATGAGATCTGCGGCCGAGATCAGGGCGTCGTCCAGCAGCTCGTTGACTTCATGCGAGGCGGTCGTCCACAGGGCGGCGCCCAGCGCAGCCACCACGGCCACCGACCATACCGCCAGGGCATGCGCGAGCCGGGATGCGATCGAGACCTTGATCGTATTCAATGCCGTTCGATGCGATAGCCCAGACCACGGACTGTGTCGATCAGCTGTCGACCCAACTTGCGCCGCAGCGCCGAGACATGCACCTCCAGGGCATTGCTCATGACCTCACCTTCGCTGCCCAGCACCAGGCGCTCAAGATCAGCTTTCGGCACGATACGTCCGGAACGTCGTGCAAGCGCTTCAAGCACCGCCCACTCCCGCGCGGTCAGGTCGATCCGTTGCCCCTGCGCACTGACTGTGCGAGCCGCAAGATCGATCTGAATATCGCCAAACTGCATGATCGAGCGCCCCGAGCTGGCATGACGTCTGCCCATGGCTCGGATCCGGGCGGCGAGCTCTTCAGGAGCAAAGGGCTTGACCATGTAATCGTCTGCGCCTTCGTCGAGGCCACGAATACGGTCATCGAGGCGATCTCGCGCGGTGAGGACAATCGCGGGGGCATCCATGCCGCGGGCGCGCTCGCGGCCCAGCCATTGAACACCCGACCCATCGGGCAGTTGCCAGTCGATCAGCAGGACGTCGATCGGCTCGTCATGCAGGGCCTGCGCCTGCGCGATGCTGGTACACCACTCGACCACATGCCCTTCGGCACGCAGGTAATCGCGAAGGCCTTCACCAAGCAGCGGGTCATCTTCAAGGAGCAGCAGGCGCATGGGGCAAAGGTAGCATTTCGACCTTCAGGCTGGCTTCATCAGCCTTCATTTCCGCTTCAGGCAGGCCGTGTCCACTGCGGCCTGCATGAAATGGCTTCCTGACTTCCGGCCCACGACGCTGATCCTTCTGGTCAGCCTGGCCTGGTTGCCGCTGTTCAATCTTCCCGTGCTGAGTCGGGTCTGGCCTGAAGGCTCCGGACTCGGATCAGGGTCCGATCTGACCGTGAGCCTGGCACTGATGGTGCTGATCCTGGCCATCCACGCGCTGTTGCTGGGCCTCGTGGGCCTCCATGCGTTGCTCAAGCCGATCGTCATCGCGCTCACGCTGATCGCTGCGGTGGCGTCGCACTTCATCGAGGCGTATGGGGTCATGCTCGACCCCTCCATGCTGCGCAATACGCTGGCCACTCATCCGGCCGAGGCGGGCGAACTGCTCACCGCGCCTTTGGCCATGGCCTTGATCCTCAAGGGCGTGTTGCCAGCCGTTGTGCTGATGCGCGTGCCGGTGCTGACACTGACCTGGCGGCGGGCGATCGCGGAGCGCTTGCTGCTGCTGAGCTTGACTGCGGTCTTGGCCCTTGCAGCAGTCTGGGCGGCTTATCAGCCACTGGCCTCACTCATGCGCAATCAGCGCGAACTGCGTTACCTGATCACGCCGATTAACGTCCTGTGGTCGGGCACCGTGGCGCTCAAGTCCCGCGCAACTGAAGCGGCCATCCCTCGTGAGCCGGTTGGCCTTGATGCGAGGCCGGGTGAGTCCTGGGGCGCGCGTCGCCGCCCGCTGGTGGTGGTGGTGGTGGTGGGTGAAACCGCACGGGCGGCCAACTGGGGGCTCAATCCGGGCGCGCGCGACACCACGCCTGCGCTCAGGCAATTGCCCGTCATCAACTTCAGTCAGGTCGACAGCTGTGGCACCAATACCGAGGTATCGGTGCCCTGCATGTTCGCCCCCGTCGGTCGGCGCGACTATCAGGACGACCGCATCCACCGGCAGGAGTCGCTCCTGCATGTGCTGCATCGGGCCGGGGTTCAGGTGCACTGGCTCGACAACCAGAGCGGCTGCAAGGGCGTCTGTGACGGACTGCCCTCGGCCATGGTCAAGGAGGTGACCCCAGGGGGATGCCCGGCCGGCGGCTGTCTGGACGACCGATTGCTGGAGGGATTCCAGCAACGACTGAGCGAGGCCCAGGGCACACAGGTCTGGGTGCTGCACATGCTGGGCAATCATGGCCCGGCCTATCACCGACGTTACCCCGCGGCGTTCGAGCACTTCACACCGGCCTGCCATGACGACGATCTGCATCGCTGCAGCATCGAGGCTGTGGTCAATGCCTATGACAACGCCCTGCGCTTCACGGATCATGTGCTGGCACAGGCCATTCATGCCCTGCAAGCCGCTTCGGGGCGCGTCGATACGGCTCTGGTCTATGTCTCCGATCACGGCGAGTCGCTGGGCGAGAAGGGCCTGTTTCTGCATGGCATGCCCTACCGGATCGCGCCGATCGAGCAGACCCGCGTGCCCATGGTCTGGTGGGTCAGCCCCGGACTGGATGCGGCGATCGGCACTCCCAGGGGTTGCACTCGGGAGGCGCTCAGTCGAGCCTCTGCTGGCCTGGTCGCCCATGATCATCTGTTTCATTCGCTGCTGGGCCTGCTCGATGTGGGCACGGCCCTGCATGAGCCGAAGCTCGATTTTTTTGCGCCGTGCCGCGAGCCGCGATGAGCACATTGAGCCTTCCGACGCCCTCGAAGGAGGAACCACTTCAGTGTCCCTCCAGGCGCTTGAAGGCAGATCTCGTGCGATCGGTGATCGGGCTGGCGGCCCTCCTGCTCTGGGAGGGGTTCGCAGGCGACCTGAGGATCGCCACGCTCGTCGCCGCTGCAGACCCGGGGTTGGTCTGGCGTAGCCACCCCCTCCTGACCACCGGCTTACATGAAGGCGGCCGACTGCTCGCCACGCTCGTGCTGCTTGGGCTCTTGTTCGATGCCTTCATACAGCGGCGCCAGGGGCCGAGTCGCCCTGCCCGAGGCGTCACGATCGGGCTCGTGATCGTCTGCATGCTGCTGATCAGCGGGGTCAAACGAATCTCGCTCACCAGTTGCCCCTGGGATGTCCTTGATTTCGGGGGTGCCTTCCCCTATGTGCCCCATTGGCCCTGGACGGGCTCCGATGGCGGGCCAGGCCATTGTTTTCCATCGGGCCATGCGTCAGCCGCATTCGGGTTCCTGCCGCTGGTCTTTCTGTGGCGAAGCCACCATCCGCGGCGTGCCCGGGCGGTGCTGATCCTGATTCTTTGTACCGGCATTGCATTCGGTCTGGCCCAGGTGCTGCGTGGAGCCCACTATGTCAGCCATGTGGTCTGGACGGCCTGGATATGCTGGACGGTTTCGGCGTTGGCCATGGCCCGATATGATGGTGGGCATTACAGGAGACACCATGGGCGCAGCACCGTCAGCCGATCTGAGGAATGCGGCACAACTTGAACGCGAGGCACTGATCTCGCGCGTACGCGATCTGGCTACCCCCACTGCAGCGGTGGCAGACACCATGGAGCGTGACCGGCACATGCCGGCGTCTCTGGCCCGCGCCCTTGCCGATACCGGCATGTACCGTAGCCTGAGGCCCGAGGCCATCGGCGGCCTGGAGTGTGATCCTGCCACTGCACTGCAGGCTTTCGAAGAGGCGGGCCGGATCGAAGCCTCGCTCGGATGGTGCGCCATGATCGGCGCAACCTCAGGCATCTACTCGGCCTATCTGGATCCTGTCATTGCCCGGCAGGTGTATGGGGAGGGCAATTCGATCCTGACCGCTGGCGTGTTCGCACCCATGGGTCAGGCCGTGGTTGATGGTGACGATTATGTGGTGACCGGCCAATGGAAATGGGCGAGCGGCAGTCGCAACTGCCAGTGGCTCAATGGCGGCTGTACCGTGATCGAGGCCGGCGCCATGCGCAAGTTGCCCAACGGCGCGCCCGAGATTCGCGCCATGATGTTCCGGGCCGAAGACGCCGAGCTCATCGATACCTGGCACACCATGGGTCTGTGCGGCACGGGCAGTGTCGACATGAAGGTGCAGGGCGTGCGAGTGCCGCGTTCACGCAGCGTGTCCCTGATGGCCGATCGCCCCCGGCACGAGGGTGCGCTCTATGTCTTTCCGGTCTTCGGACTGCTGGCCATGGGCATTGCAGCCGTGGCCAGCGGCAATGCCCGCGCCGCGCTCGACGACTTCATTGAATTTGCATCGGCCGCCCGAACCGCGGGATCTCGCAAGCCTTTGTCCGACCGCGGAACGGCCCAGGCCGCGCTGGCCCAGGCCGAAGCGCAATACCGGTCCGCGAGGGCCTTTCTGTTCGACGAAGTCGACCAGTCCTGGACCCTGGCCCAGCGCGATCGCCAGATTCCGGTCGCGCATCGGGCGCGTCTTCGACTGGCCGCCACCCACATGACCCGAACCGCAGCCGAGGTGGTGCGCACGGTGCATGAGCTTGGCGGTGGTGCTGCGGTGTTCACCGACAACCGTCAACAGCGCCGGCTGCGCGATGCGCAGACCATCACAGCGCACATGATGACCGCGCCGGCCTCCTATGAACTGGCCGGACGGGTGCTCTTCGGCTTGCCCACCGACGACACGGTCCTCTGATCGCCGTGCCAGGGTTCGATGCGAACCTGCGGGCAGGCAGGCCGCGAGTGCTGCGCTGTGGAGTCAGTCCTGCTTGATCTCAAAGTCCACCCGCCGGGCGGGCTTTGAGTCATCGGTGCTGAGCAGGCGAGGCGCGATCAGAAACAGGCGCTCGTTGGCAATGCCGTGGGTATCTCGCAATACCCGGCGGGCATTCTGAGCGCGCTCCTGAGCCAGCTCGCGCAGGTCTTCATCCGAAGCTTTCGCCCGTTCGAGCAGCGCCTTTTCAAGTGCGGCCGTCATGGGCTGCCGGTTGCGCTCCAGCATCTCGCGCAAACGCCGCTGCGTCATGGCCTCCCGATCACTGATGGGGTCGGCATGACCGATCAGTTCGAGGCTGAGTTCGGGGCGTGCGGCAAGGGCTTGGGCCAGCGCAGACAAACGCTTCTGGTCGCTCTCATCGAGCTCGCTCGATCCCGGATCGAAGGCGACATGCGACAGATCACTCGCGGGCAGGTCGCTGCGAGCGAGTGATGCCAATGCATTGAAGGGCGCACTCACCACCTTGATCAGCAGATTGCCGATCGCTCGCCAGATCAGTCCGCCAACCGAAAACTGCGGATCCGAGATCGTGCCCGAGATCGGCAGATCCAGATCGATCACCCCATTGGCGTCCTTGAGCAGCGAGATCGCGAACTTCACCGGAATCTTCAGGGCATCAGGACTGTCGACCGGCTCCCCAAAGGTGAGCTGGTTGATCACGATCCTGTTCTCGGCCTGCAGTTGATCGCCCTGCAGTTGGTAGCGCAGGGTGGCCGTCAGCTTGCCTTTTTCGATGGCGTAGCCGGCCCATTTTCCGGAGTAGGGGCTCAGCTTGGGCAGATCGAAGCCGCGTGCCACCGCTCTGAGATCCAGGCTCTGCGGATCGGCCAGCAGGTTGAGCTGCCCGTTGATTTCAAGCGGTGTATCCCCATCAACCTGCCCGGTCACCACCACTTCTGCCGGGCCACGGGGGTCCCGAGTCAGCGGTGTGATGGCACCCGACAGTCCGACCAGATTGGCGCTGTAGTTGGGCTTGATGAAGCGGTCTGTGAAATCGACTCGGCCACTGGCAAGCCGGATCGTGCCCAGCCGAATCAATGGCTTGGAGGAGGCTGCG
Source organism: Burkholderiales bacterium (assembly GCA_046304115.1). Lineage (GTDB taxonomy): Bacteria > Pseudomonadota > Gammaproteobacteria > Burkholderiales > Burkholderiaceae_E > UBA4615. Next base: position 1,186 of record JBKCEY010000340.1, on the reverse strand, counting down.
GCCGGTGTCGGAGACGGTACGGACTGCGGTGCTGAGGCCAGAGTCGATGCGGATGAGGCCTGAGTCAGTGAGACGGGTGCAGCGCCGTCAGTTGCGGGGTCTGCAAGCACTCGGCTCAGATTCAGTCGACCGTCTGCATCCAGAATCACCCGCGCATAGAAGTCCACCAGGGCGATGTCGGATGTTTCGATGCGATCCTCAGGCGCCGAAGGAAAGCTCCACTGGAGTTGTACCCCCGGCATGGCCAGCGCGCCGATGCTGAGCAGCGGCTCACCCGTGACCTTGTCGGTCGCGCGAAAGCCGTTGACCGATGCATCGCCCTGCCACGACAGGCGCAGTCGATCGGCAGGAGCCGCTGACTGGGCGACTTGCAGGCGGCCAGTGCCCCAGGCACGGCCCTCCTCGATGACCAGGTTGAGGTATGGATCAGCATAGGTCTGCAGCAATGCGAGATCGAGGGCCTGCAGAGTGACCGAGCCCTCGTACTGGAGCGGGCTGGGTCGCAAGCCACCTCTGATTGCAAGGCGCCCGGAGTCTCCCAGGCTCACGGTCGCCTGCACCGGCAGTGCCTGGTTCATGGTGCTGCTCAGCCCCGAAATCTGGGCCTGGAGAGTCACCTCAGGCAGCGCAGGATCCTGGAGGGATTGCAGTTGTCTGAAGTTGGCTTGCAGGTCCTGGATGTCGAGTCGTCCGTCCTGCCAGCGGGCATCGAGCCTGCTGATCTCGCTGGCCTGGGCTCGGGCCAGCGAGCGGTTTGCATCAAGGATCTGCCAGGAGGCGGTCTTGAGGCGTGCGCCCTCGAGGGCCAGCATGCCGGTGGCGCCTTCCCAGCGCACCTTGCCGGCGAGATCCACCGGCGCGGTTCGAATCTGCGGGTCGCTGGCCGACAGGACGACAGGCAGCCAGCGCTCAATCGGCAGGCGACTGGCAGTCACCTCGCCATCGATCGTGTTGGCCTTCAGGGCACCGCTCACCTGGAGCGTGGCATCGCGATCGATGCGCGCTGTGACACTGACCTGACCCTGCAGGCCATCGGTTTGGTCGAGTCGGGGCCAGAGAATGTCACGGGCCTCGAGCACAATCCGGTCGAGGCCAACCTGCAAGGGCTTGTTGAGCGCCTGATCGTTCCAGCGCACCTCGCCATTGCGAACCCGCAACTGCTCGAGGGTCAGCGATACAGAAGGTG
>JBKCEY010000339.1:0-1110 GCA_046304115.1 Burkholderiales bacterium | reverse complement strand
CGGCTGGGTATCCGAACCCTGCGAACCCCCCTGCATTGGGCCCTGGCACTGGCCGGCCTGATTGCGCTGAGCCTGTCCCTGCCCTTTCCGCTCGTGATCGTGGGTGCCGCGCTGGTTGGCTGGGTGTTTGCCCGCCAGTGGGCTCCGGCCACCTCCAAGCCCTCGATACAGCACGGTGCTCGAGCGGCACCGCACGCTGTCAGCAGTACCGCGACTGCGGGCACGCCAGCAACCCCGCCGAGCTACGTGATCGACGATCACAGTCCAACCCCCGCGCATGCACAGCCCTCGCGGATGCGACTGCTGCGGGTTGTCGGGATTGGATTGACACTCTGGGTTCTGGCCATGGTGCTCACGCTGCAGATCGATAGCGCACAGGGCACCCTGATGGCCATGGGCGAGTTCTTCACCAAGGCCGCGCTGGTGACCTTTGGCGGCGCTTATGCGGTCTTGCCCTATGTGGTTCAGGGCGCGGTCGAGGCGCAGGGCTGGCTCACGCCCGAGCAGATGATCGATGGTCTTGCGCTGGGTGAATCCACGCCCGGACCGCTGATCATGGTGGTGGCCTTTGTCGGCTTTGTGGGAGGCTGGACACAGGAGGTCTTCGGTTCGACAGCCCTGCTGGCCGGCGGCATCGCAGGGGCGTGCGTGGCCACGGTCTTTACCTTCCTGCCCTCGTTTGTCTTCATTCTGGCGGGAGGCCCGTTTGTGGAGGCCACTCGCGATCGGCTCGCTTTCACAGCGCCGCTCGCGGCCATCTCGGCCTCAGTGGTTGGTGTGATCGTCCATCTGGCGATCTACTTCGCGGGGCATGTGCTGTGGCGCGATCCGGTACTTGAGGTGGGGGGGAGCGATGCCTGGGATCGCAATCTTTTGGCGTTCTACGTTACGGGCCTTGATCCCTGGGCGCTTGCGCTGACCTTTGCCGCGGCGCTGATGCTGATGGCGGCCAGGCTCAATGTGCTGTGGGTGCTCGCAGCCAGTGGGCTGGCCGGCCTCGCGCTCTCGATCTGATGGGCTGATTGAACGCGGGATCCGGCTCACCCCGGGACCCGGCTCACCTCGGGGTCTGGCTCACCTCGAGGCCTGATTCGCCTTGGTGGCGGCATT
>JBKCEY010000338.1:0-3738 GCA_046304115.1 Burkholderiales bacterium | reverse complement strand
CCATCGCTGGCCTTGAACGTCTGATACGGCACAAGGTTCGGATGGGCATTGCCCCAGCGCTTGGGTGGCTCGCCGCTGTGCAGATAGTTGGAGCTCATGTTGGCGGTCATGGCCACCTGAACATCGAGCAGGGCCATGTCGATGGACTGGCCTTCGCCGGTGCGCTCCCGATGAAAAAGGGCCGCCAGAATCGCCTGGGTCGCATACAAGCCCGTCGAGAGGTCAGCAATCGCGACCCCCGCCTTTTGCGGGCCTCCGCCGGGGCGGTCATCGGCTTCGCCCGTGACCGACATCAGCCCGCCCAGGCCTTGCACGATGAAGTCATAGCCTGCGCGATGCGCATAGGGCCCGGTCTGACCGAAGCCCGTGATCGAGCAGTAGATCAGCCGCGGGTTGTCTTTGGACAGGCTGGCGTAATCGAGCCCGTACTTCTTGAGGTCACCGACCTTGTAGTTTTCGATCACCACGTCGCTGCGCGCGGCCAGTTCGCGAATGATGGCCTGGCCTTCGCTCGAGGCCAGATTCACGGTGATCGATTGCTTGTTGCGGTTGGCGGCCAGGTAATAGGCCGAGTCTTCGCTGTCGGTGCCATCGGCGCGCTTCAGAAAGGGAGGCCCCCAGCCGCGGGTGTCATCGCCCGCGCCCGGGCGCTCCACCTTGATGACATCAGCACCGAGGTCGGCCAGGTTCTGGCCGCACCAGGGACCCGCAAGCACGCGGGACAGGTCGAGTACGCGAATGCCGTCTAGGGCGCCAGGCATGAAGGTCTCCTTGAAGTCTGGGGCTGCAAATCGATGCAGGGGGGCCATGGTAACCTCATCGGCTTTCCAGAAATGCCCATCAAAACAGCACGATGAACTCGGCCGAAATCCGTCGCAAGTTCCTCGAGTACTTCGAGGCCCAGGGGCACACCATCGTGAGGTCGTCCTCGCTGGTGCCTGCCAACGATCCCACGCTGCTCTTTACCAACAGCGGCATGGTTCAGTTCAAGGACGTCTTCCTGGGCAAGGATCCGCGTCCTTACAAGCGGGCCACCACGTCGCAGCGCAGCGTACGTGCAGGGGGCAAGCACAACGATCTCGAGAATGTGGGCTACACCGCCCGGCATCACACCTTTTTCGAGATGCTGGGCAATTTTTCGTTTGGCGACTATTTCAAGCGAGACGCCATTCATTTCGCCTGGAACCTCCTGACCGGTGTCTATGGTCTGCCCAAGGAGCGGCTGTGGATCACGGTCTATCAAGATGACGATGAAGCCCACGGCATCTGGGCCAACGAGGTGGGTGTGCCGCTCGAGCGCATCGTGCGCATCGGCGACAACAAGGGCGCACGCTATGCGTCGGACAACTTCTGGCAGATGGCCGATACCGGCCCGTGCGGTCCGTGCTCCGAGATCTTCTTTGATCATGGCCCTGATGTGGAGGGTGGCCCACCCGGAAGCCCGGATGCCGATGGCGACCGCTACATCGAAATCTGGAACCTGGTGTTCATGCAGTTCGATCGCGATGAGGCAGGCGTGTTGCATCCGCTGCCCAAGCCCTGCGTCGATACCGGCATGGGTCTCGAGCGCATTGCTGCAGTGCTGCAGGGCGTGCACAGCAACTACGAAATCGATCTCTTCCAGCATCTGATCCGCGCCGCAGCGCGTGAGACGGGGGTGAGCGACATCGAACTGCCGTCGCTGCGCGTAATCGCCGACCATATCCGGGCCTGCTCTTTCCTGATCGTCGATGGCGTCATTCCAGGAAGCGAAGGCCGGGGTTATGTGTTGCGCCGCATCTGCCGGCGCGCCCTGCGTCATGGCCACAAGTTGGGCCAGCCCCAGCCCTTCTTCCATCGGCTGGTGCCCGATCTGGTCGCCGTGATGGGCGACGCCTATCCGGAGCTTCGCGAGGCCCAGCAACAGGTCATGGATGTGCTGCGCCAGGAAGAAGAACGCTTTGGCGAGACGCTTGGCCATGGCATGCAGATCCTCAATGCGGCACTGGCTGGCGGGTCCACCACGCTGGATGGTGAAACCGCCTTCAAGCTCTACGACACCTATGGCTTTCCGCTGGATCTCACAGCCGATGTCTGCCGTGAGCGGGGCGTTGCTGTTGATGAGGCTGGTTTCGAGTCGGCCATGAATCGCCAGCGCGAGACCGCGCGCGCCGCGGGCAAGTTCAAGGCGGCCGGCGGTCTCGACTATTCCGGTGTGGCCACGCATTTCCATGGCTATGACCAGATCGAAGTGACAGGCGCTCGCGTGACCGCGCTTTACGTGGGCGGCAGCTCGGTGCAGCGGGTCGGTGCGGGCAGTGAGGCGGTGGTCGTGCTCGATCACACCCCGTTCTATGCCGAGTCGGGCGGTCAGGTCGGTGACCAGGGTGTCATCGAAGCTGACGCCGTGCGCTTTGTCGTGGCCGATACCCTGAAGATCCAGGCCGAAGTGTTTGGTCACCACGGCCGGCTCGAGGCGGGTGAGCTCGCGGTGGGTGACGAGGTTCGTGCGCAGGTAGATGGTGCGCTGCGGGCCCGCACGATGCGCAATCATTCGGCCACTCACCTCATGCATACCGCACTGCGTGAGGTGCTGGGCGGACATGTGCAGCAAAAGGGTTCCTTGGTCGATGCAGGCAAGACCCGCTTCGATTTTTCACATCATTCGCCGATGACTGCCGAGCAGATCGCGCGGGTGGAGTCGCTGGTCAACGATCAGGTACTCACGAATGCCGCCACCCAGGCTCGTGTGATGAGTTTCGATGATGCGGTTTCGGGCGGGGCCATGGCCCTGTTTGGCGAAAAATACGGTGACGCAGTGCGGGTGCTCGATATCGGCAACAGCCGCGAACTCTGTGGCGGAACCCATGTCGGCCGCACGGGCGATATCGGTCTGTTCAAGATCGTGACCGAGGGCGGCGTTGCGGCCGGCGTGCGGCGCATCGAGGCCGTGACGGGTGACAACGCGCTGCAGTGGGTGCAGGGCCTGGAGAGCATGGTGGGCGGGGCTGCAGCGGCCTTCAAGGCGCCGCTCTCTGAACTGCCCGCCAAGATCGAGCAGCTCATGGAGGCTCACCGCGCAGCCGAAAAGGAGCTCTCCCGACTGAGGTCCAAACTCGCCGCCAGCCAGGGCGATGAGCTGGTGAGCCAGGCCATCGAGCTGTCCGGCGGTCTGCGTCTGCTCACGGCAACCTTGCCGGGAGCGGATGCCAAGGTCCTGCGCGAAACCATGGACAAGGTCAAGGACAAGCTCAAGTCGGCGGTCGTGGTACTGGCCGCAACCGGCGAGGGCAAGGTTCAGCTGGCCGCCGGGGTGACGGCAGATCGCATTGGACGCATCAAGGCGGGCGAGCTGGTGAACTTCGTCGCCCAGCAGGTGGGTGGCAAGGGCGGTGGCAAACCCGACATGGCAATGGCCGGCGGAACCGACGCGGTCGGTGTTTCGGCCGCACTCGCCTGGGTGCAGGCCTGGGTGACCGAACGTCTCTGATGCGGCCGTGATGCGGCCGCCCGGCATCCGCACCCTCATCGGGCTGTGCGTGCTCAACCATGTGGCCTTCTCGGCCGCGCGGGTCACGCTCACCCTTTCGGCCGTGCATCTGCAGACCTCCACCTTCGGGGTGGGCCTCATGATGTCGCTCTTCTCGGTTCTGCCCATGCTGCTTGCGCTGGCGGGCGGACGCTGGGTCGATCGCATCGGCGCGCGCTTTCCGATGATGCTGGGCTGCTTTCTGCTGGCCTGCGGCCTGGTGCTGCCGG
>JBKCEY010000337.1:0-16026 GCA_046304115.1 Burkholderiales bacterium | reverse complement strand
AGATGAAGGAGGATCTTTCGAAGCAATCGGATCGAAACCGACCGCCGATGATAGGCAATGCCAGGCTGGTCGGCAATCAAACCCATTTTTCCGGTTACGCGTGACGCCATTCACCGCGTCAGGCCTGGCGCCGGTGATGGGGGGAGGCGTGGCGCCCGTCATGGGTCGCAGGCGCTGCCCCCACGGAATCAGGCGTTCTGCCTCTTGCGGGCCAGCGCCGCAAACCAGGCAGATGATCGCGAGGGTGCGATGCGGTAGAGCAGATCACCGATCCTTGCATCGGCGCCGATCAGCAGCCGGGTCTGGCGCCGATCCAGAGCCTGCAGGATCGCAGCGGCAGCCTGCTCGGGGGTGGTACGAGCCATCTGCAGAAAGTTGTCGCGCAGGGACTGGATATCTGGAGCCAGCCCCTGAAGATCGCCGACCCGGGCCTGTTCGACGATCCGGGTCTTGACGCCGCCCGGATGCACGCACAGCACATGAACGGGATGCGCGGGCTTCAGGTGCGCCGGCGGATGACGAAGTTCCTCGCGCAGCGCATCCGAGAAGGCGCGAACCGCTGCCTTGCTGGCGTTGTACATCGACTGTGAGGGCAGGGAGAGCATGGCGAAGATGCTCGACAGATTCACGATGGCGCTGCCCGGCTGCGACTGAAGCTGGGGCGTGAAGACCTGACTGCCATGCACCACCCCCCAGAAATTGATGCCGATGATCCATTGCGCATCGGTCATGCTCATGGAGGCCAGCGGATCGACCAGAGCGACACCGGCATTGTTGATGAGGATACTGGCGGCACCAAAACGCGCCGCGCAATCATCGGCGAGCTTCTGGACCTGGGCTCGGTCGGCGACATCACAGGGCTGGGCCATCACGTCCACGCCGCGCGCTGCAAGCGCATCGGCAATGCCTTGGAGGCGGGGCGCATCGACATCACCCAGCACGAGTCGTGCGCCCCGGTCGGCCCAGCTTTGAGCCAGTGCGGCGCCAATGCCCGAGGCGGCCCCTGTGATGACCACGACCGGTCGATCGGCTCGGGGAGGCTGTGAAAGGTTCTTGTCGCTCACGGGGGGCTCCTGAATGGGGGGCAGCCGAGACGCGCTCGCGCGTCCATGGGTCAGCCGAGCCGCGCTCGCGCGTCGTTGACCGCCCGGCGAACCTGCTCGGGTGCTGTCCCACCGATATGCCGCCGTGACTGAACCGAACCTTCGAGCGTCAGGCTCTGATAAGCGTCCTCACCCATCACGGGCGAGAGCGCCTGCAGTTCGGCCAGGGTGAGCTGCTCGAGCGATCGGCCGGAGTCCGAGGCAATCCGCACGGCATGGGCTACGGCCTCGTGGGCATCCCGAAAAGCCAGTCCCTTGCGAACCAGGTAATCGGCTAGATCGGTGGCGGTCGAGAATCCTTCAGCTGCTGCCTGACGCATGCGCTCGCTGCGCACCTGGATCCCACCCACCAGATCGACAAAAATCCGCAGGGTGTCGCGCAGGGTGTCGGCTGCGTCGAACAAGGGCTCCTTGTCTTCCTGATTGTCCTTGTTGTAGGCCAGGGGCTGGCCTTTCATGAGGGTGAGCAGGGCGATCAGATGTCCATTGACCCGACCGGTCTTGCCACGGGCCAGTTCAGGAACGTCGGGGTTCTTTTTCTGCGGCATGATCGAGCTGCCGGTGCAGAAGCGATCGGCCAGATCGATGAAGCCCACACGCGGGCTCATCCAGATGACCAGTTCTTCGGACAGGCGCGAGATGTGCGTCATGCACAGGGCCGCAGCAGCACAGAACTCGATTGCAAAATCTCGATCCGAAACCGCATCGAGCGAATTGCGGCAGACCCCGTCAAAACCCAGGGTACGCGCCACCCGCTCACGATCGATGGGATAGCTCGTGCCGGCGAGGGCTGCGGCGCCCAGCGGCAATCGGTTCACCCGGCGTCGGCAGTCGGTCAGGCGCTCGGCATCACGCGAGAACATCTCGACATAGGCCATCAGGTGATGACCGAAGGTGACGGGTTGGGCCACCTGCAAATGCGTGAAGCCCGGCATGATGGTGTCGGCGTGTTGTTCGGCCAGATCAATCAACGCGCGTTGCAGATCGGCCAGCAGCTCGGCAAGCAGGTCGATCTGCTCGCGCAACCACAGACGAATGTCGGTGGCCACCTGATCGTTGCGCGATCGCGCGGTGTGCAGTCGCTTGCCGGCGTCGCCCACCAGTTCGGTCAGCCGTTTTTCGATGTTCAGATGAACATCTTCAAGGTCAAGTTGCCACTCGAAGCGGCCCTGTTCGATGTCCTGGCGGATCAGACCCATGCCCCGCTGGATATCGGCCAGATCCTGCGCACCAATCAACCCCACCGAATGGAGCATGTCGGCATGCGCCAGCGATCCGGCGATGTCCTGCATGGCCAACCGGCGATCGAAATCAACTGACGCCGTGTAGCGCTTGACCAGATCCGACACCGGCTCGCTGAACCGAGCCGACCACGCATCTGATTTCCGGGAAAACTGATCTGTCATAATCGAACGGACATGCCGCCTACTGACGAAAAATCGGCCGAGTATAAGTCCTCAGAACAGACCGCCAAGGTGCGTCGTCAGTCTGAGGGCGCCAAGGCTCCGCTCATCCCGGACACCTGCAATGTGGGTATTGCTCTGCGCGTGGTCGGTATCGTGAACGGCGTGGCTCTGGTGATGTCGCTGGCGCAGGCCTCCGATGCAGCGTCGTGGCTTGGCCATATCGGACGGATGCTTGCCTTGCTCGAGCCTGTGTTGCTCCTGAGCCTGGCCGGGTTGTGCCGGGCCCGCAAGGTGGTCAATGGCCTGCCACGCCCCTGGCAGTGGGCAACAGTCTGTGGTCTGCCTGCCTTCATCATGCTGGTCATCGGCTTTCTGGCTCTGCCCTGGGTTAGCCCCGATCTTCCTGCCTCTGAAGCGGGCTGGTGGCTTCTGACCCGCGTTGTGCTGGTTGCGGCCGCGTCGTTGGCGCTCACCGAGGTCTTCCGGCTCAGGGCCCGGGCCTACTCGCCCTCGTTTTCAGAGGCACGGCTGCAGGCACTGCAGGCCCGTATTCGGCCCCATTTCCTGTTCAACAGCCTCAATGCGGTGCTTGGACTCATGCGCAGCGACCCGCGCCGGGCTGAGGCCACGCTTGAGAATCTGGCCGATCTGTTTCGTGTCTTCATGCGCGACGCGCGCGATCTGGTGGCTCTGGATGATGAAGTGATCACCTGCAAGGAGTATCTCGCCATCGAGCAACTGCGGCTTGGCGAGCGCCTGAAGGTGGAGTGGCACCTTGAAGAAATGCCTGGCGACGCGCTTTTGCCTTCACTGTTGCTGCAACCTTTGCTTGAAAACGCCGTGCACCATGGCATTGAGCCAAGCAGTGAGACCGGCACGATCCGGATCTCTGCAGGCCGGATCGGTGAGCGGGTGCGTGTCGAGATTCTCAACCCCGTGCTGGCTGAGCAGCCTGTTCGGCCTGGCAACCAGATGGCGCTCTCGAATGTCAGAGAGCGCCTGATGCTGCTGTACGATATGGAAGCCGAACTCAAGACGGGCGCCCAGGGCGACACCTACCGGGTTGAGATCGAATTCCCCTACCGCAAAGAAAGGCGCAAACGCGATGTCCGACGTCACTTCGATCTTGATCGTTGACGATGAAGCTCCTGCGCGCGCACGGCTGCGCGAGGTGCTGGCCGATCTGGCCGTTGAATTTCCTCACCGGGTGGTTGGCGAGGCAGCCAACGCTCCCGAGGCCCTTTCTCAGATCGATTCGCAGCGGCCACAGATCGTCCTGATGGATGTCCAGATGCCGGGTATGACCGGGATCGAACTGGCCCGTCATGTCTCCGCGCGTGCTGCCGACGCCGACCATGATGATCCCAGGCACATGCCGCTCGTGATCTTTGTGACGGCCTTCGATGAGTTTGCGGTCGATGCCTTCGAAGTCAATGCGCTCGATTACCTGCTCAAGCCTGTTCGTTCGCAGCGCTTACTGGGTGCCCTCAAGCGCGCCCAGTCACTGATCCCAGAAGAGCACCTTGATGCGCTCGATCAACTCGCGCGCGCCACCAATACCCGTCGTCGTCACCTGTCGGTACATGAGCGGGGCAGGGTCATCCTGGTGCCCCTGGAGCAGGTGGTCTACCTCAAGGCCGAACTCAAGTACATCACCGTGCGTACCCGCGAGCGGGAGTACCTGATCGAGGAATCCCTCACCACCCTCGAAGAGGAGTTCGGCGACCGGTTCGTGCGTATTCATCGCAATGCGCTCGTGGCGCGCAACCTCATCGCAGGCTTCGAGCGGGTGACGCCCGATGGCGAGAGCGAGGTGGGTGATCCCTACTGGCAGGTCGTCCTGCGAGACATTGCCGAGAAGCTGCCGGTTAGCCGCAGGCAGTGGTCCATCGTCAAGGGCCTGGCGGCCTGACCCCGGAGCGCCGAGTGACCGATCCCCGTCGTCTCGTCATTGCCACCCGCGAGAGTCGTCTCGCACTCTGGCAGGCCCACCATGTGCGTGATCGCCTGCGCGCGCTGTATCCGCAGTGCGAGGTCGAATTGCTGGGCATGACCACCACGGGTGATCAGATTCTCGATCGCACCCTGAGCGAAATCGGTGGCAAGGGCCTGTTTACCAAGGAGCTCGAGGTTGCTCTGGCCGATGGGCGGGCCGACCTCGCGGTGCATTCGCTCAAGGATGTACCGATGGAGCTGCCGCAAGGCTTCGAGCTGGCCGCAGTGCTCGAGCGCGAAGACCCCCGCGATGCCTTCGTCTCCAATCACCATGCCTCTTTTGAAGCCTTGCCTGCGGGTGCGCGGATCGGTACTTCGAGTCTTCGCCGGGGAGCCCAGATTGCCCAGCTGCGCCCGGATCTCCAGATCCTGCCCCTGCGTGGCAATCTCGATACCCGGCTGGGCAAGCTCGATCGAGGCGAGTACGAAGCGATCATCCTGGCCGCAGCCGGGTTGAAGCGACTCGGGCTCGCCGATCGCATCCGGCAGGTGATGCCTGCCGCAACCAGTCTGCCCGCTCCGGGGCAGGGTGCACTGGGGATCGAGATCCTGGCCAACCGGACCGATGTTCGGGGCTGGCTGGCCCCTCTGGTGCATGACACCACCTGGCTCGAAGTCACCGCCGAGCGTGCGGTTTCAAGGGCGCTGGGTGGCAGCTGTCGCATTCCGCTGGCGGCGTATGCGGTGGTTCAACCCGATGGTCGCCTGCAGCTCGATGCCCTTCTGGCAACCGACAATCGCTTCCGTCGGACCCGCCTGACCAGCGATGCGATCGCATCGCCCGATGTCGCCTCATCGGCTGCGGGTGGGGCCATTGGCGCCGCATTCCAGCTGGCCGAGGCGCTGGGTTTGCGTGCCGCCGAACAGCTCGCCTGAAACTTCCGACGCCGCCGTCATGGGGCGTACTCTCATCCTCACCTTGCCCCGTCTGAGGGCACAGGCCTGGCTGAACGCCTTGCACGAGCAGGGCTTTGATGTTGTGCACTGGCCGGCAACCGAGATCAATCCCGTTGCGGGCCTTGATGCCGGATTCTTCCACGACCGGATCGCGGCCAGCGATTGGGTGCTTCTGCCCAGCCCAAGCGCCGTGATCGTGCTGATGCGAGCGTTCGCGCAGGCCGGTCTGGATTGGCCGTCGTCCTGCGGGATCGGTCTGGTTGGACCTGGCAGTCAACGCACCCTGAGCGAATGGTTCTCGAGGGTTCCTGGTTTGGATGAGGCAGAGATCCTTTTGCCTGTGGCAGAGCCCTTTGATGCCCGAAGTCTGATTTCGCACCCGGTTCTTGCGCGGCCCCTGGGGCTTCGGGTGCTGGTGTTGCATCGCCCGGATGGACAGACCCGCTGGCTGAGGGATCTGGTCGGGGCCGGTGCCCGGCTTGAAGTGCAGGCGCTCTACTGCCAACGCGATCTGGGCCTCGCTGATTCAGCGCTTGAGTGGCTGCGGCATCGGCGTGCCGGCAATCAACCGGTTGCTCTTTCGATCGCAAGCCGCGGGGCCGGGCGCTGGCTCAGGCAGGTCACAGCGGAGTATGGCCTGTTTGATTGGGTGTGCGGGCAGCCCGTTCTCACCCACCATCCCGCGATTGCGGGCGATCTGCGAGCGCTGGGATTTGGGCGGGTTCTGATACACGCGCCGGGTGTCAGGCCGCTGGCAGACACCCTGCGGGCGTTAGAATCCGCGTAACCGCCCGCCCTGATGATGTCCAAGCCTTCCGATCCGGCGTCTGCCGATGCGCCCGTAACCGATCAGCCGCCCGTGGCGGCCCCGAACACGGCGCCTCAAAAAGCCCTTGTCCGTCGCTGGATGGGGCCTTGGGGATGGGTTGCTCTACTGGGGCTGGTCGCTGTTGTTGCGGTCGTGGCCTTTCTGCAGCAACGCTCCGGGCGAACCGAGCGAGAACTCTCGCGTCGCGTGCAGGCGGCCGATGCGCGCGTTGTTCAGATGGAGCAGCAACTTCGCACGCTGTCCGAAAACATGCGTGAGGTGCAGGGCAAATCGGCTGTGCTTGAGGCACGACTGACCGAGTCGCTCGGCCAGCAGGCCCAGATGCGGCAGCTCTACGAGCAGTTTTCGCAGGCGCGCGGTGAGGCGGTGCTGATCGAGGTCGAAAGCGCGGTCACGATGGCAGCGCACCAACTGCAGCTGACGGGCAATATCTCGTCTGCCCTGATCGCTCTTCAGGAAGCCGATCGCAGCCTGTCACGCTCCAGCCAGCCCGATGCACTCGGGCTGCGGCGAGTGCTGGCGCGTGACATCGAGCGTCTGAAAGCCGTTCCGGTCGCGGATTTCTCGACCGCCGTCAACCGGCTCGATGCCATCATCACCCTGATCGATCAGCTGACGCTCAGAGCGGATATCCAGCGCGCAGGCGGTGCAGAGCCCGTCGAGGCGCAGGAGCCCGTGGCGCCCGGGCTGCGCGGCCTGCCGGAGCGAGTGGCCCGAACGGGTGCGCAGGGCTGGCAGGCCTTCGTGGCCGAGCTGCGGCAGCTGGTGACCGTGCAACGTGTGGATGAGCCAGAAGCCTTCTTGCTGAGCCCCACGCAGCGCACCTTTGCCCGTGAAAATCTTCGCCTTTTGCTGCTGAATGCACGGCTGAACCTGCTGGGCCGCAACGAGGCCCTGTTCAAGGCCGATATCGCACGCGCGCTCATGCAGATGGAGCGTTACTTCGACCCCGGGGCGCGGCCTGTTGCGAGCTCGGTTGCAACGCTTCGCCAGCTGGAGTCGGGAGCCCTCACGCTTCAGGTGCCTTCACTGTCGGACACTCTGGCTGCCATCCGAACGGCCCGCGCAGCAGGAGAGAGCCGTTGAAGTGGCTGGTTTGGGCGCTGATCGTTTTTTCAGCGGCGGTTGGCCTGGCTCTGGTTCTGCGATTCAATGATGGCAATGTCGCGATCCTCTGGCCACCCTATCGGATCGACATTTCGGTCAATCTGGCCATCGCTTTGCTGGCGGGCGCCTTCATTGCACTGCACCTGTCGATCAATGCCCTGACTCGCGCGCTCGACCTGCCTCGCAAGGTTCGGGAATACCGGCAGCGGCGGCAGGAGCAGTCGGCCCATGGCGCTTTGCGAGATGCGGTCTTGGCCTTTTTTGAAGGCCGGCTGGCCCGAAGCGAACGATTCGCACGAGCAGCCCAGGGCGTACCGGCCGTACGGGCCGCCGCCGCCCTCATTGCTGCCCGGGCGGCCCATCGGATGCAGGAGGGGGCCCGTCGGGATGAATGGTTGCGTACCGCGGCCGAGGATCCCACAGCCAGCAGTGCCGTCCTGATGCTGCAGGCCGAGATGGCGGTTGAAGACCGCCGCACCCAGGAAGCGATCGAGTTGCTCGATACGCTGCGTGATCGAGGTGCACTGCATATCGTTGCACTGCGCACCGATCTGCGGGCGCGGGAGCAGGCGGGTCAGTGGGATGACATGCTGCGCATACTTCGGCTGATCGAAAACCGCGATGCCCTGCATCCGAGCGCGGCGCGCAAGCTTCGTTTGACTGCGGTGCAGGGTCTGTTGTCGCGATGCGGTGAGGATGCTGCAGCGATTCGAGCGCTGCTTCGAAGCCTTCGACCCTCCGAGCGTGCCGAGTCTGGTCTGGCTCAGATCATTGCCCGTGCCCTGATCCAGGCCGAAGCGCCCGAGGAGGCCCGAAGGCTGCTCGAGCCCGTGCTGGATCAGGAGGCCGATCCGGTTTGCCTCGATCTGTGGGTTCGATCGTGTGCCGGGCGCGAGCGCGAGAGCATCGAGCGCCTGCAGGTCTGGCGGCAGCGTCACGGCGACCTGCCCGTGCTTGCCCTGGCCACCGGTCGGGTCTGTGGCATGGCGCGTCTCTGGGGCAAAGCCGAAGAGTCTTTGCTCGATGCTGCGCGCAGAGCACCTTCGGTTGAAACCCATCTGGCCCTGGCCGACCTTTACGAGGCGCTCGAGCGCCCGGCTGACGCAGCAGCGAGGCTCAAGCAGGCTGCGTATGCGGCTCAGCCCGCTAGCCGTGCCTGATGGCGATGGTCTTGAGTCGTGTGAACCCATAAAGGGCCTCGAAGCCCTTTTCGCGGCCATGTCCGCTGTGGCGTACACCCCCGAAGGGCAACTCGACACCGCCGCCTGCGCCATAGTTGTTGATGAAGACCTGACCGGCCTCCAGCGCCCGGGCCATTCGCAACTGGCGTGCGCCATCGCGGGTCCAGACACCGGCGACCAGGCCGTAGTCGGTGCTGTTGGCGAGCGCGAGCGCCTCTTCTTCAGTATCGAAGGGGCAGACCGCCAGCACGGGCCCAAAGATCTCCTGCTGCCATAGCCTGCTGTCCGAGGGAACATCTCGCAGCAGCACGGGCGCCTGATAAAAGCCGGTGCTGGGTGCTGAATCGATGACTTCGCCCTGGGCCGCGATCGCGAGCCCTTCGGTCTGGGCGTCGGACAAGAAATCCCACACGCGCTGTTGCTGCTTGCGGTTGACCAGAGGGCCGAGGTCGAGGTCATGCAGGGCAGGCCCGGCTCGAAGGGCGCTGAACCGTGCGGCGAGTTGCTCAAGAACCGCTTCGTAGACGCTGCGCTCCACCAGGACGCGGCTGCCCGCCGAGCAGGTCTGACCCGCGTTCTGGATGATCGCGTTGACCAGTACCGGAAGCGCAGCGGGCAGGTCAGCATCGGCAAAGACCAGCTGTGGCGACTTGCCCCCCAGTTCGAGTGTGACCGGGCAATGGCGATCGGCGGCGGCATGGGCCACCCGCTGGCCAGTAGCCGTGGATCCTGTGAAGGACACATGATCGATACCGGGGTGTTCGCTCAGTGCCTGTCCGGCTTCAGCCCCCAATCCGGTCACGATGTTGAGCACGCCGGCTGGCAGTCCTGCTTGTGCTGCGAGTTCGGCCGCTCTGAGGATCGTCAGACAGGCGTCTTCGGCCGGTTTGACCACGCAGGCATTGCCCGCAGCCAGTGCAGCCCCGACCGAGCGTCCGAAGATCTGCATGGGATAGTTCCAGGGCACGATATGGCCCGTCACACCATGCGGTTCACGCAGCGTAAGGACGGTGTAGCCATCCTGATAGGGCAGGGTCTGTCCATGCAGTTTGTCGGCCGCGCCGCCGTAGAACTCGAAGTAGCGCGCAAGGGCAGCGGCGTCGGCCCGGGCCTGTTTCAAGGGCTTGCCGGTATCGCGACTCTCCAGTTGGGCGAGTTCTTCAGCATGCTCGGTCACCCGCGCGGCCCAGCGCAGCAGCAGGCGACTGCGATCGGCCGCAGAGGTCTTGCCCCAGGTCGTGCTCAGCGCAGTGCGCGCGGCGGCGACCGCACGGTCGATGTCGGCTGCCGTGCCTCGGGCCACAGAGGCGAACACGGTTCCGTCCGACGGGTCGATCACGGGCAGGGTCTCACCCATGCAGGCCGGCGTGGCCTGGTTGTCGATGAAAAGAAGTCGATGCAGCGGTTCAGGGGTCATGGCGAGTCGATGAGCGGTTCAGGGGTCATGGCGAGTCGATGAGCGATTCAGGGGTCATGGTGAGTCGATGCGAGGGGCAGATCGGGCGGGCAGGCAAAAAGCCGCAGCAAGGCCGTGCAACGCCGCAAGTGGCCAGCTTGGATAGAATGACGCAAAAATCCCCAAACATCCTCCTGAAATCGCCATGAACCTCGATCGCGTCGGCTCAGGCCGCAGCATCCCCGATGACTTCAACGTCATCATCGAAATCCCCATGAATGCCGACCCCATCAAGTACGAGGTCGACAAGGAGACCGGGGCCTTGTTTGTGGACCGGTTCATGATGACGGCCATGCACTATCCCTGCAATTACGGCTATATCCCGCACACGATTGCCGACGACGGGGATCCGGTGGACGTTCTGGTCATCACGCCCTATCCGATCGCGGTGGGTGCGGTGATCCGCTGCCGTGCACTGGGCATTCTGCAGATGCAGGATGAGGCCGGCGGAGACGCCAAGCTGATTGCCGTGCCGATCACCAAGGTGCTGCCGATTTACAAGCACTGGGAAAAACCCGAAGACCTCCAGCCCGAGCGGTTGCTGCAGATCCAGCACTTCTTTGAGCACTACAAGGATCTCGAGCCTGGCAAGTGGGTCAAGGTACTCGGGTGGGGCGGGGTCTCGGAGGCCACGGCCGAGATCGAGGCAGGTCTGGAGCGCTATCGCACGGCGGCCCAAAAACCGATGTTCTGATCGGGGCTCGCCGGGTCCGGGCGCGGTCAGTGCTGTTCCCGGCTCCTGCTGCTCCTGCTATTACGGGCCCGCGCTCAGCAGTGTCCGCAGACCTTCAGCCTGAACGCAGCGGGCTGCGATCCTGGAGTTCGTCCAGATAGGCGTCGATGCCACCGCGCTCGCGCACCAAAAACCGCTCAACCGCATCTGCAAAGGCCGGATGAGCCAGCCGGTGAAATGAGCAGGTGGGTTGGGGCATGAAGCCGCGCGCCATCTTGTGCTCGCCCTGCGCGCCGCCTTCGAATCGCTCGATGCCTTGCGCAATGGCCCACTCGATGGGCGCGTAATAGCTCGCTTCGAAATGCAGGCTGTCGAAGGCTTGCACCGCGCCCCAGTAGCGTCCGTAGAGGGTGCGGGCATCTCTGAACAGCAGGGCGGCTGCGACCGGCTCGTTGTCGTGTTCGGCCAGAGCCATCAGCAGATGCTCGGGCATACCGGCTGCGATGGCCTGAAAGAAGGCGCGGTTGAGGTAGGGCGTGGAATGGTGCTGGGCGTAGGTGGACTTGTAGCACCGCACGAAGTGCTGCCAGTGCGCAGGTTCAATCTCCTGGCCCGCGAGCATTCTGACCCGCACCCCGGCCTGGGCCACCTTGCGCCGTTCGGCGCGAATCTTCTTGCGCTTGGGCTGGGCCAGGGCCGCGAGGTAATCATCAAAGCTGCGCCAGCCGGGGTTTTCCCAGTGAAACTGCACGCCCTGGCGCGCCATCAGGCCGGCTGCGGTCAGGGCCAGCGCATCGTTGGGATGAGGAAACAGCACATGCAGCCCGCTCAGACCCAATGCTTCGCACTGCGCATCAAGGGCTGAAATGAGTGCGCTTCGAGTGGCATCACTGATCGCCAGCAGGCGCGGGCCCGGCACGGGCGTGAAGGGAACCGCAATCAGTCCCTTGGGGTAATAGGGCAGACCATGACGGTGGTAGGCGTCGGCCCAGGCCCAGTCAAAGACATATTCGCCATAGGAATGGTCCTTGATCCAGAGCGGTGCGCCCGCCACGAGCCCGTCCTCAGGATCCATCAGCACCACGAAGTGGGGCTGCCAGCCGGTGTCGTTTCCGACACAGCCACTGGCCTGCAAAGCGCCCAGAAAGGCTGACTTCAGGAACACGGCACCCGACTCGGGTGCGTTGGCCAGCAGGGCATCCCAGCCGCAATGGGCCAGTTCCTGCAGGTCTGTGATGATCCGCGTGCGATAATTTGAACGTTCTGTCATGCCCGTGCGGCGTGCCGCCTTTTATCAGCTCTCGTCCCCAAGCTTGCCATGCCAACCCGGGTTGCCAGTGCCCAGTTGAATCAAACGATCGGCGATTTTGCCGGCAATGTTGAGCGCATCCAGCGGGCTGCGCACAGTGCGCTCGCCGCTGGCGCCTCGGTGCTGGTCACGCCCGAGATGTCGATCACCGGCTACCCGCCCGAGGATCTCCTGCTGCGCGATGCGTTTCATGACCGAAGCGCACAGGCGCTGGCCGAACTCCAGCAGGCCTCAACGCAATGGCCCGGCCTGCATGTGGTGGTCGGTCATCCATTGGTTCGAGAGGGTCGGCGCTACAACGCCGCATCGGTGCTGATCGAAGGCCGTCTGCTGGGTCAGTACTGCAAGTTCGAACTGCCCAACTATGGCGTCTTCGATGAGCGCCGCTATTTTGAGGCCGGCAGCGAGCCCCTGGTGTTCGAGGCGGGGGGCGTTCGTTTCGGCGTTGTGATCTGCGAGGACTTCTGGTTCGACCGTGCGCCTCGGGCGGCTGCCATGGCCGGTGCGCAGGTGCTGCTCGCCCCGAATGCCTCGCCGTTTCATATGGACAAGCAGGCGCTGCGCCAGGATGTGGTGCGCAACCATGTCTGCGCGCAGGGCATGGCCATCGTTCTGGCAAGCCTGGTGGGCGGCCAGGACGAGCTGGTATTCGACGGCGCGTCGTTTGCGCTCGATGCATCCGGGCACGTGCAGGGCCAGGCGCGATCCTTCACCGAAGACCTGATGGTGGTCGAGGTTGAGGCCGATGGCCAGGTCCGTGGAACGATTCATCCATTGCCTGGCGAAGAGGCTCAGGTCTACCAGGCTCTGGTGCTGGGCACCCGCGATTACCTGGGCAAGAACGGATTTCCCGGTGCCCTCATTGGCCTGTCGGGTGGCGTGGATTCTGCGCTCGTGCTGGCCGTGGCGGCCGATGCGCTGGGTGCCGACAAGGTGCGTGCCGTCATGATGCCGTCGCGTTACACCGCCGACATCTCCTGGATCGATGCGCGCGACATGGCCCATCGCCTGGGCGTGCGCTACGACGAGATTCCCATCGTGCCGGTGTTCGATGCCTTCCTGTCCACGCTGTCAGGCGAGTTCAAGGGTCTGCAGGCCGACACCACCGAAGAAAATCTGCAGGCCCGGATTCGCGGCACGCTATTGATGGCGCTGTCCAACAAGTTTGGATCCATCGTACTGACCACCGGCAACAAATCCGAGACTGCAGTGGGTTACTCCACGCTCTATGGCGATCTGGCCGGAGGGTTTGCCGTCATCAAGGACATCGCCAAGACACTGGTCTACCGGCTTTGCCACTACCGCAACAGCGTCTCGCCCGTCATTCCCGAGCGCATTCTCACCCGTGCACCGAGTGCCGAGTTGCGCCCCGATCAGAAAGACCAGGACTCCCTGCCGCCCTACGACCAGCTCGATGGCATCGTCCAGCTCTACATGGAAGAAAACCGGCGGGTCGATGAGATCGTGTCTCGTGGCTATCCTCGCGAGGCGGTCGAGAAAGTCGTGCGCCTGATGCGCATCAGCGAATACAAGCGGCGTCAGTCCCCTCCCGGCATTCGCATCACCCATCGTGCCTTCGGTCGCGACTGGCGCTATCCCATCACCTCACGTTTCAAAGACTGATCCTTCCTTCTGACCATCCCTCATGCCGCCCCTCGTTCTGCCCTGAGGGCGCCCGGAGTTCGCCATGAAACAGATCACCGCCATCATCAAACCCTTCAAGCTCGATGAAGTCCGCGAGGCCCTGGCCGAAGTGGGTGTCACCGGACTGACCGTGACCGAGGTCAAGGGATTTGGCCGTCAGAAGGGCCACACCGAGCTCTATCGCGGCGCCGAATATGTGGTCGACTTTCTGCCCAAGGTCAAGGTCGAGGTGGTGGTGGCCGAATCGGGCGTCGAGAGTGCCATCGATGCCATCGTCAAGGCTGCGCATACCGGGCGCATCGGCGACGGCAAGATCTTTGTGACCGCCGTGGAACAGGTCATTCGCATCCGCACAGGCGAAACCGGCGCCGACGCGGTCTGATCCGCCGTTTCAGGCCCGACGGCTGGAAATCCAGCGTCGGGTGCGATGCCACAGGATCCAGATCAGACTGAGACCGGCCACGGTGAGCAGGGCGAGCGCGCCCAGAAAGATCGCCGGGTGGGTCAGGGCGAGCCAGCCGCCTCCAAGCACCAGGGCATCCTCCCCAAACGATAGGGCCAGATTCGAAAAAGGCTCGGGCGATGTATTCACCGCAGCGCGTGCACCAGCCTTGGAGAAATGGGTTGCCGCCGTGAGGCCTCCCCCGAGCATCGCGGCCACCAGCGCCGTGACCGCGCCCGAGTCGCCAAACACCGCCGCCGCCATTGCGGCGCCTGCCGGAATGCGAATGAAGGTCTGAACACCATCCCAAAGGCTATCCAGCCAGGGAAGCTTGTCTGCGAACAGTTCAATCAGGGTCATGAAGCCGGCAGCGGCCATGACCGCGGGATGAGCAAAGGCCGACAGATGCTCCGGTAGCGGCAACCAGCCCAACCAGCCGGCAATACCCAGAGCAAACACCACGAGATACAGCCTCAGACCCGCGCCCCAGGCCAGAGCCGCCGCCAGGGCAAGATCGGGCAGATGGGCAATCATCGGCAGGCCTCTCGCGGCCGCAGGATCCTCATCGCGGCGGGCGCAACAGCACCAGCAGGGCACCGCTGCCACCGTCTGCCGGGGGTGCCTGACAGAAGGCAAGGACCTCATCGCGCTGGGTCAGCCACTTGAGCACCTTGCCCTTGAGCACGGGTTCGCGATTGACCGATCCCAGACCCTTGCCATGCACGACCCGCACGCACCGCTGCTCCCGTTTGACGCAGCTGGCCAGATAGACCGCCAGCGCCTCGCGAGCTTCGTCCACCCGCAGTCCATGCAGATCGATCTGCGATTGCAGACTCCAGTGGCCTCGCCTGAGCCTGCGCACCACATCGGCACCAACACCCGGCCTTCGATACGACAGATCACCATCGGTATCCAGCAGGCGCTCGATATCGATTTCGTCACTCATCGATGCGGCCAGGGCGTGCGATTCATCCTGCTCGAACTGGCGCGCCCGAGGGGAGGGGGGCTCGGGCAAAGCCGACACGCGGCTGTCGCTTCTCAGGGGTTCGACTGCTCCGATCGCCGTACGAAAAAGGCTGTGCTCACGCTCGGCCTGCTCACGCGCAAGGCGCTCGCGCTCAGCCGCCGCTTCGCGGGCGGCCTGCTCGGCCTTGAGCGCATCACGGATGCGCGCGAGTGAGGACCAATCGGTCGGCATGGTCGGGCATGGGTATCAGCGGTTGTCTTCCTGAGCCTCAAGCCAGCGCTGGGCATCGAGTGCAGCCATGCAACCGGTACCCGCGCTGGTGATGGCCTGACGATAGACATGGTCCTGCACATCGCCTGCGGCAAACACCCCCTCGATGCTGGTCATGGTCGCCAGGCCGTTGAGTCCGCTGCGGGTCACGATATAGCCGTTGTTCATCTCGAGCTGGCCGGCGAAGATGCCGGTATTGGGCTGATGCCCGATCGCAATGAACACGCCCTGCAGGGGTTTGTCATCGGTGGCGTTGTTCTGAATGTTGCGCACCCGCATGCCAGTGACGCCAGAGGCATCGCCCAGGACCTCATCGAGCGTGCTGTTCCAGCGTACCTCGACCTTGCCGGCTTCGACCTTGGCCATGAGTTTGTCGATCATGATGGCCTCTGCCTTGAGGCGGTCGCGGCGATGCACCAGGGTCACCTTGCTGGCAATGTTGGAGAGGTAGAGCGCCTCTTCGACTGCCGTGTTGCCCCCGCCCACCACGGCCACCTCCTGATTCTTGTAGAAAAAGCCATCGCAGGTTGCACAACCCGAAACCCCTTTGCCCATGAAGGCCTGTTCGCTCGGCAGACCCAGGTACTTCGCGGATGCGCCTGTGGCGATGATCAGGGCATCGCAGGTGTAGGTGGCCGAGTCGCCCTTGAGCACGAAGGGCCTCTGATTCAGGTCCACCGTGTGGATCTCGTCGAGCACCAGTTCGGTGTCGAAACGCTCGGCATGGGCCTGAAAGCGGGTCATGAG
>JBKCEY010000336.1:0-7290 GCA_046304115.1 Burkholderiales bacterium | reverse complement strand
TGCGACCCAGTTGGCGCCACGGTGGTCGGCTGTCACGGAGAACTGGTTACCGTAATAGCGATCGGCCCAGCGTGCCGCGACGCTGGTTCGCGCCGAGGGGTTCCACTGCAGAGCCGCGACCGCACCCGTTCCGCTGGATTCGCCCGCTGTATTCACCAGCCGGTCATTAGCGCTGTAGCCTACGCCTGCGCCGGCGCGCAGGGATGGGCTCAGCCTCAGCCATCCGAGCAAGTCGTACTCTTCGTTGGTGTAATCAAGGTCGTTCCGGTAGCTGACATCGGCACGGGTCAGATCGACCGACACCCCAAGCAATCGGCGCTCGAGGTCCGACCGAGCCCCGGCGGACCGAATATTCTGGGTGTTGGGACCGGCGAAGACAAAGGGCAGGACTGAAGTCTGTCCGCCATCGATGTACCGTAGCCGGTAGCGGACATTCCAAGACCCATCTCCGCCCAGATCACCCCGGGCATAGGGCGAGATCTCCAAGTTGCGATACTGACCGGTGTTGGCCACCTGGCCGGCAGGGTCCAAGGAGCTCGAAACAAAGGGATTGAGGTTCACTGACCGGATATAGGCCAGAGCCGAAACCCTCAGCCACTGATCCACCAGCCGTTGGTCTGCAACCGCGCGAAGGTCGCTTCTCAGTCTGAAGCTGTCGCCCGACCCATCCCGGACCTGAGCGCGCAGGGTGTAGTCGACTGCGACCGGCCCACGCTGCAGGTTCTGGCGATACCGGGCATAGGGAGCGACTTCCAGCAGGGCATGGCCAGGATCTGTTGCGGTACTGGACTGCAGGTCGAGGTTGTTGCTGTACAGAACGCTGCCGCGAACTCCGAGGGCCAATCCGTCGGCCGGTTCGCTTTGCAATCCGACCCCCAGGGGGCGCAGGCCTGAGGCGCCGCCCATGCTGCCCGGGGTGGGTGGGCTTTGCTGTGCCCATGTGGTGCCTGCAACCGACCCAAAAGCCACCGCAATCAGGAGACAAAGACGTTTCACCGACGATCCGCGGATCATCGGGTGATGGGAATCAGGCCGCTGCATATCCATAACCGTATCCTTGATAACCGCCATGACGGGCTTCGCGGGATTTATTGAGGACCATCCCGACCATCTCGGGTGAACCCATGGCGGTGATCGCATCGGCCACTGCATCACGCGGTGTGTTGCCAGCTTCTACGACCATCACGATCTGGCCCATGTAAGACGCCAGAACCCGGGACTCCGTTGTCATGAGTATGGGCGGGGAGTCGAAAATGATGATGCGATCATCGTACCGGCTTGCGAGATGGTCGACCAGTGCGCCCATGGCAGAACTGGCCAAAAGCTCGGTAGCCTGCTCGTGTCGACGGCCCGCCGGCAAGACCGATAGCCGCTCGATGTTGGTCGGCAGGACAACTTCGCCAACATCAAGGTGCGGGTCATTCAGGCAGTCCATCAGGCCGCGAGTGGTACTGAAGCCCAGTTCGGTCGGGATGGAAGGCTTGGCGACATCGGCGTCCACCAGCAAGACGTAGGTATCACGCTCGGCCGCGATGATCATGGCCAGGTTGATCTCGCAGAAGCTCTTGCCTTCTCCCGAGTAGGCGCTCGTGACCATGACTCGGCGGCCATTGGCAACAGGCGCTACGCCCCGACCAAATGCATTGTCGAGCAAGGGACGCTTGATGACGCGAAACTCCTGGCTGAGCGCAGTTGGAGCGGCATCGGGAGTGACGAAGCCTCGGGTCCTCAGGGTGTCGATGGAAATCAACGCCGGGTCGGGGCGTCTGGGGCTCGCCACAGGCCGTGGCTGCGTGGCCGCAGTAGGCGAGTCATGCGGAGAGACTGGACTCGATTTGGACGGGGCGCCTGATGGCGTGGATGGAGTCGCACTTGCAGCGGGACTGGGCGGCATGAGATCCATGGCCCGGGCAATCAGAGGCTCCCCGTGCTCTGGTGGCATCGTGCCTGAAGCCGCAGCGGCCTCCGATTGTGGCAGGGTGTTTGCGACATCACGCGATAGCTGATCAACCGCTTTTTCGATAAGGCTCATAAGTTGTCTTCCGGTCAGCGAATGAACAGGCGCGAGGCGAACCAAGCGATGAGAAGCCCGAAGAGCAGCAGATAAGCGGCTGCACTCCCCGAAAACTTCAGAACCTCACGACGCTCACGGGCTGACCGTTCGGGTGTGCCCAAGAGCGATACCGTTCCAAGCAGGGGCAGGTTGGTCACCTTACGGAGGCTGCGTCCGTCGAAGAAGGCAGGTTTGACCTGCTGCAGCAGGAAGGCCACCGCAACGCCAGCGGCCAGGGACAGCAACAGGACACCGGTGAGCAGCAAGGGTCGATTGGGCGTCACTGGGTACGGCGTGACTCGGGGTGGGTCGACTACCCGGAATTCGCCGACACCGGATTTCGAATCCATTTCGCCGGACATGGCGGCGGATTCGCGACGCGAGATCAGCGCTTCGTAGTTCTTTTTGTTGATCTCATAGTCGCGATTGAGCTGTGTGTATTCCGCTTCGATCTTGGGAATGGTCGTCACCGCAGCCCGGGCCTGGGAAAGACGCGAGTCGGAGTCGGCCACCCGCGCACGCAGCGCGGCAATCTTCGACTCCGTATCGGCAAGAGATACCTTGATGTCCTGGTAGACCTTGTTGGGAATGATTGTCGTTGCGACATTGGGTGCGCTGTTTGCACTGGATGCCGCGAGGGCCCGCTTCTCGGCTTCGGCAATCTGCTCGAGGTCGCGAACGACCCGCCGCTGGATGATCACGTCGGGATGCTCATCGGTGAAGCGAAGCGCCAGTTCATCGAGCCGCTTGCGGGCTGCTTCGGCGCGCAACTCGGCCTCCGGTGTCACCCTCGGAGTGTTCGGGCTGCGGGCTGCAGGCGATGGTTCAGAGCTGACGAACTGCGGCTTTTCGTCCGCAAGCTGGCGGCGCAGAGCCTCGCGGCTGTTCTCCAGTTGACGTAGTTCGAGCCGTGCCGCATCAGACTCACGCTGTGCCGAATTCGCCGTTGAAATATAGTCGGCTGATAGCCTGGGCATGACGTCAATATTGCGGATCTTGAAGTCCTTCAGTGCATTCTCGGCCTCGACAAGCCGTTTTTCGTAGATGGCAATCTGCTCGTCGATGAAGCGCCTCGCCTGTTCTGCATCCTTGCGTTTGTCGCCGAGATTCGCTTCTACAAAGATCGAGAGCAGCGATTGCACGACCTTGCGCGCGGAGTCGGGGGACACATTGCGATAGGACACCGAATAGAGGTTGGTCCCGCCTGCGGGGCGGAACACGATCGATTTGATCAGCTCATCGACCATGCCCTCGCGCTGCTTGGCATCCATGGTCTTGAGGTCAAGATCCGACATCGCCAAGACCCGCTCAACATTGGGTCGGCTCACCAGAGTGCGGGCCATCATCTGAACCTGTTGATCCAGATTGGGCTGAACAGCGAGCCCCGCCATCAGAGGCTTCAGGATGGACTGGGTATCCACATACACCCGCGCATTGGCCTCGTACCGCGAAGGAATGCTGAAGACCACTACGGTCCCGATCAGACCCGTCGCGAGGGTTGCCAGAAAACCCCACCAGCGATGTTTCCAGAGGCTCGGAAGAAGTTCTCGAAGTTGCAGCCAGAATTGAGCCATGATCAGAAGTAGCTTTCAGGAATCATGATGACGTCACCGGGCAGCAGCTCGACATTGGCCGAGACGTCACCCCCCTTGAGCAGATCACGCAGGCGCACCGCGTACTGCTTGCCGCCTTCGCTTTGCCGGATCAGCACCGCCCGATTGCCCGCGGCCATTTCGGTAATACCGCCCACCGAGATCATGACGTCGAGCAGGGTCATGCCCTGCTTGTAGTTGATCGCAGCGGGCTTGGCGGCCTGACCCACCACGCGAACCTGAGCCGAGGTGTTCCCCACAAAGCTGGTGACTGCAATGGTGACGCTGGGGTCGCGAATGAATTTTTTGAGCCTGTCTTCGATTTCACGCGCGAGTTCGGCAGGTGTGCGTCCGATCGCGATCATGTCTTCGATCAGTGGGGAAGTGATCTTTCCATCGGGTCGAACGGGCAGGCTCGCTGAAAGCTCTGGATGGCGCCAGACGCTGATCTGCAGGACGTCACCGGGGCCGATCTTGTACAGATAGTCGGGCGCGGCCGCTTTGGCAGGAGCCGAAGGCAGATCCTGTGTGGCGCACCCGCCCAGCAGCCCGGTCAGGGCTGCGCAGGCCACGAGTGCAGCGAACAGGGATTTCTTCATTGACATGATGAACTCCGTAAGCAACGGAAGATTAGATGAAAAAAAGGATTTTCTTCAAAGTCGTCTCTGACCCATTCGGCGCGATTCTGAATCCAATTCGATATTCGAGCCGTGATTTATTCATCGGTTTCGTGACATCTCCGTAACGGCTGCCTGAGAGGACGGTTTTTCGTCACGAGCGGCGCAGAACTGCCTCCAGCATCAGGATCGACCAGAGGGGACGGCTGAAGTCAGCTCGGCCTGAAACATGATCTTCCGCCATCCGTTTCAAGGTCTGGAGGTTCAGCAAAGCGCTGTCGGCCAGTGCCGGGCTGCTGGCCAAAGCCATGGCCTTGCTGGATAAAGGCCCTCGCAGCCAGTGCGCGAGCGGGACTGAAAACCCCATTTTCGAGCGGTGCAGGATGGAGTGAGGCAATGTGTCGGAGAGCGCGGTTTTGAGGACCCTCTTGCCGACCGACCCCTTCAGCTTGAGTGAACTCGGCAAGCGAGCCGCCCATTCCACCAGTCGGTGATCCATCAGAGGTTCTCGTACCTCCAGCGAATGGGCCATGCTGGCACGATCGACTTTGGTATTGATATCACCCGGTAGCCAGGTGGCGTAATCGATGGCTTGAATCTGTTTGAGCGGGTCGGCACTGCCGCAATTACCGGCCAGCGACTCGAACCGGGTTTCGCTGCGGTAGCCTGAAAGTTCCCGGCTCAGATGATCAGAGCGCAGGCTTTTTCGGACCTCTTCGCGCATCACAGCCACGCTGTTGAAGTAAGCCTCTCCTGTGCTTCTGGCCAGCGCCTGAAAGGTGGTTCGCGCGCGCAGCACCCTGGGAAGGCGATCAAACTTGGGATAGAAACGTCCAAGGGTTCCGAAAAGAGGTTGGCGCAACGCGGCGGGCAGCAATTGTCTGATTCGCTCCTCGCGCAGGTGCAGCCGATAGCGACGATAGCCAGCAAAGGTTTCGTCTCCGCCATCGCCCGAGAGCGCCACAGTGACATGCTTTCGGGCCATCTGGCACAGCCGGTAGGTCGGTATGGCTGAGCTGTCTGCGAACGGCTCGTCGTAGAGGCGCGCGAGAGTATCGATCAGACCAAAGTCATCGGCGCTGACCTGATGCTCGTGGTGCTCGGTTGCGAAGAGCCGCGCAACTTCCCGGGCATGGACGGTTTCGTCATGATCAGACTGGTCAAATCCAATTGCGCAGGTTTGCACGGGCGAGGGCTGCAGCCCGGCCATGAACGCCACCACGGTGCTTGAGTCGACCCCACCCGACAGAAAAGCGCCGAGCGGCACCTCGGACACCAATCGCATGCCAATCGATTCGCTGAGCAGTTGCCTGAGCTCATCGCAGGCCTGCTCCAGGCTGCAGTCCCGTTCGGAAGAAAAATCGACCTGCCAGTAGCGCTCAATGATCGGGGCTGTCTGGCCGACTCTGAAGACGAGATGGTGGCCCGGCGGCAGTTTGCGCGCACCGATCCAGAAGGACTCTGGATCAGGGATGTAGCCCAGAGCCAGATAGTCCTCGACCGCGCGAGCATCGGTCCGGCGATTGAAACCTGGCTGATCGATGATGGTCTTGAGCTCTGAACCGAAGGCCCAGCGGCCGTCAGTGAGCTGACCGTAGTGCAGCGGCTTGACACCCAACCGGTCTCGGGCGGCAAAGAGTGTCTTGTTTGGGCGATCCCAAAGCACGAAGGCGAACATGCCCCTCAATCGTGCAACGAGACCCACGCCCCATTGCTCCCAGCCATGGACGAGGACTTCGGTATCGCTTGATGTGGCAAAGCGGTGACCGGATCTGGTCAGCTCCTGGCGCAGATCCTGGAAGTTGTAGATCTCGCCATTGAAAACCACAACAATCGACCCGTCCTCATTGGCCAGGGGCTGCTGACCCGTGGCCAGGTCTATGACGGACAGCCGGCGATGCCCGAGCGCGATGTGCGGCTCGATGTGCACAGCGCCTTCATCGGGGCCCCGATGCGTCTGCAGATCGTTGATCTGCCGGAACTGATCCGGATCGGCCAGACTCGGGCGGCCGGGATCAAACAGGGCAGTCAGTCCGCACATGGGTCAGTTCCCCCGTGCACGGTGAAGGCAACTCGAGCTGATACCCGGACTGTCATGCGTCAGCCCTTCGTCGCCTTGCTCTGCAGAGCCTTGACCTCTTCGGCGCGCGGTGAGGCTGGAAACTCCTTGAGCCACTGCTCGGCCTGACTGCGTACATCGTTGCTACGGCCTGCCTGCGCCAGCGCCTGGATCAAGTTCAGGCGAATGTCGGCATCTTTGGGTGAGAGCGTGACCGCCTGACGCAGGATATCCAGAGCCGGTTGAGTCTGCCCTTTGGCCAGCAGAACCGCGCCGAGCGTATCGGCAATCGGACCAGACAGCGGAGCAAGCTGAAAGGCAATACGCGCGTGCTCTTCTGCCCCAGGGTCTTTCATCATGTGCAGGGCCCAGGCGAGATTGTTTCGGGCGTCCGGATTGCCTGGATTGCGTCTGACCACCGCTTCAAAGTGCTCGGCTGCTGGCTTCCATTGCCGCGCTTCCAGTGCTTTTTGCCCCGCGTAGGCACGCAGGCTCAGATCGTTCGGAGAAGCGACGAGACTGCTCTTGAGTGCTGCATCTGCCTGCGCGCTGTCATCGAGCTTCAGGAGCGCCTGATGCTCACGGATGGCGCCCAGGGCAGTACGCTCGGCGCTCAAGCTGCGGCGGTAGGCCGCTGCTGCCTCCTTCCACTGGCCGTCTGCGGCATGAAGATCACCCTCGAGAATCAGGCCTGTTGCCCGACGTGGCTGATCCTGTGTCAGCTTGCGGGCCAGCCGGAAGGCTTCGTCCTTTTTTCCGTCCTTGAGCAGGGCGCTGGCCATGCCGAATTGAGCCGCAGGGGTACGGCGATCGAGTTCGGCAGCGCGCTTGAAGCTGGCCATGGCGCCAGCCTGGTCACCGGTTGCGCTTCGTATCTCGCCAAGCCGCAAGTGAGCGGCAGCCATGTCGGGCTTGATGCGAACAATACGGCTGAAAACCTCCAGCGCCTGCTGGTTGTCCTTGTTTCGC
>JBKCEY010000335.1:0-3406 GCA_046304115.1 Burkholderiales bacterium | reverse complement strand
CCACAGGCTGCCATGGCGCGCGCTGTGGCCAGGCCGATTCCGGCGGCAGCGCCCGTGATCAGGGCAACCTTGCCCGCCAGGGCGTTGGGCGAGAAAACAGCGGCTGCATTGTCGGATGGACCGGATGCAGGGGTAAGCGTGGATGTCATACAGATCTCCAGAAGGGATGAACGGTGAGCAGGTTCAGGCGTGGCAATCAGGCATGCGATCGGGATCGCAGCGACACAATGGAGTGCATCGCCAGCGAAGCGAGTGTGGTGCAGAGCACGCCCACCACGGGCACGACGATGGCGGCTTTCACGCTCCATTGAGCGGCCGCCGCGCCGGTGATCAGCGCGCCGATCGGGCCGCCACCCACGGTGGCAAACGAAAACGCAGCCATCACCCGGGCCTGATGCGAGGCGGGCGCCTGCTCCTGCATGATGGTCCGGCTCATGGTCATCGCAAAGCCGCCGCCCATGCCCCAGCAGAAGATGCAGGCCGTGAAGGCCCATTGCGAAATCCCGAATGCGATCGGTGTGAGAACGGCAATCCCCAGAAACTGGGAAAAAACCAGAACGGCTCCGGGCCGGCGCGCGCCGCCCAGACGCATCATTCCGAAGATCGCGGTCAGAGTGCCCAGACCGAAGGCAATGAAGGTGTTGGAAAGGTCTTGTGCCCCGCCGTCATAGAGATCCCGCACGGCAAGCGGCATCAGGACCAGGAACATGCCACCAAAGAAAACCCCCATGCCGATGGTGATCACATACGTGGCCCGAAGCACCGGGTTGGTGGCGATCAGGCGTCCACCGTCGGTGAGCTCACGCCAAAGACTCAGGCGCTCAGGCGAGGTGGCGTTAGGGGTGGTGTTAGGGGTTGCGTTCGAGGTGGCGTTCGGGGTGGCGTTCGGGGTGGCGTTCAGTGTTCCTGCGTTTGTTGCAGGCACCGCCGTCGTGGCCTTCGAGCTTGAGGGCAGCCCCGCTTTCACAGGCAAGTGCCGCACCACCCAGACCCCGACCAGAAGCAAGGCGGCCTGGATCAGCAGCAACCGGTCGACCCCCCATTGCGCTGCGCGACCGGCGAGCACCTGACCCGCCATCTGAGCCGCAAACTGCGTGCCCATGGCCAGCGCCACCATGCGCTGGATATTCACGCCCGAGACCCGCTTGAGCAGGCCATCACGGGCTGGCATCACAAACGCAGCCAGCAAGCCCCAGGTGGCGGCGTAAACCAGGATAAGCGCTTCATTCACACGGCCCTGCATCAGCACGACAGCCACCAGCAGCGGCATGATCAACGCCAGAGCCTGCAGCAAAGCCAGGAGCCTGCGCGCATCCTGGCGATCCGCCACATAACCACCGAGCATCAGAAAGAGCAGCATGGGCGCCTGGCTCACCATCTGCGTAATGCCGAAGCTGCCCGCGCTCTGGCGCAGCTCGATCGCCATCAGATAGGGCACCAGAACGGTCTGGATGCCATGGGGCGCCATCCAGAAGGCCACGCTGGCCAAGAACCAGCGCGCCTCGGGTGAGCTTCGACTCATGCGGCCTGCAGCAGGGTTCGGTCGATGCGATAGAGCTCGCTCACGTTGTCACTCAGAATGGCCTGGCGTTGTACGGGGGTCAGGCGCGCGGCCTGCTCGGCCAGCATCTGCTGCGACCAGGGCCAGGTGGAGTCGGAATGCGGGAAGTCATTGGCCCACATCAGCCGCTTGTAGTTCATCTGATCGACCGACCGGAAGGCCACCCAGTCATCCTGAAAGGTGGTGTAGATATGCTCAGCGAAATATTCGCTTGGCAGCCGCGAGAGCTTGATGCCAGGCGCCAGCCAGTTGCGATGCCGCTTGTAGGCATGGTCCATGCGGTACATGTAGTGCGGCACCCAGCCCGCATCGGCCTCCACGCACACGATGCGCAGCGCCGGAAATCGCTCGAAAACGCCGCCAAAGATCAGCGTGCCCATGATGTCCTGATTGCCCCGGATGATCGACAGGAAACTGTTGATCTTCGGGCCACGCACGGGCGCCGCGTCGCGGGTGGTCAGGATGTGAAAGGACAGGGGCAGGTCGAGCTCGATGGCCGCGGCCCAGACCGGATCGTAGAGGGGTGAGTCGTAGTCTTCGATCGCCGGATTACCCGGCATCATCACCCCACGCAGGCCCATGGCCTTGATGGCCTTGAAGTCCTCGATCATCTCGCCGGGGGTGCGCCCGGAGGTCTGGCCGCAGCCCAGAAGACGGGCCGGATGGCGCGAACAGAACTGGGCGATCCAGCGGTTGTAGGCTGCAAAGCACGCGGTCTTGTAATCGTAGTCGGGGTGGTTGCACAGCAGCATGCCCACGGTCGGATAGATGACCTCGGCGGCCACCCCGTCGCGGTCCTGATCGAGCATGCGGGCATCCGGATCCCATCCCCCACGATGCAGCTCTTCAAAGGTCACGCCGCCCTGGGTGATCTCCTCGGCAGGCTTGCCGGCGGCCGCCACAAGGCCCAGCTGTATGGGTCGCTTCATGCCGTCGATCTGAAAGACATCGCCCTGCCCATCCAGGCGCACGATGCGTGGCGCCTTGTCTTTCCAGCGGGCATCGATATGGGCCAGATAGGTATCGGGCGCTTCGGTGATGTGCGAATCCGCCGAGATGATCGGACCATTCATGCCTGTCTCCTGTGTTGTGCTTCGAGCATACTCTGGCCGATTCATCCTTGTCGCGTAAACCGTCTCGAGCGCTTTCCAACATCCATGAAAACCATCCGCATTCAGCGCAACAAACGCCTTCGCGACGATCCCGGCACCGGACACAACCGCTGGCATCCAGACATTGAGCCCATCCTGACGGTCGAGCCGGGAGAGGATTTCGTCCTCGAGACTCGCGATGCATCCGACGGTCAGGTGCGAGAGGGCCTGTCGTTCGCTGATCTCGCCCGGCATGACAAAAAGGCGGGCCATCCCCTGACCGGGCCGGTCTTTGTGAAGGGCGCAGAGCCTGGCGATCTGCTTGAGGTGGAGTTCCTCGAGATCAACCCGCAGCCCTATGGATGGACTGTGATCCGTCCCGGTGCCGGCCTGCTGCGCGAGGACTTTCAGGAGGGCTTTCTGGCCCACTGGCAGCTCGCTGATGGATTCGGCCGTTCGGCACAGGTGCCGGGTGTACGCATTCCTGAAGGGGCCTTCATGGGTACGGTGGGTGTTGCGCCCTCGAGGGCGCTGGTGCAGCAATGGGCGGCCCGCGAGGCTGCGCTCGTGGCCCGAGGGGGCATTGCGATGCCCCCGGATGCGCAGGACGCTGTGCCTGCTGCGCAGCCGATGGCAGGCGAAGGATTGCGCACCATCCCGCCGCGCGAGAACGGCGGAAACCTCGATATTCGCCAGCTGACCCGGGGCGCCCGACTCGAATTGCCGGTCTTCGTACCCGGAGCGCTTTTTTCAG
>JBKCEY010000334.1:0-11653 GCA_046304115.1 Burkholderiales bacterium | reverse complement strand
GTCCTACAAGGCGGCCGGCGTCGATATCGATGCCGGAGATGCCCTGGTCGAGCGCATCAAGCCGCTGGCCCGGCGCACGATGCGCGAGGGGGTTCTCAACGGCATCGGGGGCTTCGGAGCCCTGTTTGAAGTGCCCAAACGCTACCGCGAACCTGTGCTGGTGTCGGGCACCGACGGTGTGGGCACCAAGCTGCGCATGGCGTTCGCCCTGAATCGGCACGATACGGTGGGCATCGACCTGGTCGCGATGAGTGTGAACGACATTCTGGTTCAGGGCGCCGAGCCGTTGTTCTTTCTCGATTACTTTGCCTGTGGTCGTCTGGATGTCGACACCGCAGCCCGGGTGGTCGGAGGAATTGCTGCAGGGTGTGAGCAGGCTGGCTGCGCCCTGATCGGCGGAGAGACCGCCGAAATGCCCGACATGTACCCCGATGGTGAGTACGACCTGGCAGGCTTTGCGGTGGGCGCCGTCGAGAAGTCGGCCATCATCGATGGCCGCAGCATCGTGCCTGGCGATGTGGTGATCGGTCTGGCTTCGAGCGGCGTTCACTCCAATGGGTATTCCCTGGTCCGTCGCGTGATCGAGCGGGCCTGTGGTGGACTTGATTCGCCTGCGCTGCAGCAGGACCTCGATGGGCGTACCCTGGCTGATGCCGTGATGGCACCCACCCGGATCTACGTGAAGCCCGTGCTGGCTGTGCTGGCCGAAATGCCGATCAAGGGAATTGCACACATCACCGGTGGAGGCCTGGTCGAAAACGTGCCCCGCGTGCTGCCCGAGAGCTGCCAGGCGGTGCTCGAGCAATCGGCATGGCAGCGATCAGCTCTCTTTGACTGGCTGCAGCGCGAAGGATCGATCGATCCGGCCGAGATGCATCGTGTCTTCAATTGCGGTATCGGTCTGGTGCTCGTGGTTGAGCCGGCCCGGGCCCAGGCCTGCATCGAGCGTCTTCGGGCGCTGGGCGAATCTGCTCAGCGCATTGGCACCATCGTGCCGCGCCCACCCGGGGCAGCGCCGACTGTTGTGATCTGAGGTTGAGTGTCCGGGCGACGTCTTCTTGCCACGTCCTCGGTCCTGCTGGTCGCCTCGTTGCTGCCGATCCAGGCGGCTTGCACGCTGCCTTCCGATGTAGCCCGCTACCCACTCGAAATCGAGGCACCGCAGCCTTTGGTGGCCTTGCTACGCGCGCACACCCTGCTGGGGCGCTGGCAGTACCGCATGGACTTCGAAGCCTCGCAGATGCCGCTCTTCAAGGCTCGCGCCCCCGAGGAGATTCGGGCGCTCCTCGCGAGCCAGGGTTATTTCACTGCGCGTATCCAGGTCAGTCCCCAGGAGGACGGCGTACGCATCACCGTCGATCCAGGCGCGCGCTCCCGCGTGCGGGAGCTGAGCCTTCAGGTCGATGATCCGGACCCGCAAACAGCCGCCAGACTGCAGCGCGAGTTGCTGGTCCGATGGCCCTTGCAGACCGGCCAGGCCTTTGTGTCCGAAGAATGGACGCTCGCCAAGCGCAGACTGATCGAGGCCTTGCGTGACGATGGCTTTCTGCGTGCGCGAATAGATCACAGCGAGGTCGAGGTGGATCCTGAGCGGGCCGTGGCGGATTTGCGTCTGCGCGTGGTTCCGGGCCCCGCCTTGCGGTATGGACGACTGCAGATCCGCGGTTTGAGTCGATATCCACCTGCAGTCATCGATGGGCTGAAACCCTTTCGGATCGGCGATGAGGTCGACGCCCGGCAACTGGCGCTGATGCAGTCGCGCCTGGCAGGCGCCGGATGGTTCTCGACCGCGCATGTCCGGGCTGACCTCGAGGCCCTGAGCATCGACCCGGACCGTACCGATGTTCCGATCCTCGTTGACGTGGTCGAGCACCCCGCCCGCCGCCTGAGCCTGGTCCTGGGCCTTGATACCGATCATGGCCTGGGTGCCGAAGGGCAATGGGAGCACTACAACCACTGGGGTGCAGGGGTTCGTTCGATGCTTGGCGCCCATGTGGACCAAGACCGACAGACGGTCTTCAGTACCTGGGAGAGCCCGCAGGGCTCTGGAGGCTGGCGCTGGCAGGGCGGTGTACGCCTCGAGGCCCGCGATATCCGCAATGACGTGGTGCAGAGCGGGCAGGTCTTCGTGGCGCGGCTGCAGCGTGATGGAGCGATCGAGCGCGGGTGGTCCGTCAGTTGGCAGGACGAAGTCCAAAGCATCGGACTCGCACCGGGGATTGAGCAACGCGATCGTCATTCAGCCTGGGTCGTGGGCTGGAGCTGGAGTCTGCGTGATCTTGATTCCCCGGTATTTCCAACGCGTGGACAGGTGCTGAACCTGCAGGTTTCAGCCGCTCATGAGGGCCTGGGCTCGGAGCGCAGTTTCATGCGCGGCTATGCCTCGGTGGCCCGTCTGATCCCAGTCTTGAACGTCGCGGGCCGCGAACGGGCTCGCCTCTTGCTTCGAGCCGAGCTCGGGCATGTTCAGGCCGCTTCGCGAGACGGCATTCCATCGGCCAATCTGTTTCGCACCGGCGGCGGTCAATCGGTTCGTGGGTATGCCGCGCAGAGTCTGGGTCTGGCTCTGGGTGAGGCCACGGTGGGTGGACGGATGATGGCGGTGGGCAGCGTCGAGTGGCAGCAAGCGATCGATGAACACTGGGCATGGGCGGTTTTTGCAGACCTCGGCGATGTGGCCGATCGCTGGGCGAACTGGCGTGCCCATTGGGGTCTGGGATCAGGCCTGCGTTGGCGCACGCCGATCGGTCCGTTGAAAATTGATCTGGCTCGTGGGCTGCAAGGCGGGCGCTGGCGCCTGTACACCTCGCTGGGGGTGGTCTTTTGAAACCGGCGCTCCTCGGTGTGGCGGGCGTGCTGGTGGTGCTGATGATGGCGGGCAACGTCGCCCTGTCGGGCGAGCGACTGCAATTGGATCTGCTGCCTGTCCTGCTGGGTCCAGGCCAGCGTCTGGTGTTGTCCGGAACTGCGCAGGAGCGGCCTGAGGGCCAGCAGACGGTGCTTTGCGGACAGGTGCGTGCCGACGAAGGGGTGATTGAAATCCGCTCGGCCTTCACGCCGAGGCTGGCGTCGGACGTCCAGGTACGTACGGTCGAAATCGCCGAGAGCCGAGTGAATGACCTCGACAGAGTCGAGAGCCGGGTGAGTGACCTCGACAGGGCCGAGCGCCCGACGCTCGATGGGTGGGTTGACCTTCTCGGCAGCTCATTCGATCGATCCGACAAGCCCGTGCGAACCGAACTGCGCGTTGATCTCGGGGAACGGTTCAAGGTCTACGGTCAGGGGATGGATGCCCGACTGCAGGGGGAGGTGAGTCTGACCCTGGATGAGTCCGGTTTGTCCCGGATGCACGGGGTTGTTCAGGTCTGTTGCGGAATCTGGCGAGGTTTCGGGCGGGATCTGCAGATCGAGCACGGCACGCTCCGTTTTACGGGAGACCCCGAAGATCCGGCCATCGACATCGTGGCCTGGCGACGACATCAGCCCGTCGCAGCCGGGGTCCGTCTGACAGGCACCGCGCGGCACCCTGTACTGACGCTGCTGTCATGGCCTGAGGTGCCCGAACCCGACAAGCTGTCCTGGCTGGTGCTGGGCAAGGCCTTCGACACCACCCGAGGGGAACAGAATGCCGCCCTGCAGGCTGCAGCGGCGCTGGTGATGACCAGCTCCGATCGAGCCTCCCCGGTGCGCAGCCTGACCTCCAGCTTCGGGCTTGAACGGCTCAGCATCCGCACGGCTCCGGCTGGTGCAAGCGATACCTTTGGCACGGAAGGCTTTGCGCAAGACAGCATCGTGACCTTGGGCAAGCGCCTGACCGAGCGACTCTTCCTGAGCTACGAACAGAGCCTGAGGGGCCTGCAGAACCTGGTGCGCCTGCAGTATCAGATCACCGAGCATCTGTCGTTTCGCCTGCGTGCAGGCAGCCAGACCGGCATCGATCTGCACTGGACGCGTCGGGATGACTGAGGTCGCGCGACCTGGACGACTGAGGCCGAGCGACCTGGATGACTGAGGCCGAGGGTCCTGGATGACTCAGGCCGAGCGTCCTGGATGACTCAGGCCGACCAGAGGCGCGTTCAGTGATCGCTCTGCCACAGGCCGAGGACCCGCCGCACGACCTCAGGGATGGCATCAGGGGCCAGGCAATCGATGACCCTTCGCTCGGGCATCGCGCGTAGCCAGGTGAGCTGGCGCTTGGCGAGCTGCCGGGTCGCAGCGATGGCGGGCTCCAGAAAGGCCTGCTCTGCTGTGGCCTGCTGCCGCTCGAGCGCCTCCCAGGCCTGTCGGTAACCCACGCAGCGCATCGAGGGCAGCCCTGCGTGCAGGTCGCCGCGCGCACGCAGGGTCTGCACTTCGTCCATGAAACCGGCCCGCACCATGGCGCGCAAACGCTCGGCGATGCGGGTGTGCAGCACCGACCGATCCGAGGGTTCCAGCGAGATGATCGGCCACGACGCCAACGGGCGGGCGGCGTTGTCCCGTTGCCGCCCGAGCAGGGACGACAGGGGCTGGCCAGTGAGTTCGATGACTTCGAGGGCACGCTGGATGCGCTGCGCATCCGTGGGGGGCAGGCGTGCCGCGGTGGCTGGATCGAGTTGCGCAAGACGGGCATGCAGCACAGGCCAGCCCAGCCGTCGCGCCTCGTCATCCAGTCGGGCTCTGACCTCGGCATTGGCTGCAGGCAGATCATCCATTCCGCCCAGCAGGGCTCGCACGTACAGCATCGTGCCCCCGACCAGCAGCGGCAACCGTCCCTTGGCCCGGACCGCCTCGATGGCGGCATGCGCATCGTTCACGAAGCGGGCTGCCGAATAGCTTTCGCCAGGATCGATGAGATCGATCAGGTGATGCGGGACCCGCCTGCGTTCATCGGCGCTCGGCTTGGCGGTGCCGATATCCATGCCTCGGTAGACCAGAGCCGAATCAATGCTCACGATCTCGAGATCGAGATGCTCGGCCAGGGCGAGTGCAGCCGCGCTTTTGCCGCTGGCCGTGGGACCGAGCAACAGGATGGCCCGGGGCGATTGCTGCAGGCTCATGCTCAGGCTTCGGCCGCTCAGCGGCCTCGCAGGAACCAGCGGTCAATATCGACCAGAGGCCATTGCACCCAGGTGGGCCGACCGTGATTGCATTGATCGGCGCCCGGGGTTTGCTCCATGTCGCGTAGCAGGGCATTCATCTGCTCGATGCTCAGCCGCTGCCCGGCCCGCACTGCGGTGTGACAGGCCAGCGTGGCCAGCAGGGCCTCTTCACGCTGCTGCAGGCTTTGCCCGGAGCCTTGTTCGGACAGGTCGGCCAGGGCCGATCGCGCAAGCTGCACCGGGTCGGCATGGGCGAGCGCGGCCGGAACCGCGTGGATGGCCAGATGCCCCTCGGCTGCAGCCTGCAGCTCAAGCCCCAGAGCGGCCATCGACTCGCCCTGATCCTCAAAGGCCGCCCGCTCATGGGCATCCACGGCAAATGACTGTGGCAGCAACAGGCGCTGAACCTGAGGCGAACGGGCCTGACGGCTCGACTTGAGGCGTTCGTACACGATGCGCTCATGGGCTGCATGCATGTCCACAACCACCAGACCCGCGTCGTTTTGCGCCAGCACGTAGATGCCGTGCAGTTGCGCCAGCGCATGCCCAAGCGGTGGCATGGGCCCTGGCTGGGTATGGGTATCGGGCGTGGGTCGCAAGGCATCGAGCCAGGCTGCGATCGTCTGCGCACGGGGTGCCTGTGCGCCCGCGGCAGCAAACCCTGAACGCTGGCTGTCCTGCACACTGTTTGCAGCAAACCCTGGACGCTGGCTGTCCTTCACACCTCCAGGCCTGTTCTGGGTAAAAAGCTCTCCGCTGTTGGGCGTTCGGCCCTGGTCGTTCCATCCTGACTGCCCAGGCGAGGCGGACGCATTGCGGGCTGCAGGCGCGAAGGCGCCAATGGGGGCCTCGGCCGCGGTCGGTACATGACCCGCACCGGCTACCGCCCGCAGCGCCTGCTGCACGGCGTGATAGACAAAACTGTGCACGCTTCGGCCATCCCTGAAGCGCACCTCCGCCTTGGCCGGATGCACATTGACATCGACTGCGGCCGGATCAATCCACAGAAAGAGACACCAGGCCGGATGCCGGTCGCCGTGCAGCAGGTCGGCATAGGCCTGACGCACGGCATGCGTGAGCACCCGGTCCTTGACTGCCCTGCCGTTGACATAGAAAAATTGTCGATCAGCCCGGGATCGACTGGCGGTAGGCACGCCGGCCAACCCCTGCAGGCGCAGGCCGCCGGCGTCATGCTCGATGCGCCGCACCGGCGTGTCTTCACCGAGTGCCAGACTCACCCGATCAGCCCAGTCGGCGGCCGGCCAGCGCTCGTGGCTGCGGCCATCGACCCACACCTGCCAGGCGATCGCAGGATGGGCGAGAGCTACCCGACGCCAGGCATCGAGGGCGTGCGCGGTTTCGGTGGCAGGGGTCTTGAGGAACGTGCGTCGCGCGGGTGTGCGCCCATACAGATCGAGAACCTCGACCAGCGTACCGCGCGTGCCGGCCGCAGGCGTGATTTCGCCAAGATCCGCATCGATGCACCAGGCGGTGTCGTCGCCTTCGGTGCGGCTGGTGATGCGCAGGCTCGAGACCGAGGCGGTAGCGGCCAGTGCCTCGCCCCGAAAGCCCAGCGTGAGTACCGATTCGAGCTCGGCGAGCGAGCGGATCTTGCTGGTGGCATGACGGGTGAGCGCCAGGGGCAGCTCATCGCGGACGATTCCGCTGCCGTCATCCTGAACCGAGATCCGGCGCAACCCGCCCTCGTCGATGCGCAGCACGATCTCACGGGCCCCGGCGTCCACTGCGTTCTCGAGCAACTCCTTGACCACCGAGGCGGGCCGCTCAACCACCTCGCCCGCGGCGATCTGGCTGATCAGGTGGTCGGGCAGCCTGGCGATCGAGGAGGGGCTCGAACGCCGGGTTGGCTGGAAAGGCTCGGTCATGTCGGCTTGTTGAACGGGTCTGGCCGGCAGTATAGAGAGCCCCGCTCGCAAGAGCAGAACGGCTTGCCCTGAAATGCCGTGCTTTGTATGGGCTCAATCGGTTGCCGCTCAGCGAGCGGTATGATCCGCCCGCCATGGACATTGCTCAGTTCGTCGACCTCTTCCTGCATCTGGACAAGCACCTCGAATCGGTGGTGGCTCAGTACGGTGTCTGGATCTACGTTCTGCTCTTTGCGATCATTTTCATCGAGACCGGACTGGTCGTGATGCCCTTTTTGCCGGGTGATTCACTGCTCTTTGTGTGCGGTGCGATCGCTGCAATCGGTGGCTTGTCCCTGCCGTGGCTGATCGTGTTGCTCGTCATCGCGGCGATCCTGGGCGATGCGGTGAATTTTGCGACCGGGGCCCGGCTCGGCGTGGCGGTCTGGCAGCGGGAGCACTCCCGCTGGTTCAATCGTGCGGCCTTTGAACGCACGCATGCCTTCTATCAGAAGCACGGTGCGATCACGATCATCGTGGCCCGCTTTCTGCCCTTCATTCGCACCTTCGCCCCGTTCGTGGCGGGTGTGGCGGCCATGGACTATCGCAAGTTCGCTCGCTACAACGTGATCGGAGCAGTGCTCTGGGTGGTCAGCCTCACCGTGCTGGGCTACTGGATCGGCAATCTGCCCTGGGTACGACAGAACTTCTCGTGGGTGGCTCTGGCCCTGATCGTGGTGCCTGCGCTACCCGCCGTGATCGAGTTCATGCGTCATGTCGTGCTGCGGGGTGGCAAGCGCCGGACATAGGCGAGTACGCCCCTGACCAGGGCGTGCGCGATCCGGTTCTGCTCGGTCGGGTCACGCAGCTTGCGCTCTTCATCGGGATTGCTGATGAAGGCCGTCTCGACCAGGATCGAGGGCATGTCGGGCGCGCGCAGGACCGCGAATCCGGCCTGCTCCACTGCCACCTTGTGCAGCGCGCCGACCTGACGCAATTCGCCCAGAACGCTTGTGCCCAGTCGCCGGCTCTGTGTGATCTGCGCCGTGCGGCTCAGATCAATGAGGACGCTGGCCGCTTCACGGTTGGCCCCTGCAGGTGCAGTGCCGCCCACCAGGTCGGCCCGGTTCTCGCGGCTGGCGAGCCACCGGGCGCCCATGCTGCTTGCGCTGCTGTCCGAGAGCACGAAGACCGAGGCGCCGCGTGCCTGGGGTTGCACAAAAGCATCGGCATGGATCGAGACGAACAGGTCGGCCGAGACGGCCCGTGCCTTGGCCACCCGCACCGAAAGCGGCACAAAGAAGTCGGCGTCTCGCGTCATGAAGACACGGAGGCCCGCATGCTCACGCAGCAACTCCCGCACCCGACGGGCGATCGCAAGAACCACATCCGTCTCGTAGGTACCGGCCGGGCCGATGGCTCCGGGGTCTTCGCCGCCGTGGCCGGGATCGATCGCAATCGTGAACCAGCGCTCAGGCGGTCGCGCCGCGTTTTTCGGCGTGTTGTCATCCGCTGCAGGCGCACGGGGCGCAGCCCGCGCAGGCTCAGGGCGCTGGCGTGCCGTGGCTTGCCCGTCTTCAATGCGTGAGGCAATCAGCCCTTCCAGCGGATCATCGACCTGGCCGAGCAGAAGGGTCAGGGCGTCGGGCTCGGTCAGCGGATAGAGGTCGATCACCAACCGGTGACGATACGGGCCGATGGGTTCGAGCTCGAACAGACGCGGGCGCACCATTTCACGCAGATCAAACACGACGCGGGTCACCCCCGCGCGAAACTGCCCGGCCCGGACCACCGCGATCCAGGGATCATCGGGGCGCACCTTGCTGACCAGGTCACGCATCGCCGCATCGAGGTTCACGCCGTGCAGATCGACCACCAGCCGGGGCGGGTCATTCAGCAATTGGTGCTGGTGCTCGATCGGCGCATCGAGCTCGAGCGTGACGCGTGTGTAATCGCGCGCCGGCCAGACGCGCACCGCCAGAACCGAAGCCGCATGGGCCAGCGGCAGGGTAAGCAGCAAGACCCCGCCCGACAGCCCGCCGCGGGCGAGCCAGCTCAGAACCCGGCGGCGTGCAGGCATACCTGCCCCCGCTGAGAGTGCGCGATCAGGCTCACGCGTCGTCCCGATTCCGCCTCAGGGCTGTCATCAAGCCCTGTGTCGCCCAGGGGCTCAAGCACGATATCGAGGTCGCACTCGGGCAGGACACCCTGAGCCATCTGTGGCCATTCGATCAGGCTGATCGCCTGGCTTCCGATCAGGTCGTCGAACCCTGCATCGAGCCACTCCCGAGGGTCGCCAAAGCGGTAGAGATCGAAGTGATGGACCGTCTGGCCCCGGCACTCGTAGGGTTCGTGCAGGGTGAAGGTCGGGCTGCGCACCCGCCCGCGATGACCCATGGCCAAGAGCAAGGCCCGCACGAAGGTGGTCTTGCCGGCGCCCAGGCCCCCCTGCAGACCCACCCGCAGGCCCGGCCTGAGGTGAGGGGCGAGGCGTTCAGCCAGGCCCTGTGTGGCCGCCAGGTCGGGCAACAGCAGGATCACGGGATCGAGCTTCGCCGCGCCGAAACCAGGCTCCGGCAGACCGGGGTTGAACTTCGGTGTGACAGGATCCGGCTTCATCACACGGCCTTGCCTACAATGCGCACATGACCGAATGGCTGTCCTGGTTGCGCAACGAGGCCCGCGAGCTGGGATTTGCCGGCCTGGGCGTGACTGACGTCGATCTGTCGCATGCCGAAGCAGGACTGCAGCAATGGCTGGATGCCGGGTGTCATGGGTCCATGGAGTATATGGCCAGGCATGGCCTGAAGCGGGCACGCCCGGCTGAGTTGTTGCCCGGCACGGTTCGGGCGGTCATGGTGACACTCGACTATGCCCCGAACGACCCCGACTGGGTGCGTCTGGCCTGGGATACCCTGCGTGAAGGCGAACGTGCCTTTGTATCGCGTTACGCACTGGGTCGTGATTATCACAAGGTGGTGCGCCAGCGGCTGGCCGAACTGGCCCGCCGCCTGCAGGCCAGTGCCGGCCCCCACGGATGGCGTGTCTATTGCGATTCGGCCCCCGTCATGGAGGTTGAACTGGCGGTCAAGGCGGGCCTGGGCTGGCGAGGCAAGCACACCCTGTTGCTGTCGCGACAGGGTTCGATGCGCTTCATTGGTACCTTGCTGACCGATCTGCCACTGCCCGTGGATGCTGCGGTCTCGGATCACTGCGGTCAGTGCCAGGCCTGCATCACGGCCTGCCCGACAGGTGCGATCGTGGCCCCTTACCGGCTCGATGCACGTCGCTGCATTTCGTATCTCACGATCGAACTGAAAGGCGAGATTCCGGTTGAATGGCGTTCGGCCATCGGCAATCGGATCTATGGCTGTGATGACTGCCAACTGGCCTGCCCCTGGAACAAGTTTGCGCAAGCGGCCTCCCTGCCTGACTTCGCCGTGCGTGAGCGGCTCGACACCGCTGCTCTGGTCGATCTCTTTGGCTGGGAGGAAGCCCGTTTTCTGAACACTTTCGAAGGCTCGGCGATCCGCCGGATCGGATACTCGAGCTGGCTGCGCAACATTGCGGTTGCCCTGGGCAATGCGCCCACCACGCCCGAGGTGCTCGCGGCGCTGCACGGACGCACGGATGACCGAGAAGCGCTGGTTGCCCATCATGTGCGATGGGCGCTCGAGCAGCACGCGCTCAGAGCGACGCCGGACGAACCACACTGATCCAGAACGGAATGGCAAGTGCGGCAGCCACCGTGGTGGTGGTGATCAGGCGGGCCGTATAGGGGCCGTCGCCCCCCATGCGCGCGGCCAGGATATAGGCACTGCTGGCCGTGGGCACCACCGCAAAGACCATGAGGATCTGGGTGGCCAGCGCCGAAAGCCCCAGCGCGGGCGCAATCAGCAGGACGGAAGCAGGCATGGCGATCAGCTTGACCGCCGTGACCCAGACCGCAAAGGCCGTGTTGCCACGTGAATCCGACAGCCGCAGGCCGGCGCCTACAGCGATCAGGCCCAGCCCGATCGAGGCTGAGCCGAGTCGAGACAAGTAGGCCACGGCCGGTTCGGGCAGGGAGAGTCCGACCCCGCTTGCGACCAGCCCCGCGACTGCAGCAATCACCAGCGGGTTGCGCGCCACTTCGCGCCAGACCGATTGCCCTGCACCTCGTGCAAGGTAGGCCACCGCGGCGAGATTGCCCACCGGCACGGCAATGGCCACCATCACGCCACACAGCGCGAGGCCCGCATCACCCCCAAGCCGCTGAGACAGGGCGATGGCCAGATAGCCATTGAAGCGAAATGCGCACTGCACGCCACTGGCAAACCGCGGCGAACCGGTGCCGGTCAGGCGCCCACCCAGGCCACCGAGCACGATGCCCAGCAGGAGCACCAGAAACACCCCCATCGCATAGGGGCCCGCCTGCAACTGGTCCAGAGGCTGGCGCGCGATCGACAGAAAGATGAGCGGCGGAAACAGCACCATGTAGATCAGTTTTTCGATCGAGGTCCAGGCACCTTCGCCCAGGGGCAGCACGCGCACCAGGAACACCCCGGTGGCAATCAGGGCGAGTTCGGGAAGCAAAAGCAGGAAGGTATCCACCGTGAGGATCAGAAAGGACGGGCGGGTCGCGCTGTGGGTC
This sequence comes from Burkholderiales bacterium, assembly GCA_046304115.1. Classification (GTDB taxonomy): domain Bacteria; phylum Pseudomonadota; class Gammaproteobacteria; order Burkholderiales; family Burkholderiaceae_E; genus UBA4615. The sequence goes on along the minus strand of JBKCEY010000334.1, from coordinate 74 downwards.
GAAGGGGTTGGCCGGTGTCGGGTGGGCCGAAGCGGCCGGCAGGACGCCATGGGCATGGGCCGGGCGCTATGCTC
>JBKCEY010000333.1:0-2249 GCA_046304115.1 Burkholderiales bacterium | reverse complement strand
GTGTCAATCGTGACCGGTGTCCTGCAGCGTTGCCGCCAGGCGCTCCGCACAACGTCGGGCCAGGGCGCCGTCGTCGGCCTCGACCATCACCCGCACCAGGGGCTCGGTGCCCGAGGCACGAATCAGGATGCGACCCCGTGTCCCCAGCTCGGTCTCGACCGCGGCTCGCTCGGCGGCCAGCGGCGCATGCTGGGTCCAGTCCAGACCCGGCTGCAGACGCACATTGATGAGGGTCTGGGGGAACATCTTGAGATCGGCGGTGAGCGCGCTCAGGGTCTGCCCCGTGCGTCGCAGGGCGCTCAAGACCTGCAGGGCACTGATCGTGCCGTCCCCAGTGGTGTGCCGATCCAGCGCGAGCAAGTGGCCCGAACTCTCGCCACCCAGAAACCAGCCGCGCTGCTGCAGCAGCTCCAGCACGTATCGATCACCCACCTTGGCTCGGGCAAAGCCCACACCCAGTCGCTGCAGGGCCTGCTCCAATCCGAGATTCGACATGAGCGTACCGACCGCTCCAGCCACCGGCCCCTGACCCAGACGGTCGCGCACCATGAGATAGAGCAGTTCATCGCCGTTGTAGATACGGCCCTGGGCATCGCACATCATGAGGCGGTCGGCATCCCCATCCAGCGCAATGCCCAGATCGGCCCGATGCTCCTTCACGGCGGCCGCAAGAGCGCGTGGATGGGTCGCACCCACGCCGTCGTTGATATTCAGGCCGTTGGGTGTTGTGCCAATGCCGATCACCTCGGCGCCGAGCTCATGAAAGACATGCGGCGCCGTGTGATAGGCCGCGCCGTGCGCGCAATCCACCACCAGACGCATGCCATGGAGATCGAGGTCCATGGGGAAGGTGCTCTTGCAGAACTCCACATAGCGACCGGCTGCATCGTCGATGCGCTTGGCGCGGCCGAGTTGCTCCGACCCCACGCACTGCATCGGCGCCTCAAGCGCCGCCTCGATGCGGGCCTCGGTCTCGTCGGGCAGCTTGTTGCCATCCGCAGAGAAGAACTTGATGCCGTTATCGTCAAAGGGATTGTGGGAGGCGCTGATGACGATGCCTGCCGACAGACGCAGCGCCCGGGTGAGATAGGCCACGCCCGGCGTGGGCAGGGGTCCACACAGGTGTACATCGACACCGGCTGATGAGAGTCCGGCCTCCAGCGCGGCCTCGAGCAGATACCCCGAAATCCGGGTGTCCTTGCCGATCAGCACCGCCAGCCGGTGGCCCGCGCGCTCGGCCAGCACACGACCAGCCGCATGGCCCAGACGCATCACGAAATCGGGGGTGATGGGCGGCTCGCCCACCTTGCCGCGAATGCCGTCAGTGCCGAAGTATTTGCGCGTCATGGAAAAGAGCTCTCGGTGTTCAGTCAAGGGGCCGGCAGTCCGGTCAAGGGACCTGCAATCGCCTCAAACACGGTCAGGGCATCGCGGGTCTCACGTACATCATGCACCCGAAGGATATCGGCCCCCTGCAGCACGGCGGCCAGTGCCCCACCCAGACTGCCCGCCAGACGCTGCGCCACAGGCTGATCGGTCAGGGCCTCGATCATGGACTTGCGCGAGAGGCCGACCAGCAGAGCGGCGCCCTGCACGCGCAACGACCGGAGTTGTCGGAGCAGGGTCAGGTTGTGCTCGAGCGTCTTGCCAAAGCCGATGCCGGGATCGAGCACGATCTGATCTGCGCCCACCCCTGCCGCGAGCAACGCGGCATGCCGCTGCGCAAGAAAGCCGTGCACCTCGCTACCCACATCGTCATAGCGTGGCGACTGTTGCATGGTCTGGGGATCACCGTGCATGTGCATGATGCATACGGCCGCACGTCGGCCCCGAACCGTCTCGATCGAGGCAGGATCCCGAAAGCCCGAGACATCGTTGATCAGATCGGCACCCAGGGCCAGCGCTTCGCGCATGACCTCGGGTTTGCGGGTATCGACCGAGAGCGGCACGCCGCAATCCATGAGGGCTTCCAGCACGGGACGCAGCCGGCGCCACTCTTCATCTGCGGGCACGGCAGGTGCACCGGGCCGCGTGGACTCGGCCCCCAGATCAAGCAGGTCTGCGCCATCGTTGATCATCTGCAGCGCATGGGCCTGCGCACGACCCGGATCCTGCCAGAGCCCGCCGTCCGAAAAGGAATCAGGGGTGAGGTTGAGGATACCCATGATGCGTGGGCGATCGAGCCCAAGGCTGAACCGCCCGCACTGCAGGGTGCGCACGGCCGCGGCGCCTGCCATACAGAAGAGAGA
>JBKCEY010000332.1:0-4229 GCA_046304115.1 Burkholderiales bacterium | reverse complement strand
CAGCAATGGTGCCGACTGCGATTCGACCAAACGCACCTGCATGGCCGAGCGTCGGGGTACGGAGGTTGAGCGGCGTTATACGCGGCATCTATTTGGGGGTTGAGCGGCCACCGGTTTTGAGTCGCCAAGCGCTAGCGACTGCGCCGAAAGGCAAAGTCTCCGATCAGGCTTGAATTCTCCCAGGGCACCTGCTCGCCGTTGGTTTGCGCGATCACCCGTCGCCGCACATCCTTCAGGACCTGCTCGATCGGCCATTCGGGTTGCTGCATCGCCTGCAGAAGACTCGCCGTAAACGGGCTGTTGCGTTGCCCTTTGGGGCCATCGGCAGCCACTCGGCCCGGGGCGGTCGAATAGACGAGGAGGGTTCCGCTGGGCGCGTCCATGCGTCCGAGGCCACGAGCGGCTGAACGCCATTGCCTGGACACCGGATTGTCCCGGCAGGCATCCAGGATGACGATGTTGACCCGCTGCTGGTTGCCCGCGCGGGCGCCCTCCAGCATGGCAAGCCATTGGCCTGCGTCATAGGCCTGGTCTTCGAGCTCGTATTCGCGGGCGATGTCCGCGTCGGCCGGAACCATGTAGTTTCGACCTTTGGCTTCAATGCCATGGCCTGCGTAGAAGATCAGGGCAACGTCGGCGGTCAGGGCCGCCTGCTCGAACCTTCGGGTGGCCTCACGCATCTGGCGCAGATTGGCGTCCTGCAGGGCGGTCACTTCAAATCCCAGTCCTCGCAGTGCCAATGCCATGTCTGCCGCATCGTTGACCGAATTGCTCAAAGGCGCAGTCTTGTAGGCCCCGTTGCCAACCACCAGCGCGACACGACGCTCAGGGCGGTTGGGCGGGGCTTCCGATGGTGGGGCTGCAGATGAAGGTTTTGCCGATGACGGGGCTGCAGATAAAGGTCCTGCCGATGAAGGTCCGGCCGCCGCCGAGGAGCCTGCAGATGCAGCAGATGCTGCAGAGGCGGTAGAGGCGGTAGAGGCGTTAGAGGGCCCTTGACCCGGCGCGGAGGCAGAAAAGAGGCTGATGCGGTTTTGGTCCTGAGGCTCGATCGACTGCGATGAGGCCCATGTTGGGAAGGGAAATTTCGAGAGGTCCAGTGGCCTGGCTTGAACGAAACCCCAGTGGTTCCAGATCCCGGCCCGAAGGATGGTTCCATCAGCACGGTACTCGACACCCTCGCCGCCAGGATTGTCCTGCTTCCACTGCCCGACAAAAAAAGTGCCGTCGCGGCGACGAAAGGATCCGAAGCCATTTCGCCCACTGTTCTTGAATTCGCCGACATATTTGTCGCCCAGCGGCCAGGTGTAGATTCCCTGTCCATCAGGGCCGCCGTTTCTGAATTCGCCTTCGTAGACCTGTCCGCCGGACAGGTCTTTACCGAAGCAGTTGTGCTTGAACGCCATGGGCGGGCAGGGTGGCAGTGATGACTGCGCAGGTGCCCATGCGGGCAGAAGGAGCGCAGCCACGGCAAGCAGCATGGGAATCAGAGAAGATCTTTTTGACATGAACCCAACCGCTTTGATATCGAAGCCAATCGTTTTGAACTCGGAGCCAATCGCTTTGACCTTTGAGCACCGTGTTTCGAATAACCGGTGATTCATCACAGGCGTTTCGAATCAGTTCTGAAGATGCTAATCGAAGATAATCTGATCCTCCGGATATCCCTCAATGACCGCTGATACCGCCACCTACTGCCTTCATCAGGTGCTTGCCCAGCCCCGTGAATGGGCTCAGATTGGCCAAAGTGCTGCTCGCATCCGCACGATCCTGGGCCAGAAGGGCGGCGAGCTGTACGGCGCCTGGCGCAGTCAGATCGGCCGACCGCGCGATGAGGTCACGCTCATGACGCGCTGGCCGCAAGAGCCGGCCCCGAGCCTTGAGTCATGCGAACTCGCACTGCGAGCGGCCCTGCCTGCGGTTCGCAAGCTGACCAGCTTCCGAATGTCGGCTGCTTTGCGGCCTGTCGATGCCACTCCACCCACGCGTCAGGGCAACTACGCGTTTCGGTTCTTCGATTTACCTACGGTCCATCGTGATGAATTCCTGGTGTTGTGTGCAGCGGCCTGGCCCGGGTTTGAGGCCGCCTATGACAGTCAGGTGATCGGGCTCTGGGATATGGATTGCGCGCAAGAGGGCAGGGCCCAGGCTTTGTTGTTGACGCGTCGCCCCGATCTGGCCATGTGGGAGCGCTCCAAGCTGCCGCAGGGTTCTGCCGAGGCTCAGGTTCGAGACACCCTGTCGCGTCGCTACGATCTGTGCGACGACACCGAGGTCTACACCACCACCTTGCTCACTGCCACCGATCAGGTTGACCAGGCGCGCTGGACCTGAGCCACTCAACGAAGAATTCAAACGAGGAATTCAAGTGACCTCAAGCCTCTTTCCCTCGAAGTTCATCATGGCTGCCATCGCGGGCGCAGTGTTGGCTTTGAGCCAGGCGCCCGCACTGGCCCAGGCGCAGTCGGCGACTGCAGAGTGCGATCGGCTGGCGGCTTCGCCTGATGATCCGCAAAAAAAATCAAAGGGTGTGCCCTACGCACAGCTCAATGCGCAAGCCGCTGCCTCTGTCTGCCTGAAAGCCGTAGGCGAGGCCCCGCGTGAGGGCCGACTGTGGTTCCAGTACGGGCGTTCGCTCGAAAAAGCAGCCAAGTTGCCAGATGCCGTCAAGGCCTATACCGAAGCAAAGAACCTTGGCCACGCGGCAGCCTTCAACAATCTGGGTGAGCTCTACCGGGATGGCAAGCATTTTCAGAAGGATTACACCCAGGCGCTTGAACTCTTTCGCAAGTCTGCCGAGTTGGGTTCATCTGAAGGCAAGACCAATCAGGTCGCGTTGACCAAGGCCATGGAAGATGGCACCGGCATGCCAGTGCCCAAGAACTACCAGGGCCGATTCGCAGTGGGTGGCATGTCCTGCAAAGAGACGCGTGAGATGGGCGCGGCCTTTGGGGGCGAGTTCATGGGCGTTGAAGTGAGCGCCCGACAGGTCATACGCAACATGGAGTTCGTGTGCGAAGTGCAGCGTTTCAAGGAAACCTCACCCGGCATCGGTTCGGCACGGCTTAAATGCGATCACAACGGCGGCGCGCCGCGCATGGTCCAGGCCGTATTGACGCCCAATGAAGTTCGCATGGGGCAGGGGCAATCCCAATTGGTATCCCAACGCTGTAGCCCATGAGGGGCGCTGGGTGGCTCGCTGCGGCGCTCCTGGGGGCCGCCCCAGCCTTTGCACAACAGACCAGGCCAGCACCCACGCCGCAGGCTGAGCCCGCCCTCACGCAGCGGGCTGAGCCTGCCCCCATGCAGCAGGGTGTGCCAGCACCCACGCCGCAGTTGATCCTGCTTGAGCGGTCGGACCAGCGGCGCGTGCCCGTCAAGGCTTATTACCCATCGGTGCCGGATACCTGCCGAGGCATCGCAGTCATTTCCCACGGTGCGGGCGGTTCAGAAGACGGCTATCGATATCTGGGCGAGGCCATGGCCTCACTGGGCTATCTTGCTGTGGTGCCTGGGCATCGTGAGAGTGGCCGCGAGGCGGTGCGCGAGCGTGTGAAGGCCAGGGGATTGCGCGAGGGGTTGGCCGAACTGATCACCTCACCGCAGGCCTACCAGGCCCGATTCATGGATATCGCGTCGGTCACGCACTGGGCCCGGCCTCAGTGCAAGGGTGATGACCCGATCCTGATCGGTCACTCGATGGGTGCGGCCACAGCGCTGCTTGAAGCCGGTGCGGGCAATCGACTGGGTCTGGCGGGTGCCAGTGCCTTCAAGGCTTACATCGCGATCTCACCGCAGGGGCCTGGCATGATCTTCGAGCCCAACGGCTGGTCGGTCATCAGTCGCCCCGTACTCACGATTACCGGCACGCGCGATATCGAACTGGAGAGCGGTACCTGGGAGTCCCGGACCGAGCCTCACCGCAATCTGCCAGAAGGCTGCAAGTCGCTTGCGGTGGTGCAAGGCGCCAATCACATGCAGTTTGCCGGGGTGGGCGATGCCCGGGCGGTCGAGGCCCTGACCGTGCAGGTGATCAAAGCTTTCTTGGAGCGCGTTCGTACCCCCGGCTGCCCAAGGCTCGGTCTACCGATCGCTGGGGTGGAGGTTCAGGAGCAGTAGTCGTTTGCGGCGGTCGGACCCAGGGCCGGACTTCATGACGAATCTCACTGCAAACATTCCGCGCACTCGCGCCTGGAATGATTTGCCCGGTCTTGGCCGTTGCACGCCCG
>JBKCEY010000331.1:0-3432 GCA_046304115.1 Burkholderiales bacterium | reverse complement strand
CTACCCGCGGCGTTGCTGCCTGCAGCGCAGCCACCCAAGGCATTGCCACCCGCGGCGCAGCCACCCGCAGCGCAGCCACCCGCAGCGCAGCCACCCAAGGCATTGCCACCCGCAGCGCCGCGCTCGTCTGGCATCACCGTGCTTGAAACCCGGAATTCAGGCCCCGGTGTAGTTGGGCGGGCGTTTTTCAAAGAAGGACTTCACGCCCTCGGCGTAGTCGCCCGAGCCCGTGGCCAGCATGAACTGGTCAAAGTCCGAATGGCTGATCGCGCGATCGAGCGCATGGGCGTTGGCGTTGATGGACTGCTTGATCATGCGCGCCTGCACCGGTGGCAGGCTAGCCGCCCGCTCAGCCAGGGCCAGCGCAGCCTGCAGGGTCTGACCAGGCTCGGCGATCTCATCGATCAGGCCCCACTGAAGCGCTGCGGCAGCGCCCACCCGTTCGGCGAGCAGGATGACCCGCTTGGCTCGCGCGGGGCCCACCAGTCGGGTGATCCGGGGTACTGCGCCCCAGGACAGGTTCATGCCACGCTCGATCTCGGGCACATAGAGGGTGGCGGTCCTTGAAGCCACGCGCAGATCGCAGGACACGGCAAGCGCAGCACCACCGCCCACGCACCAGCCCTCGATGGCCATGATGGTGAGGGGCTCGACCTCCTCCCAGGCGCGGCACATCTTGCCGCCAGTCTGTGAAGCCAGCCGACGCTCGGACAGCCGACCGGTGCGCGAGCTTTGCAGTTCGGGATCGCGAAGGTCTGCCCCCAGGCTGAAGAGCTGATCCGTGCCGGTGAGGATGACCGCCGAGACATCGGGGTCGTGCTCAAAACTGCGGGCCGCGGCGGTGAGCTCGCGCAGGGCTCTCATGGACAGGGCATTACGGCCGTCGTGCCGGTCGAAATGCACGATGGCGATGCGGTCGCGACGCTCGATTCGCACCAGAGGTTGGTTCTCGGGCTCAGGCCTGGATTCAGGGGTGCTCATGGCTTTGCGATGATGATGGTGGTGGATGCCTGCGGCAGGAACCGACTGCCTGGCGCAGGATCGACAAATCCGGTCGGCGTTGGACGAGCCTGAACCCGGTCAGCGTGAAGGCGCAGGCCGGATCAGGGCAGGCGACACCGGTGGTGCGGGCGGTGGCGACATGACCCGCGCCGGCACGGAAGGTTGCATGGGAGCGCCGAGCGGAATGCGCCAGCCCAGACCGATGATCCAGTCGCCGAGCTTGCCGCCGCCGCCCAGTTGGGTGCTGTTGGCATCGAGCCGGTAGCGGGCATCGAGCTGCAGCCGGCCCCATGGGCCCATTCCCCAGTCCGTTCCTACGCCCGCATGCGCCATCCAGTTGGTCTCGATGCTGCCCGGCACGCGTTCGTTGATGACGCCCAGACCAGCGATTGCATAAGGCTGCCCACCGCCCAGCAAGCCCACGCCCTGGCGACCTGCGAAATACCAATGGCTGTCGGCTGAAATCGTCCAGTTGCTGTAGCGCCCGGGGCCTGCGGTTTCGGCACCGAGTTTTTCCCAGTTGCCGCGCAGGGCGAGGTCCCAGTCGGTAGCAATGACCCGGCTCAGACTCAGGCCGTAGGTCAGTCCGTTGGCCGCGCGCCGGTTACTGTCAGTGAGCACCCAGCCGACCGTGGGAATCAGGCTCCACTGCGGGTCGACCGAGCCCTGGGTGCTCTGGGCTTGCACGGCTGGCGCAACGAGTGCGACGCCCAGCAGCGCCGCAGCACTGCCCCAGGCAAGCCGGCAAAAGCCCGAAGAAAGACGCAGAAAACGGCGGCAGGCACCAGCCGGGCTGGGCGTGACAGGCATGCGCATGAGGAACTCCCTGAAATCCGACTTCGATTATCCCGCCTTTCGTCATGGCGGCGAGCGATAATCCGATCTTTCCCTTCCAGCTTTTGAGCAGCAGACGCCCATGGCCCAGTACGTCTACACCATGAATCGGGTCAGCAAGACCGTTCCCCCCAAGCGAACCATCCTCAAGGATATTTCGCTGTCCTTTTTCCCGGGCGCCAAGATCGGTGTGCTCGGACTCAACGGCGCGGGCAAGTCCACCCTGCTCAAGATCATGGCGGGGATCGATCGCGAGATCGAAGGCGACGCCACGCCGATGCCGGGCATCAAGGTGGGTTATCTGCCCCAGGAGCCGCAGCTCGATCCCGACAAGACCGTACGCGAGGAGGTCGAAAGCGGCCTTGGCGCCGTCATGCATGCCCGCCAGCGCCTCGAGGAGGTCTATGCGGCCTATGCCGAGCCCGATGCCGATTTCGACAAGCTGGCCACCGAGCAGGCCGAGCTTGAAGCCATCATCGCCACCTCCGACGGCAACAGCCTGGATCAGCAGCTTGAAGTGGCGGCCGATGCCCTGCGCCTGCCCCCCTGGGACGCCAGGATCGGCCCGCTTTCGGGGGGCGAAAAGCGCCGTGTGGCGCTGTGCAAGCTGCTGCTGTCCAAGCCCGACATGCTGCTGCTCGATGAGCCCACCAACCACCTTGATGCCGAGAGCGTCGACTGGCTCGAGCAGTTTCTGCAGCGCTTTTCGGGCACCGTGGTGGGTGTGACCCACGATCGCTATTTTCTGGACAACGCCGCCGAGTGGATTCTCGAGCTTGATCGTGGCCATGGCATTCCCTGGAAAGGCAACTACAGCTCCTGGCTCGACCAGAAGCAGAACCGGCTGAAGCAGGAGGAGTCCTCCGAGTCAGCCCGCCAGAAGGCGCTCAAGAAAGAGCTCGAATGGGTACGCCAGAATGCCAAGGGTCGCCAGGCCAAGAGCAAGGCCCGTCTGCAGCGCTTCGAGGAACTGTCGTCCTTTGAATACCAGAAGCGCAACGAGACTCAGGAGATCTTCATTCCGGTGGCCGAACGCCTGGGCAATGAGGTCATCGAGTTCGAGGGCGTGACCAAGTCCTTCGGCGATCGCATGCTGATCGACAACCTCAGCTTCAAGATTCCACCGGGCGCCATCGTGGGCATCATCGGCCCCAACGGCGCCGGCAAGTCGACGATCTTTCGCATGATCACCGGCAAGGAGCAGCCCGACAGCGGTACGGTGAAGATCGGTCATACGGTGCAGCTGGCCTATGTCGATCAGTCGCGTGACGCGCTCGATGGCACCAAGAATGTCTGGGAGGAGGTCTCGGGCGGCCTGGACATCCTCACGGTGGGTCGTTTCGAGATGCAGTCGCGGGCCTACATCGGCCGCTTCAACTTCAAGGGCAGCGACCAGCAAAAGCTGGTGGGTCAGCTCTCGGGCGGAGAGCGCGGGCGCCTGCATCTGTCCAAGACCCTGCTGGCCGGTGGCAACGTGCTGCTGCTCGACGAACCCTCAAACGACCTCGACATCGAAACCCTGCGTGCACTTGAAGACGCGCTGCTCGAATTCGCGGGCTCGGTGCTCGTGATTTCGCACGACCGCTGGTTCCTCGA
>JBKCEY010000330.1:0-9768 GCA_046304115.1 Burkholderiales bacterium | reverse complement strand
CCGTGCGCCTTCCTTGAGGACTACGACCCCGATCGCTGGTTCAGTTCCATCGATTTGTACGGCCGCTATGCCTACAAGAACCAGCCGCCGATCGCGGTCTGGAATCTCACGCGGTTTGCAGAGTGTCTGCTGCCGCTGCTGTCCGATGATTCGGATCGTGCGGTTTCGATTGCAACGGGGATTCTGGAGGGGTTCCAGCCGCAGTTTGAAGCCGCTTTGCGTTCAGGCCAATTCGTTAAGCTGGGCTTGCGGGGTGATGACCCTCAAGGGGCTGATTCCCTGGTACGCGACTGGCTGGATTTGCTTCAGGCCCAGAAGGTTGATTTCACGCTGGCCTGGCGGTATCTGGCCGATCATGCTGCGGGCCCGTCTGAGCCGGCCTCAACGAGGCCCTCGCGCCTTGAGCGACTCTTTCAAGACTCGGCAGCCCTGCACGCGTGGTTGGCGCGCTGGCTGGCCGTGTGCGCTGCAGAGGATCAGCGCGCTTCAGGGGCTGGGGCAAGCGTGGCCACCGCGTCGACCGGCATGGGCGCCTCGTCGCACGATCCCAACGAGGGCGCCTTGTTGCAAGACCCAAGGCAGGTCCGCGCCTCAGCCATGCGTGCGGTCAATCCGCGCATCATTGCGCGCAATCATTGGGTGGAAGACGCGCTGAAGGCCGCCTCTGAAGAGGGCCGCATGGTGCCCTTCGAGCGTCTGCTCGAAGCCCTGCGTGATCCCTTCAGCGATGCCCCTGGCTACGATCGATTCGCGCAGCCGGCCGCCCGCGAAGTGACCGCCTGCTACCGAACCTTCTGCGGGACCTAGTCAACGGTCTTCGCTACGGGCCTTCGCTACGGGCCTTTACTACCGACCCGAGCGAGCGGGCTGACCGGACCGTTCAGCGTGCCTTGAGCTTGCGAATGGCTGCGAGCTGAGCCATGGCGGCGACCAGCTCGGCCTGCGCCTTGGCGTAGTCGATGTCTGCGCTGCGGTTGTGCAGGGCTTCTTCGGCCGCCTTGCGGGCGTCTTCGGCCTTGGCTTCGTCGAGGTCGTGGCCGCGGATGGCGGTATCGGCCAGCACGGTCACGCGGTTGGGCTGCACTTCAAGAATGCCGCCCGCCACGAACACGAACTCTTCAGCGGCCTGCCCGGCCACCTTGATCCGCACCGCACCCGGACGGATGCGGGTGATCAGCGGGGTGTGCTGCGGATAGATGCCCAGTTCGCCGGTCTCGCCCGGAAGCGCAACAAATTCGGCCTCGCCTTCGAAGATCGACTCTTCGGCGCTGACGACGTCAACGTGAATGGTGCTCATGGGGCGGGCGTCCTCTGGGTCGATTCTTCGGGCAGTTTCGTCGAACGGGTGCGGTCCTGAAACATCACTTCAGGGTCTTGGCTTTCTCGATGGCCTCGTCGATGGTGCCGACCATGTAGAAGGCCTGCTCGGGCAGTGCATCGCACTCACCGTCGACGATCATCTTGAAGCCGCGCAGGGTTTCGTTCAGCGGAACGAACTTGCCTGGCGAACCCGTGAACACCTCGGCCACGTGGAAGGGCTGCGACAGGAAACGCTGGATCTTGCGAGCGCGGGCCACGGCGAGTTTGTCGTCGGGCGAGAGCTCGTCCATCCCCAGAATGGCGATGATGTCGCGCAGTTCCTTGTAGCGCTGCAGGGTGGCCTGCACACGACGGGTGATGCTGTAGTGCTCTTCACCGATGATGTGCGGATCGACCTGGCGCGAGGTGGAGTCCAGCGGATCCACGGCGGGGTAGATACCGAGGGCGGCGATGTCACGGGACAGCACCACGGTGGCATCCAGGTGAGCGAAGGTGGTTGCGGGCGACGGGTCGGTCAGGTCGTCGGCAGGCACATACACAGCCTGGATCGAGGTGATCGAACCGGTCTTGGTCGAGACGATCCGCTCCTGCAGACGGCCCATCTCTTCGGCCAGCGTCGGCTGATAGCCCACGGCCGAAGGCATACGGCCCAGCAGCGCGGAGACTTCGGTACCGGCCAGGGTGTAACGGTAGATGTTGTCAACGAAGAACAGGATGTCCTTGCCTTCGTCACGGAAACGCTCGGCCATGGTCAGGCCGGTCAGGGCCACACGAAGGCGGTTGCCCGGGGGCTCGTTCATCTGACCGAACACCATGGCCACCTTGTCGAGCACGTTCGACTCATCCATCTCGTGATAGAAGTCGTTGCCCTCACGGGTGCGCTCACCCACGCCAGCAAACACCGAGTAACCGGAGTACTGCTTGGCGATGTTGTTGATGAGCTCCATCATGTTCACGGTCTTGCCCACGCCGGCACCGCCGAACAGGCCGATCTTGCCGCCCTTGGCAAACGGGCAGACCAGGTCGATCACCTTGATGCCGGTGGGCAGGAGCTCGACCGACGGCGAGAGATCAGCAAACTTGGGTGCGGGCTGGTGAATGGCACGGCGCTCTTCGGTCTTGATCGGACCGGCTTCGTCGATCGGACGGCCCAGCACGTCCATGATGCGGCCCAGCGTGGCTTCACCGACCGGCACCGAGATGCCCGCTCCGGTGTTGTCGACCGGCATGCCCCGACGCAGGCCGTCGGAGGAGCCCAGCGCAATGGTTCGCACCACGCCGTCGCCCAGCTGCTGCTGCACTTCGAAGGTCAGGCCCTTTTCGGCCAGGCTGTCGCCGGCGTCGGCGAGCACCAGGGCGTCATAGACCCGGGGCATGGCGTCGCGCGGAAACTGGATGTCGACCACCGCGCCGATGCACTGAACGATCTGGCCTTGTTGCATGTCGGAACCTCGTTGATTCGCTGAATGTTGGGGTATTTGGTTTGCCGGGATGTGGAGTGCGGGGCTCAGACGGCCGCCGCGCCTCCGACAATCTCGCTGAGTTCTTTGGTAATCGCGGCCTGGCGGGCCTTGTTGTAGGTCAGCTGCAGGTCGCCGATGACCTTCTTGGCGTTGTCAGACGCCGACTTCATGGCCACCATGCGTGCCGATTGCTCCGAAGCCATGTTCTCGGCCACGGCCTGGTAGATCAGGGCTTCGACATAACGGATCAGCAACTCATCAAGCACGGTTTGGGCATCCGGCTCGTAGAGGTAGTCCCAGGAGAACTCGCGGGTGGTTTCTTCGAGGCGCGAGGGATCGAGGGGCAGCAGCTGCTCGATGACCGGCTCCTGCTTCATGGTGTTGATGAAGCGGTTGTAGGCCAGATAGAGCACATCGATCTCGCCTGCGGCGTAGGCGTCGAGCTGGACCTTGAGCGGGCCGATGAGCTTTTCAAGGTGCGGGGTGTCACCCAGCTGAACCAGCTGCGAGACCACCTTGGCATTGATCCGCTGCATGAAGCCCAGGCCCTTGTTGCCAATGGCCGTGATCTGGACCTGCGTGCCGGAATTGCCGAGTTCGCGCAGCTTGTTGGTCACCATGCGCAGCACGTTGGTATTGAGACCGCCGCACAGACCCTTGTCGGTGGTGATCAGCACCAGGCCCGCCGCCTTGACCGTCTCGCGCTTGACCAGGAAGGGATGACGATACTCGGGGTTGGCGTGAGCCAGATGCGCTGCGATGTTTCGCAGCTTGTCGCCGAACGGACGGGCATGCCGCATCCGGTCCTGCGCCTTGCGCATTTTGGATGCGGCGACCATTTCCATCGCCTTGGTGATCTTGCGCGTGTTCTGGACGCTCTTGATCTTGTTGCGGATCTCGCGTGAGCCAGCCATGACAGCCCTTGTTCAGGTGATCAGAATGCGCCGGTCTTCTTGAAGGACTCGATGGCCTGCTTGAGCGCCTCTTCGTCCTCTGCAGACAGGTCCTTGGTCGACTCGATGCGGTCAACCCAGGCTGCGTGGGCGGATTTCATGTGGTCGAGCAGGGCGCTCTCGAAGGACAGGACCTTTTCGACCGGCAGGTCATCGAGGTAGCCCCGGGTGGTGGCATACAGGCTGACGGACATCTGCCAGACCTGCAGCGGCTGATACTGGGCCTGCTTGAGCACCTCGACCGTGCGACGGCCGCGCTCGAGCTGACGACGGGTGGAGTCGTCGAGGTCGGAGGCGAACTGCGCAAAGGCGGCCAGTTCACGGTACTGGGCCAGGTCGGTCCGGATACCGCCCGAGAGCTTCTTGACGATCTTGGTCTGCGCAGCACCACCGACTCGCGACACCGAGATACCGGCGTTGATGGCGGGACGGATGCCGGAGTTGAAGAGGTCGGTCTCAAGGAAGATCTGACCGTCGGTGATCGAGATCACGTTGGTCGGAACGAAGGCCGACACGTCGCCTGCCTGGGTCTCGATGATGGGCAGTGCGGTCAGTGAACCGGTCTTGCCCTTCACCGCGCCATTGGTGAGCTTCTCGACATACTCTTCGTTCACGCGGGCGGCGCGCTCGAGCAGACGCGAGTGGAGATAGAACACATCGCCCGGGAAGGCTTCGCGGCCCGGCGGACGGCGCAGCAGCAGCGACACCTGACGATAGGCCACGGCCTGCTTGGACAGGTCGTCGTAAATGATGAGGGCGTCTTCACCGCGATCGCGGAAGTACTCGCCCATGGTGCAACCCGAATAGGCCGCGATGTACTGCATGGCCGCCGACTCGGACGCAGTGGCTGCCACCACGATGGTGTAGGCCATGGCGCCGGTCTCTTCGAGCTTGCGCACGACGTTGGCCACCGTGGAGGCCTTCTGGCCGATGGCGACATACACGCAGTAGACGCCCTTGCCTTTCTGGTTGATGATCGAGTCGATCGCAACCGCGGTCTTGCCGGTCTGACGGTCACCGATGATCAGCTCGCGCTGGCCACGGCCGATCGGCACCATGGAGTCAATGGCTTTCAGGCCGGTTTGCACCGGCTGCGACACCGACTTACGGGCGATCACGCCCGGAGCCACTTTCTCGATGACGTCGGTCATCTTGGCGTTGATCGGGCCCTTGCCATCGATGGGCTCGCCGAGCGAGTTGACGACGCGGCCAATCAGTTCGGGACCCACGGGCACCGAGAGGATCTTGCCGGTGGCCTTGACGGTCATGCCCTCGGAGATGTGCTCGTACTCGCCAAGCACCACCGAGCCGACCGAATCACGCTCGAGGTTGAGCGCGAGGCCGAAGGTGTTGCCGGGGAACTCGATCATCTCGCCCTGCATCACGCCAGACAGGCCATGAATGCGGCAGATGCCGTCGGTCACGGACACCACCGTGCCCTGGTTGCGCGCGTCGGCGCCCACGTCCAGGTTCTGGATCTTGGACTTCAGCAGTTCGCTGATTTCGGCCGGATTGAGCTGCATTGCGTTTCTCTCCTGAGTCGACGATGCGACTTAGTTCATCAGGGCATCGGCGAGCTGGGCGAGCTTGCCGCGGACCGAGGTATCGAGCACCTCGTCTCCGATACGAATCGAGATCCCGCCGATCAGGTCGGGGTCGACCGCGACCGAGACCTTGACCTTGCGGGTGTACTTGGCTTCAAGCGCGGCCACCACCTCGGCCACCTGGGCGTCGGACAGCGGATACGCGGAACTGATGCGCGCATCGAGCACGCCCTCATGGGCGTTGCGCAGACTCTCGAAGTGCCCGCAGATCTCGGGCAGCACCGTGAGTCGTTCGTTGTCGGCGAGCAGTTGCACGAAGTGCTGCTGGTCGGCCGAAAGCGCACCCGCCACGTCGGCCACCAGGGTGGCGACCTGCGTGTCGGTGAACCGCGGATTGCCGATCAGGTCGCGCGCCGCCGGGCTTTGCACGACCGCAGCCATCCGCGCAAGCGCATCAGACCAGGCCGGCAAGGCGTTGCCCTCGCGGGCCAGCTTGAAGGCGGCTTCGGCATAGGGCCGGGCAATGGTGAGCGTTTCAGCCATGGAGCAGACCTCAGCGCAGCTCGGCCTTCAGGCCGGCAAGCAGTTCGGCATGGCGGGCTGCGTCGATTTCGCGACGCAGGATCCGCTCGGCACCGGCAACGGCAAGGGTGGCCACCTGCTCACGCAGCTGATCCTTGGCGCGCTGGGCAGCCAGGGCCGCTTCGGCTTCGGCAGCCTTGCGGGCCTCCGCGACGATGCGGGCCGCTTCGGCGCGGGCCTCTTCAAGCAGGCCGGCGGCCTGCTATTCACGCGCCGCACGCCCTAGGGCTGCATGCGGGCGGGCCGTCTTGAGCTGGGCCTCGACACGCTGCTCCGCTGCCGCGAGGTCGGACTTGGCTTTGTCAGCCGCTGCCAGACCATCGGCAATGCGCTTGCTCCGCTCGTCGAGCGCCTTGGTGATCGGCGGCCAGACGAACTTTGCGGTAAACCACCAGAGCGCCACGAAAACAGCGATCTGGACGAAAAGCGTCGCGTTGATGTTCACGACTCAAACCTCCAAAAAGGACCCAGGGGACCAGGAACGGGGCCTGCGCATCCTGCGCAAGCCGCCGACGGGCTCAACCGAGGATCACTTGAAGGGGTTGGCGAACGCGAACATCATCGCGATACCGACGCCGATCAGGAACGCGGCGTCGATCAGGCCGGCCAGCAGGAACATCTTGGTCTGCAGCTTGTCCATCAGCTCAGGCTGACGGGCCGCGCCTTCGATGTACTTGCCGCCCATCATGCCGATGCCGATACAGGCACCGAGGGCACCCAGCCCGATGATCAGGCCGGCGGCGATCGCGACGAATGCAACGTTGGTCATGACGACTCCTTGTGGTTGATGCGGTGGTATTGAACCGAGGGTTGAAAGAAAAATCAGGTGTTGCGAATCAGGGACTGCTGAAAATCAGGGTGAAACTGCTCAGGCCGGAATGCAGTGCCTGAGCGGGAAAAAGGTGAGTCGGATTCAGTGATGCTCGTGGGCCTGGCCGAGGTACACCAGGGTCAGCATCATGAAAATGAACGCCTGCAGGGCAACGATCAGGATGTGGAAGATCGCCCAGCCGAGGCCCGTGATGAAGTGCAGGCCAAAGCCCCACCAGGTGGCTGTGGCACCGAGCAGCGCGATCAGCATGAAGACCAGTTCGCCGGCAAACATGTTGCCGAACAGTCGCATGCCCAGAGACACGGTCTTGGCCGCGTACTCGATCATCTGGAGCAGGAAGTTGAAGGGCGCCAGCAGGATGCCGCTGCCAAAGGGCGCCGAGAACAACTCGTGAATGAAGCCGCCACCGCCCTTGATCTTGATGCCGTAGTAAATGGAGGCGAACAGCACCACCAGCGACATGGCCAGCGTGGCGTTGAGATCGGCTGACGGCACCACACGCATGTAGGCATGGTGCGGATCACGGCCGGTCGCCTCGTAATACATCTCCCAGGCGCGCGGGATGAGGTCGAGCGGCACCAGGTCCATGGCGTTCATCAGGAAGATCCAGACGAACGACACGAGCGCCAGCGGAGCGATGTAGGTGAGATCGCCCTTGACGATCGAGCGAGCCTGCTCGTGCACGAATTCGACCAGCGACTCGATGGCGCCAACGAAGCGACCCGGCACCCCGGAAGTGACCGCCTTGGCGGCACGCCACATCATGAAGGCACCCAGAAGGCCCATGGCGACCGACCAGAACACGGTGTCAAGGTTGATGAGCGTGAAATCGATGACCTTTTCCTGCGCGTGACCTGAATTATTCAGGTGCGTCAGGTGGTGCACGATGTACTCGGATGCGGTCGGTGCGTGCGCGGCGTCGGCCATGTCGTGCTCGATGTCCTGCGAGGGCGTAGGGATGCGAGAGTGGTCTGTTGTGTTCAGTGTTTGCTGGTCGCGTGACCGGCCGGATCGTTGGACCCCGGCGGGTCGTCACCCTGCGGTGACTCCGCGTTGCGCACAACCATCAGTGCGAACAGCGGCGCCTGCAGTGCTGCAATCAGACCGATCAGCAGGGGCAGCCAGGAAATCGACTCGACCGATTTCGCGATCAGCGCCAGGAGCGCCGCCGTGAGACCAATCTTGCCGAATTCCCCGAGAAAGAAGACTGCCGGGTAGGACTCGGCGGACTTGCCTCGGTGGCTGGCCAGTCGCAAAGCGAACAAGCCGTTCGGGATGATTGCCGCGATGCCCCCGAGGATCAGAAACCCGGCGCTGGACCAGTCAAAGAAAAGACCTGCCAGCAACGCCAGAACCAGAACCGCGACGACCTGCATACCGACTGCGACGAACATGTAGAACCCCGCAGACGGGTGTGCGACAAACAAAACCCGCAGATTATAAGCTGACGAATGGCCGAGGTCAAAACGAGGGCCACGACGGCCGGCCAGAGTAACCCCTGAAAAGCCGGGGCCGCCTTGCCAATTGTGAAGCGGCGAAGAAGAATGGGCCGGAACCTCTCCTGGAAGCCTCATGCCTAGCCTGAAACTGCCCTGCGCTTTTCTGTCCGTCCCGCGATCCGCGCCGGTTGCCCTGCACAGGCCGATCGGCGCCGCTGAATCCTGCGTGGCCACTGTCGGGGCACAAGCCACGCACTTCCTGCGCGTAGCCGCGCTGGCGGTCAGCCTGGCCCTGATCATCCCCCATGCACCCGCCCAGGCGCAGTCCGCCCGCAGTCAGGGCGCCAACCTGCCCCAGCGCACCCTGGCCGGGGATCCCACGCGATTCAACCGCTCTGTGGTGCGGGTCGATGCCCGCATTCCAGAGGATGCAACTTCAGCGGAGTCCCTCGGACCCGCGCGCTTTGGTACCGGCATCATTCTGGACGAGCGCACGGTGCTCACCATCGGCTATGTCACCCTGGAGGCCGATGCCGTGATGCTGACCACCGCCTCGGGCAAACGAATCCCGGCGGCCGTGGCGGCCTATGACCATGCCACCGGCTTCGGGCTGGTGCGGGCCCTGGTGCCGCTCGATGGCAAGCCCATGCCCCTGGGCGACTCCGACAAGGTCAGCGAGCGCCAGCGTGTGCTGACCCTGGGCCAGGGCGAACCCGAAGCGACAGAAATCGCGGTGCTCTCGCGCAAACCCTTCAGCGCAGGATGGGAATACCTGCTCGAGCGGCCGATCTACACCTTCCCGCCCGTCAACAACTGGAGCGGGGCTGCGCTGATCAACCCGGAGGGCGCCCTGATCGCCGTGGGCTCGTTAATGGTGAATGACGCGGCGGGCAGTCAGCAGGGCGTACCGGGCAACCTGTGGGTACCGGTCAATCTGCTCAAGCCCATCCTGGCCGATCTGCTGGCCAATGGCCGACGCAGCAGTGGCGCCAACCCCTGGTTGGGCATGACCACCGAAAACCTGCGCGGTCACCTGATGGTGACCCGCGTGGCGCCCAAGGGTCCGGCGGAGGCCGCTGGAATCACGCCGGGAGACATCGTGCTGGGCATCGGCTCTGACAAGGTTGTCGAGCAGGCCGACTTCTACCGCAAGCTCTGGAAGGTCGGCCCGGCCGGCACCGTGGTCTCGCTGCGGGTGCTCAAGAATGGGGACCTCAAGGACGTGCCGGTTCGATCGATCGACCGAGCGGACTTCCTGCGCAAAGCCACCGGAATCTGAGGCCCCGTGGCCTGACAGCGGAGCCCTGGCCTGGCAGCGCCGTGGGCGAGGCCCCGTGGCCAGATCGCGCCGTGGGGCGCCGAGGTCGCAAGGCCTATTCGGCGAGCTGGTCTTCGGTCAGGCCCAGTGCCTCGCGCAGGCCTTCAAACTGTTCGATCGAATCGAACTTCACCACCAGTTCACCCCGACCGCGGGCACCCGCCTTGAGCACCACGGCGGCGCCCAGATGGTTGGCGATCCTCTCCTGAAGGCGGATCAGGTCAGGGTCTCGCCCTGAAAGTGAGCCACCACTGCGCCTATCTCTTCCTGAAACGGTCGAGGCATCCTGACCAACGCCCGGTGCGCCTGGGCCTGAA
>JBKCEY010000329.1:0-8611 GCA_046304115.1 Burkholderiales bacterium | reverse complement strand
TGGGTTCGCGGTGCTCATTGACCCAGGTGAGTACATCAGCCGAGTGAGCCTTCAGCCAGGTGATGGGCTTGATGTTGGTTGAGTACTTCATGAGAGCCCTCGAATCTGAATAGAACTGAATAAGAACCGAATAAAGACCTGGTGTCAACCAGACTCAAGGCGAGCCGGCAGACGGCGCGCCAGGCCTGAGCTTTGCTCAGGGTTTTGTGCCCCATCTCTTGAGCCTTCAGCACAGGCAGGCACCGCCGTAGTGCATTGAGGCTGACCCGATCGCACAGGGTCGGTGCGCCTTGCGTTGCTTTTCGGCTGAAAACCCCATCTGCTCTGACGCGCCCCGCCTCCGATGCGCGGGAAAGCCATTTGTGCCGCCCATGGCACAGCCCTTGCAACGATAGGACATCGTCTTGGATACAACATCGTATCCACAGAGATGCTACTCCCCCCTGTCGGGGTTATCTACTTCACCGCGAGGCTCTCCATGAAGCACGTTGTCATCGATCGTCGTCAGTTTGTCCGGGGTTCGGCTGCGCTCGGCGCCTCAGCCCTGGTGTCGGGTATGCCGGGCATGGCCCAGGCCCAGGCTCCCATCACCGTCGGTTTCATCTATGTGGGTCCACGCGACGACTTTGGTTACAACCAGGCGCATGCCGAATCCGCAGCGGCCCTCAAGAAGATGGCCGGCGTGAAGGTGCTTGAGGAAGAAAATGTTCCCGAGACCCAGGCCGTGCAAAAGAGCATGCAGGGCATGATTTCGCAGGACGGCGCAACGCTTCTCTTTCCGACCTCCTTCGGTTACTTCGATCCGCACATCCTGTCGGTGGCGCCCAAGAACGCCAAGGTGCGTTTCGCCCATTGCGGTGGCCTCTGGACGGCTGGCAAGCATCCCACCAACGCCGCCAGCTACTTTGGCTACATCGATGAAGGTCAGTACCTCAACGGTGTGATCGCCGGGCACATGAGCAAGAGCAAGAAGCTCGGCTTCATTGCGGCCAAGCCGATTCCTCAGGTGCTGCGCAACATCAACGCCTTCACCATGGGCGCCCGTTCGGTTGATCCCAAGATCACCACCACCGTCATCTTCACCGGCGACTGGGCGCTGCCTGTGAAAGAGGCCGAAGCCACCAACAGCCTGGCTGATCAGGGCGTGGATGTCTTCACCATGCACGTTGACTCGCCCAAGGTGGTGGTTGAGACCGCCGCGCGCCGGGGCAAGTTTGTCTGCGGCTATCACGCGGATCAGTCCAAGCTCGCGCCGCAGGCTTACCTCACCGGTGCCGAGTGGAACTGGATCACGGCTGTCACCACCATGGTCGATGCCGCTCGCACCGGCAAGCCGCATCCCAACTTCGTTCGCGGTGGCCTGAAGGACGGCTTCATCAAGACGTCGGCCTACGGCGCCATGGTGCCGGCTGGCGCGCGCAAGCAGGCCGATGACATCAAGGCCCGCATGATGAATGGCAGCTTCGACATCTTTGCGGGCGAGCTGAAGGACAACACCGGCAAGGTCGTGATCGCCAAGGGCACCTCACTGAAACAGACCGCGGTGGAGCTCGAGTCGATGAACTATCTGGTCGAGGGTGTGATCGGCAAGGTCTGACCCTCGTCGGCAAGGTCTGATCCTCGTTCAGACGGCCCGGTGCCTCGCGCCGGGCCTTAAGCCTTCTCGTCTGGAGCCAGTCGCCCCATGTCTCGCGCGTTGCAGCTTGTTGAAGCCCTTGTGCTGCCGGTGCTCGCGCTGGCCGGTGCACTGCTCGCCTTCGGCCTGTTCGTGCTGGGTACGGGGCGTGATCCGGTTCAGGCGTGGGGGCTCTTGTTTTTGGGCGCGTTTGGCGATGCGTTTTCGATTCAGAACACGCTGCAACGTGCCGCACCCCTGATGCTGACCGCGCTGTGCGTGGCCTTGCCGGCTCGTGCAGGACTCACGGTCATCGGTGGAGAGGGCGCTCTTGTGGCCGGTGCACTGGCCTGTGCCGCCTTGCCCTATCTGATGCCTGTGCCGCAGGGCTCGATCGGTACCTTGCTGGTGCTGGTTGCTGCTGCCCTGGCCGGCGCGGGTTGGATTGCACTGGCCGGCTGGCTGCGGCAGTGGCGCGGCGTGAACGAAACCATCAGCAGCCTGTTGCTCGCCTATCTCGCCATCAATCTCTTCAAGCATGTGGTTGAAGGGCCCATGCGCGATCCGGCCAGCCTGAACAAACCGTCGACCCTGCCTCTGGAGGAGAGCATTCGCATCGGCAGCATGGGCACGATGGATGTTCACTGGGGCCTCGTTTGGGGTCTGGCCGCCTGCCTGGCCGCCTTTGTCTGGCTGACTTTCACTACCCATGGACTGGCTACCCGCATTGTTGGGGGCAACAGCCGTGCAGCAGGCCTCATCGGCCTGCCCTCGACCGCGCTGATCCTCACGGCCTGCGCGCTGGGTGGCGCAGCGGCGGGTCTGGCGGGGGGAATCGAGGTGGCTGCGGTGCACACGGCCGCCAACGCCTCGGTCATCGTCGGACTGGGCTACACCGGCATCCTGGTGAGCTTTGTGGCCCGCCATCACCCGCTCGCCATTATTCCGGTGGCCATCCTGCTCGGCGGATTTGGTGCGGCTGGCAGCATGTTGCAGCGGCGCATGGGCCTGCCCGATGCATCCGTGCATGTGCTGCTTGGCTTTGCCTTCGTGCTGGTGCTCGCGGCTGAATCCTTGCGCGGTCGGCTGCGACTGCCGCGGTGGCCGAGCGCCCGACCCGCGATTCCTGTTCCTGCTCGGGAGGCGGCATGAGCCTTGAAGCCTTGTCCGCCGATGCCTGGGGCGCAGTTGCGGTGGCCGTGCTGGGTGGCGCCATTCGCGTCGGCACGCCCTTTCTGTTCGTGAGCCTGGGCGAGTGCGTCACCGAAAAATCCGGTCGCATCAATCTCGGCCTTGAGGGTGTGCTGGTGTTCTCGGCCATGGCGGCCTTCGGCGCCTCCTGGCTGACCGGCTCACCCTGGCTGGGCGTGCTGGCGGCAGCGGTCAGTGGTGCACTGTTGGCGCTGGTGCATGGCCTGCTGTGCAGCCTCACGCGAGTGAATGACCTCGCCATGGACATCGCGGTCATGATGCTCGGTATCGGGCTCGCCTTCTTTCTGGGCAAACCCCTGATCCAGCCGCAGGCGCCCATGCTCGCGCCGATTGCGCTGGGACAGTGGAGTGAGTCTTCTGCGGTTCGGGCAGCGCTCAGCATCAATCCGCTCTTTCCGATCGGGGTGCTGCTCGCTCTGGGGTTGACCTGGGCCCTGGCCAGCACACGCTGGGGTCTGACGGTGCGGCTGGTGGGTGATTCCTCGGATGCGGCCCGGGCCATGGGCATGCCGTTGCAGGGCACCCGCATTGTGGCCACCACACTGGGTGGCGCCATCGCTGGCCTGGGGGGCGCGTGTCTGTCGCTCTATTACCCCGGTAGCTGGAACGAAAGTCTTTCCAGCGGGCAGGGCCTGATCGCCGTGGCCCTGGTGATCTTTGCACGCTGGCGGCCCGTGGCCTGCCTGTGGGCTGCGCTGCTCTTTGGTGGCGCGGGCGCGCTGGGGCCCGCGCTGCAGTCGGTGGGTGTCACGGGCTACACCTATCTGTTCAATGCCGTGCCCTATGCGCTCACGCTGCTGATTCTGGTGCTGACCTGCTCGCCGACCCGCAGCCTGCGCGGCGCACCGGGCGAATTGTCGGTGCAGCGATGAGCGAACCACACCGTGCCCGAACACTCATCGGTCAAACACGCCTGAATTCCCTATGAACCTCAACATCGTGGAGCGCGCAACATCATGAGCGGCTTGGGTGGACTGAACAAATCGCCCTCCGGGGTGGTGGTCGGGTTGGTGCAGCTTCAGTTGCCGGTGGTCGAAACACCCCAGCAACTGGCCGATCAGACCGAGCGCATCGTGAGCATGGTGGGCAAGGCGCGGCGCAGCTATCCCACCATGGACCTGGTGGTGTTTCCGGAGTACGCCCTGCACGGGCTTTCGATGAGCACAGCCGATGAGCTGATGGTCGATCTGGAAGGTCCACAGGTGCAGGCCTTTGCTGCAGCCTGCAAGGTGCATCAGATCTGGGGGTGCTTTTCGATCATGGAGCGCAACCCTCGTGGCAACCCCTACAACAGCGGCCTGATCATCGATGACCAGGGCGAGTTGCGACTGTATTACCGCAAGTTCCATCCCTGGATTCCGGTGGAACCCTGGGAGCCGGGCAACATGGGCATTCCCGTGATCGAAGGCCCCAAGGGCCTGAAGATCGGCCTGATCATCTGCCACGATGGGATGTTCCCCGAGATGGCGCGCGAGTGCGCCTATCAGGGTGCCGAGCTGATGATTCGCACGGCAGGCTACACGGCGCCGATCCGTCATGCCTGGCAGATCACCAACCAGGCCAACGCCTTTCAAAACCTGATGGCTACGGCCAGCGTGTGTCTGTGCGGCAGCGATGGCACCTTCGACTCCATGGGCGAGGCCATGGTCTGCGACCACGAAGGCCGGGTGATTGCACAGGGCGGGGGGCGGCCCGACGAAATCATCTGTGCCGAGATCAGGGCCGACCTGATCCGCGAGGCTCGTACCCACTGGGGTGTGGAGAACAACCCCTATCAGCTCTGGCATCGCGGATATGTTGCCGTGCAGGGCGGTGCGCAGGATTGCCCCTATCAGTTCATGCAGGACATGGTGAACGGTCGCTTCCGGCTGCCCTGGGAGGACCAGGTGGTGCATGTGGATGGCCGCTCCTGCGGGTTTGAGCCGCCCACCCGCCATTACATCGGCGCCGAGCCCAACCCGCTCAAGCGAACCTGACCCTCTCAAGCAAACCTGACCCTCTCAAGCGAACCTGACCCTCTCAAGAAAACCTGACCCTCTCAAGCAAACCAACACTCGCCCGCTCACCGGACTCCCTGCCGCGCAGCCGACCTTTGCACGCAATGCGGAACTCTTCAAAGACCAACGCCTCATGACCCTGCATCTTCAATCCGATCCCTATCCCTGGCCGTACGACGGCGACCTGCGGGCCGCCAATACGGCGCTGGTCATCATCGACATGCAGACCGACTTCTGCGGCATCGGTGGCTATGTCGACAAGATGGGCTACGACCTGTCGCTCACGCGCGCGCCCATCGAGCCCATCGGTCGCGTGCTGGAGGCGGCGCGCAGCAAGGGCCTTCATGTGATTCATACCCGTGAGGGACATCGTCCGGATCTGTCGGATCTGCCCGCCAACAAGCGCTGGCGCTCGCAGCGCATTGGCGCCGGCATCGGCGACCCGGGCCCGTGCGGTCGCATCCTGGTGCGCGGTGAGCCGGGCTGGGAAATCATTCCCGAACTTGCCCCCCGCGCCGGCGAGCCGATCATCGACAAGCCTGGCAAGGGCTCGTTCTGTGCCACCGACCTTGAACTGATGCTGCATCTGCGCGGGATTCGCAACCTGATCCTGACCGGCATCACCACCGACGTCTGCGTGCACACCACGATGCGTGAGGCCAATGACCGAGGCTTTGAGTGCGTCGTGCTGAGCGACTGCACCGGAGCGACCGATCTGGGCAACCACCTCGCAGCGCTCAAGATGGTCACCATGCAGGGCGGCGTGTTCGGGGCCGTGGCTGATTCCCATGCCGTGGTTCAGACGCTGGCAAGAATCTGATCGTCTCCCTCAAAACTGCTCGAAACGCTACAGATCCATGACCTCAAGACTTCGAGAGACCCCGCCGCTTTCATGAACGCACTCACGCTCGAGACCTACCGCCTGGGCAAGCGATTCGGCGATTTCGTCGCATTGGACGAAGTCTCGCTGCGCGTGCGCCCGGGCACGGTCCATGCGCTGCTCGGTGAGAACGGTGCAGGCAAGAGCACGCTGGTGAAGTGCATCTCGGGCTATCACCGGCCCGATGCGGGCGCGATCATGCTCGATCAGCGCGAGACCTCCATTGCCTCGCCGCGCGAGGCGCGCGCGCTCGGCATCGGCATGGTGTATCAGCACTTCACGGTAGCTCCAGGCATGACGGTGGCCGAGAACCTGCTGCTCGCCCGAGGCCAGCTGCCCGCGCGCATCGACTGGCTGCGGGCACGTGCCGAACTCGAAGCCTTCATGCAGCAGGCACCCTTTGCCTTGCCGCTCGATGCGCTGCCAGCCGATCTTTCGGCCGGTGAGCGCCAGAAGCTCGAAATCCTCAAGCAACTCCTGCTCAAGCCCCGTCTGCTGATTCTGGATGAGCCCACATCGGTGCTGACCCCGCAGGAGGCCGATGAGGTCTTGAGCACGCTGGCCGATCGCGCTCACCAGGGTGAGTGTTCGATCTTGCTGATCACGCACAAGTTCCGCGAAGTGAGCGATCACGCAGATGATGTGACCGTGTTGCGGCGTGGGCGCATGGTGCTGAGTGCAGCCGTCGGCGAGACAACGACCGACGCATTGGCCCAGGCCATGGTGGGACAGGCGCAGGCCCCTCCAACCGGTTTGGGTGCGGCGGGCGACGGCCAAATCCAGGTCGTCGCCGTTGCGTCAACAACGACGGTCTCGCCTGCACGAACAAACCAGCCCGCGGGTGCGTATCCCAGCCAACCGACCGCGGTGCCGGCCCTCGAGGTCATCGAACTCACGGTGGATGGCGATCGGGGTCAGCGCGCCCTGAATGCCTTGAGCCTGCAGGTTCGCCCCGGCGAAATTCTCGGTCTGGCCGGCGTGGCCGGCAATGGCCAGCAGGAGTTGCTGCAGGCCCTGACGGGCCAGCGCCGCCGGATTGCCGGGCGGGTTCGGGTGCAGGGCGAGGCCTTTGATGGATCGCGCGCCATGAATCGACGCCTGGGCGTGCGCGCCCTGCCCCAGGAGCCACTGCTCAATGCCTGCGTGCCCGCCATGACGGTGGCCGAGAATCTGGCGCTGAGGGACTTCGATCAGGCCCCGATGTCGCGGGGCGGATGGATGCGCTGGGGTCAGGTGGCGGCTCATGCCAGGGCCCGCATCGAGCAGTACCGGATCAAGGCACCGGGCCTGCAGGCCCCGATGCAGGCCTTGTCGGGTGGCAATGTGCAGCGGGCCGTGCTTTCGCGCGAACTGGTGCAGGAGGCCCGCTTGCTGCTGGTGAGCAATCCGAGTTTCGGTCTGGATTTTGCTGCCACGCAGGAGGTGCATTCGCGCTTGCGTGCGGCCGCTGCTCAAGGGTGTGGCGTGCTTCTGATCAGCGAGGACCTGGATGAGATCCTGCTGCTTGCGCATCGTGTGGCCGTGATCAGCGAGGGCAGGATCGTGATGGAAGTGAAGGCCGATTCGGCTGACAAGCAGGCGATCGGAGCCTGCATGGCCGGGGCATCGACAACCGCAGGGGCGGCGGCAACAGCTGGGCCAAACGCAACGTCCCTGGCGAGGGCCGCATGAGCACCGTACAGGCACGCCCCTTCGAATTCGAGTTGGACTTCGATCACGCGGCGCTGGTCATCATCGACATGCAACGCGATTTTGTGGAGCCAGGCGGCTTTGGCGAAAGCCTGGGCAATCGGGTTGAGCCACTCCAGCAGATCGTGCCCACGATCGCGACGCTGTTGCTGGCCTGGCGGGGCCGCGGGGGTTGTGTGGTTCATACCCGTGAATCTCACCGGCCTGATTTGAGTGATTGCCCGCCCGCCAAGCGCAATCGCGGCAATCCCAGTCTGCGCATCGGTGATGTCGGCCCGATGGGCCGGATTCTGGTGCGCGGCGAGCCTGGCAATCAGATCGTGCCGCAGTTGCGCCCGGTGCAGGGTGAGATCGTGATCGACAAGCCGGGCAAGGGCGCGTTCTACAACACGGACTTGCAGGTTCAACTTGAGCAGCGCGGTATCCGCCAGCTCATCGTGACCGGCGTGACCACCGAGGTCTGCGTACAGACCTCGCTGCGCGAGGCCAACGATCGCGGCTATGAGTGCCTGCTGATCGAAGACGGCACCGCCAGTTATTTCCCGAGATTCAAGCAGGCCACCATCGACATGGTGATCGCCCAGGGTGCCATCGTGGGCTGGGCCTGCAGCAGTGATCAGCTCATGAAGGCCTTGATTCCATGACCTCTGTGCCCCGCCTCAACCAGCCCGAAGTGCATGCCGAGATCACGGCCATCTTTCATGCCTATGAGCAGGCGCTGATGACCAACGATCTGCCCGCACTCGATGCCTTTTTCTGGGATGACGCGCGGGTGACCCGCTACGGCATCGCTGATCGTCAGTGGGGCATCGATGAGCTGCGGGCCTACCGGGCCGCCACTCCCTCGCCCACGTTCACCCGCCGGCTCGAGCATTTGCGGATCAACGCCTTCGGCGCCGATCTTGCGACGGCCCAGGTGGAGTTCATTCGAACCGACACCTCACTGCGCGGCTTTCAGACTCAGACCTGGGTACGGTTCCCGCAGGGCTGGAAGATCGTGGCTGCGCATGTGAGCATGATTGCGTTCTGAGCCTGGGTGCATTGATTACAGCATCCAGACTCAGCGCTTCGCTCGCTGATCAAGCAGGTTCGGGAATCAACCAGGCTCGGCTGTAAAACGAGCTCGGAGACCGAGCAGAATCAGTGATCAAACAGAATCACGCTTCGGGTGATGCCGCCCTTTTTCATGTTCACGAAGCCGTCGTTGATCTGGTCGAG
>JBKCEY010000328.1:0-10452 GCA_046304115.1 Burkholderiales bacterium | reverse complement strand
ATCTGGTCAAGGCCGAGCGCGATGGCGAGATCCTGCTCGAGGTGTCGGACTCGGTCCGCGAGACCCTCATCGCGTCCATGGATCGCGACGAGCTGGTGGCTGCGGCCGAGACCCTCGATACCGACGATCTGGCCGAGCTCGCTGACGACCTGCCCGAAGATGTGGTCGAACAGGTGCGTCGCCAGCTCACCCCCGAAGAGCGCGAGCAGCTGCGGGCGGCCATGTCCTACCCGGATGGGTCGGTCGGCGCGTGGATGGATTTCGAGCTGGTCACGGTGCGCGAGGATGTCTCGCTTGAAGTGGTCCTGCGGTATCTGCGCCGGTTCGACGCACTGCCCAGGCACACCGACCAGGTCTTTGTGGTCGATCGGCGAGACATTCTGCAGGGGGTGCTGGCGCTTGATCGTCTGGTGGTCAATGAGCCCGAGGCAAGCGTGGCCGATGTGATGTCGCGTGATGTGCTCTCGCTCAGCGCCGATGACGAGGCCAGCGAAGCGGCACAGGCCTTTGAGCGCTACGACCTGCTCTCGGCCCCGGTTGTGGATGCACGCGGGCGACTGATCGGACGTCTCACGGTGGCCGAGGTGGTGGACATCATCCGCGAAAAGAGCGAGTCCGATGCGCTCAATGCGGCCGGTCTTCGTGAAGAGGAAGACCTCTTTGCCTCGATCTGGAATTCCGCGCGCAACCGCTGGCTGTGGCTCGCCGTCAATCTGTGTACGGCCTTCTTTGCGGCTAGGGTGATCGGGGCCTTTGAGGGCACGATCGAGAAGGTGGTGGCGCTCGCCGCGCTCATGCCCATCGTGGCAGGCATTGCCGGTAATTCGGGCAACCAGACCATGACCCTCTTCATCCGCTCGCTCGCCCTGGGGCAGGTCACGTCCGCCAACGCCTTGCGGCTGATCCGCAAGGAAACCGTCATCGCGCTGCTCAATGGCGCGGTCTGGGGCAGCATTGCCGGCACCTTCGCCTGGTTTCTGTATCGGGATTCCGATCAGGGCATGCTGCTGGGGTTGACCATGATGCTGGCCATGTTGCTCAACATGCTGCTGGCCTCGCTGATTGCCATGGCTGTGCCCCTGGCCTTGCAACGCATGGATCGCGATCCGGCGCTGGGTTCGTCCGTGTTGCTGACCTTCTCCACCGACAGCATGGGCTTCTTCATCTTCCTGGGGTTGGCAACCTTGTTTTTTGGCTGAAATACCCAGCGCCTACCCTTTTCATCTCAGCGCTTTGTTGTGTCAGCACCGCAAGCGCATCCTTTCGTACCGCAAGCGCTTTCTTTCGTACCGCAGTGCACTCTTTCGTATAGCCACTCACCTCATCAAAGGCAGACGCCATGGCCAAAGACTTTTCCACGATGGAAGACTCCAATCCGTCGTCCAACCCCAGTATTCACGACGTCTCTGACCCCGCGCGTCGCATTGTGGTGCGCGGCAGCCTGGGTGCTCTGGCCGCAGGCCTGCTCTCGCCGCTGGTCTCGGGTTGCGTGGCACCTTCGGGATCGGGCGGCGCACCCGTGTTCCCCCCTGGACCGCTGCTGGGCTTCCAGGGTATTTCGGCCAGTGCAGCCGATGGCATTCGCGTGCCCGAGGGCTACGAGGCGAGCGTGATCTGCAAATGGGGCGAGCCCGTGGGTATGCCCGGCAACATGCCCGCCTTCAAGCCCGATGCGAGCAATACCGCCGCCGAGCAGTCGGCGCAGATCGGCATGCACCATGACGGCATGCATTTTTTTCCATTAGAGGGCAACCGGCGCGGCCTGCTCGCCATCAATCATGAGTACACCGATGATGGTCTGCTGCATGCTGATGGCTTCAAGGTCATGACGGCCGAGAAGGTGGCCAAGTCGATCGCGGCCCATGGCGTGAGTATTGTTGAAGTCGCCCAGAAGGCCGACGGCGCGTGGGACATGGTGCGCCCCTCAAAGTTTGCGCGACGCATCACCACCGCCACTCCCATGCAGATCACGGGCCCGGCGGCCGGCCACGCCATGATGCGCACGGCGGCTGACCCCACGGGCACCCAGGTGCTCGGCACGCTCAACAACTGCGCGGCGGGCCCCTCGGCCTGGAACACCTTCCTGACCAGCGAAGAGAATTTCGCCTTCTATTTCAACGGGCCCGACAAGCCCGATGCGCATCAGGCCCGCTGGGGTCTGCGCAAGAACGGCCGTAATTATCGCTGGCATGACCATGAGGCGCGCTTCGATGCGGTTCGCCATCCCAACGAGATGAACCGATTTGGCTGGATCGTCGAGATTGATCCGACCGACCCGACCAGCACGCCCATCAAACACACGGCACTGGGCCGAGGCGCACATGAGATCGCCACGGTGGCCGTCATGAAAGACAACCGCGTCACGGTCTACATGGGCGAAGACGCCCAGTTCGAATACATCACCAAGTTCGTCACGCGCGACGCGATCAAGCCGGGTGGCTTCAAGGCCAACCGCGAACTGCTCGACCACGGCACCCTCTATGTGGCCCGGTTTGATGCCGATGGCACCGGCCGCTGGATCGAGCTCACCGCCGGCAGAAACGGCCTCACGCCTGCGGCAGGTTTTGCCGATCAGGGCGAGTTGCTGGTCAAGACCCGTCAGGCCTGCGATCTGGTGGGCGGCACCAAGATGGACCGACCCGAGTGGATCGCGGTCGATCCCAAATCGGGCGAGGTCTATTGCACCCTGACCAACAACAGCAATCGCGGCGGCAAAGACCGTCCGGGCATTGATGCCGCGAATCCGCGTGCCAACAACGTCATGGGCAACATCATCCGCTGGAAGGAAAACGGCGATTTTGACGCCCAGACCTTTACCTGGAATCACTTCCTGCTGGCAGGCGATCCGGTCAACGAAAGGCCCGAGGCCCGCGGCAACATCAAGGGCGACATCCTGGGCTGCCCCGATGGCCTGTGGTTCGACGCGCGCGGCCTGCTGTGGGTGCAGACCGATATTTTTGCCACTCAGATGAACAAGGGCGAGTTCGCGCGCATTGGCAACAACGGCATGTTCGGTGCTGATCCGGTCACCGGCGAGGTCAGGCGTTTTCTCACCGGCCCGACCAATTGCGAGATCACCGGCATTGCCACCACCCCCGATCTGCGCACGATGTTCATCAATGTGCAGCATCCGGGTGAATCCCCCGGAGAGCGATCCGACCCGGCACGACCCAATCAGTACTCCAACTGGCCCGACGCAGGTGTGCGTCCGCGCTCGGCGACGGTGGTGATCCGCCGCAAGGACGGCGGAATCATCGGGACCTGATCAGAAGGGCGTATCGCCCTTCACGGTCACGCGATTGCCATAGCGCCGGTGGGGCCAGTAGTCCCACATGGCGCGATGCTGGGCACAGCGGTTGTCCCAGAAGGCCACGCTGTTGGGTTGCCAGCGAAAGCGACACTGAAAGAGCGGATTGGCCATGTGGTCGTAGAGGTAACTCAGGATGCCGGCGCTCTCATCGGGCGGAATGCCCAGAATGCGCCGCGTGAAGCCCTTGTTCACATACAGGCTCTTGCGTCCGGTTTCGGGGTGGGTGCGAATCACCGGGTGCTCGGCCCTCGGATAGACGGGCTTGTCGGTGACCCCGAAGTTGGCATAGGTGCCGCGGTAGTTCTGCTCGCCATCGTGCACGGCGGTCAGGCCTTCCAGGTAGGCCTTCATCCGATCGGAGAGGGCCTCATAGGCCTCGTACATACTGGCAAAGAGCGTGTCTCCGCCTGAGGGCGGGCACTGCTTGATGTACAGAATGCTGGCCATCGGCGGCTGAGCGTCGCAGGACACATCGGTATGCCAGCCCTCGCCATTGGCGCGAGGGCTGTTCTCATCGGCCGTGATGATCATGAGCTCCGGATGGCCCGGCTCATGTGGGGCGGCCGGATGCAGGTGCAGTGGCCCGAAGCGTCGACCCAGATCCAGATGCTGTGCCTGGGTCAGGGTCTGGTCCCGAAAGAACACCACGCAATGCTCGAGCAGGGCCCGGCGAATCTCGGCGATCTGGGTCTCGCTGGGGTGGGCCAGATCGACGCCGCTGAGCTCGGCCCCGATGATCGGTGTGAGCCGCTCCACCGTCAGGGTCTGATAGGGCGCATCCGAGCGGGTGTC
Source organism: Burkholderiales bacterium (assembly GCA_046304115.1). GTDB lineage: Bacteria > Pseudomonadota > Gammaproteobacteria > Burkholderiales > Burkholderiaceae_E > UBA4615. Next base: position 6,350 of record JBKCEY010000328.1, on the reverse strand, counting down.
CTTGTGCCGGATGCGAGGGCCGGTCGTGCGCTCGGTCATGGTGTCGGTGGTCATGCGGGGTCTCCTGGGATGAGCGATGCGTTGATCAGATTGCCACGGTATCGCCGCGTGCAGGAATGTCGACCGTCCAGCCGAGTTCGGTGCGCAGGCGCGTGGCCAGGGCCCGGGCTGCATCGGTTTCACCATGCACCAGATAAACCTGCTTCGGGGCGCTTGGCAGCGTGCGGGCCCAGCGCACCAGGTCGTTGGCATCAGCGTGGGCTGACAGGCCCGAGAGGCTGGCCACCTCGGCACGGATGGGAATGTCTTCGCCGAACATGCGCAGGCTGCGCTTGCCGGCCTGCAGGTCGGCGCCTCGGGTCCCGGGCGCCTGATAGCCCACCAGCACCAGCGTGCTGCGCTCATCAGGCCCATGCTGGCGGATGTGATGCAGCACCCGCCCACCGGTGGCCATCCCCGAGGCCGAGATGATCACGGCGGGTCCGCGAAGGCGCATCAACTCCCGCGATTCGGTCTCACTGCGCACCATGCGTGCCACACTGGCCATGGCCTGCAATTGCTGATCATCGAGCCGGTGGCCACGCGCAAAGCGTTTGTAGAGCGCGGTGGTGTCGACCGCCATCGGGCTGTTGAGAAAGACCGGAACATCCGGGATGTTCCGCGCCGTCTTGAGTCGCGCGATGACATGCAGCAGCAGTTGGGCTCGACCCACGGCAAAGGCCGGAATCACCACGCTGCCACCCCGAGCGCAGGTGCGGCGGATGATCTCGGCCAGAGCCTGTCCGGGATCGTCTTGCCCATGCAGGCGATCGCCGTAGGTGCTTTCCATGACCAGCACATCGGCTTGCGGCGCAGGGGCCGGGTCTTGCATCAGCAAATCGTCGTAGCGGCCGAGATCGCCCGAGAACAGGATGCTGCGCCCACCTGCCTGGACTCTCACACTTGATGCGCCCAATATATGGCCCGCGTGAGAGAAGCTTGCGCTCACATCGGTATCAAGTTTGATCGGCTCTGCAAACTTGACCGGCTTGAGGCGACCGACGGCGCGCTCGGCATCGGCTTCGGTATAGAGCGGCAGGGCTGGGTGGTGTTTGGAGTAGCCCTTGCGGTTGGCGTAGGCCGCGTCTTCTTCCTGCAGCCGCCCGCTGTCGGGCAGCAGCAGCCTGCACAGCTCGAGCGTGGCCGAGGTACAGAAGACGGGCCCTTTCAGGCCATCGCGCACCACAGCCGGCAGGTAGCCGGAGTGGTCGATGTGGGCATGGGTGAGCAAGACCGCATCGAGCGCAGAGGGGTCAAAGGGTGGCGCTTCGCGGTTGATCAGGCGCAGGCTCTTGTGGCCCTGAAATAGCCCGCAGTCGATGAGTACACGCAGTCCATCATGCTCGAGCAGATGCTTGGAGCCCGTGACGGTGCCGGCGGCACCCAGAAAGCTGAGTCGTGTCATGAGTCCATTGTGCCGGCAGGGGCGAATCCGCTCCAGTCTCGCCGAGCTACCTGGGCACGGTAGGATATCTCCATGAACGCACCCCTGCCCCAGTCTGCCGCCTTGCGGCCTTCCGATCGCACGCTTGAGATCCTGCGCACCCTGGTGGGTTTTGACACGGTCAGCCATCGGTCCAATCTGGGCCTGATCGAGTGGGTCCGGGACCGCCTCGCGGCCCAGGGCGTGACCTCCCGGCTCACCTATGACGCAGACCGTCGCAAGGCCAACCTCTTCGCCACGATCGGTGCCCCGCGCCCGGGTGGGCTGGTCCTGTCGGGCCACACCGATGTGGTGCCGGTCGAGGGTCAGGCCTGGACCAGTGATCCCTTCACGCTCACCGAGCGTGACGGCAAGCTCTTTGGCCGTGGCAGCGCCGACATGAAGGGTTTCATTGCGAGTGCCCTGGCCACCGTGCCCGACATGCTCGCGGCCGATCTGCCCGCACCCATCCATCTGGCGCTGAGCTATGACGAAGAAGTGGGCTGCTTCGGCGCACGGGGTCTGATTGCAGACCTGCAGGAGGCGGGCTTTGCGCCGGCGGGATGCATCGTGGGCGAACCCACGCTGATGGCGCCGATCGTGTCGCACAAAGGCACCTGGCGGTTGCGCTGCTGCGTGCGCGGTCGCGAGGCCCACTCGGCCATGCCCACCCACGGGGTGAATGCCATCGAATATGCCGCCGAGCTGGTGGTGTTCATGCGCGATATCGCTGCGCGCTTCGTGCGTGAAGAAACCCACGACAATGGTTTTCCGGTGCCCTTCAGCACCATCCAGACCACCACCATCGCGGGCGGCACGGCTCAGAACATCGTGCCCAATGCCTGTGAGCTGGTGGTTGACCTGCGCACCATGCCGCAGACCTCGTTTGAGACCCTGCACCAGGAGATTCTGGATTTTGCAGCCCGCCTGGATGCCCGCATGAAGGCCGCCTTCCCAGAGACCGGCATGCAGGTGGAGTTTCTGGCCGGTGTGCCAGCCTTTGTGGTGGCCGATACCGCGCCGATCGTGGATTACGCGCGTCGGCTGGCCCGCACCCAGGGTGCAGGCAAGGTCACCTTTGGCACCGAGGCGGGGCTCTTTACCCAGGCCGGTATTCCGACCGTGGTGCTTGGCCCGGGCAGCATCGACGACGCCCATCGGCCCGATGAGTTCGTGTCGCTCGAGCAGATGGCCGCCTGCGACGCCTTCATGCGGCGCATCATCGAATCAAGGCTTGAGGGCGTTCGCTGAAGGGTTCGCGCCTCAGACCAGCAGTTCGGCCCGGAATCGGCCCAGCGCCTCTCGGGTGATGCCTTGGGCTTCAAGGTAGGCCTCGATGCTGCCGAAATCCTGTTGCAGTGAATCGAGCGCGGCCTGCAGGTAATCGGGATAGACCGCAGCCACCTCCGTGACCGCACCGACCGTGCGTGCATTCTGAGGCAGGCCATGAAAGACCAGCATCGAGCGCGCAAATTCCTCGGGGGGGCGCCGGTCATTGCTGTGCAGGTAATCGGTGAGGATGTCGTCCCAGCCTACGCCCAGGGCCTTGAGCATCACCGCAATCACAAAACCGGTTCGATCCTTGCCAGCCATGCAGTGCGTGACCGTGGGTGCTGCCGCCTGATCGATGCCGCCCAGCGATTTCACCATCGCAACCACCGATGGCGCCAGAGCACGCGGCATGCGCCGGTAGGTGTTGCTCATCCAGGCATGGGCTGCAGCGGCATCAAAGGACGGCTCATCGATCACCTCGCGCCATCCGTGGCCTTGCACGGCAGCCAGCTCGGGCGGTGAGTCGTGGATGTGAACGGTGGGTGCTGGACTGGGCAGTCGCGAGGGCGCGGTGCCTCGCTCGGTGCGATTGCGCAGATCCACCACCACGCCGATGCCGAGCGACTGCAGTCGGGGAAGGTCGTCATCGGTGAGTCGGTGCAGTCCATCGGAGCGAAAGATGCGCCGGGGCTTCAGGAGCGCGCCGTCGAGTCCGGTCAGATGACTCACGCTGCGAAAATTGGGCGCGCCCACGAGGCGCTCTTCAGGGAGGCGGTTGGTCTGCGTCATGGGTTCCAGTATCGCAGAGCACCCGTGACAGGGCCGTGATGCTGCAGGGCTCACCATGGATTCTGAAATTCCCTTCGCGCGGTGCCTCCAGGGGGATATGGACGCAGCGACCTTCCGGATGCAGAGCGAATCGCGGTGTGCGCCATGCTAGTCTGACCCGACCATGACCGCGCGGCCCTCGACCTCCCATCTCGCTACCGCGCCCATCCTGCCCACGCTGCTCAAGCTGGCCGCGCCCAATGTGCTGGCCATGGTGATGTCGGTGCTGGTGGGCATCGCCGAGACCAAGTATGTGGGTGTGCTGGGTACGGCGCCGCTGGCTGCCATGGCGGTGGTCTTTCCGTTTGGCATGCTGGTCCAGATGATGTCGGGCGGCGCCATGGGGGGCGGCGTGTCCTCGGCGGTGAGCCGGGCCCTGGGTGCGGGCGACGCTACGCGTGCCCGCCTGCTGGCCTGGCATGCCCTGATCGTGGGGGGCACGGCCGGCGTGCTCACCACGGTGCTCTTTCTGGCATTCGGCCCGACCCTTTTTGCGTTTCTGGGCGCGCAGGGCGAGGTGCTGGAGCTGGCCATCGATTACGCCATCGTGTTGTTTTCGGGGGCAGGCCTGGTGTGGCTGCTCAACACGCTGGCCTCCATCCTGCGCGGTACCGGCGACATGCGGGTGCCCTCGGCCACGCTGCTGGCCTGCGCCGTGGTGCAGATTGTCGTGGGCGGATCGCTGGGGTTGGGCCTGGGCCCGATTCCGCGCCTGGGCATGCCGGGGGTGGCCATTGGCCAGCTGGTCGCCAATACCGCGGGTGTGGCGTTTCTGGTGTGGTGGCTGCGCAGTGGCCGGGCCCGCCTGCGCCTTGAGGCCAGTGGCTTTGCGGTCAGACGCGAAATGTTCACCGACATTCTGAAGGTGGGCGCGGTGGCTTGCCTCTCGCCCACACAATCGGTGATCACGATTCTCATCATGACCGGCCTGATCGCACCGCTCGGGGTGGCGCCCCTGGCGGGCTACGGCATCGGGCAACGACTGGAGTTCATGCTGGTGCCGATTGCGTTTGGCATTGGTGTTGCGGCCGTGCCGATGGTGGGCATGGCCATTGGTGCAGGCGATGTGGCGCGCGCGCGGCGCGGGGCCTGGACAGCCGGGGTGCTGTCGGCCTTCAATCTGGGCAGCCTGGGTCTGCTGGTGTCGCTCGTACCCGGGGTGTGGTCGCACTTTTTCAGCGACGACCCTCAGGTGCTGGCCTTTGCCGCGCAGTTCATGCACTGGGCGGGCCCGGCCTTCGGACTGTTTGGCCTTGGGCTGACGCTGTACTTCGCCTCGCAGGGCTCAGGCAAGATCCTGGGGCCTGTCATTGCAGCCACCGTGCGCCTGACGCTGGTGGCGGGCGTGGGCTATTGGCTCTCGGAGCGTGGTGCCGAGCCCTGGCAACTCTTTGCGCTGGTGGCTGTGGGCATGGCGGTCTATGGCCTCAGCACTGCGGCTGCAGTGCGCCTCACGAGGTGGGGCCCGCCCGCAGCCGCACGTTCAGCGGGTCGGTAAGCCCGTCGGGGGCCGGGGCTGCCTCGCCCCGCACCCTCATCACCGGGAGACGGGCAACTGCCGATCGTCGATTTGGCTCAGCAGCAACCCGGCAAATTCAGCAAATCCCAGCCCGCCCTCCTGGCTCATCACGACTGAGGGCCTGTGGGTGAGTCGATCCCAGTGGCGCCGGATGTTGGCCACGCCCGCACTCAGCGGCAGGACCTCGAAGAGCCCCTGATCATTGGGCGAGTCGCCAATGCAGCAGGCCACCTGGCGCGCCGCCTGCGCATCGATGCCATGGCGCGCCAGCCAGGCCAGTGCCGTGCTGCGCTTGGAGTGTTCGCCCTGCCAGGCATAGATATGAATGGAACTGGCCGTGGCTTGCGCGCCCAAGGCCCGGATCGCTTGCAACAGGGATTCGATGCGAGCGGGCTCGATCCGGGGCCGATGCTGACCGATGTCGATCGCAACCTCACACAGGCGATAGGGCTGATCCAGGGAGAGACCGAGATCAGGATGGTCGAGCAACAGTGCTTCGATACGCGCCCTCAAGGCCGCCTGCTCGGCGCGCATCTGGGCCAGAGGCCGCAGGGTTTCGAGTTTCAGAGGCCCGTGTGCCGGGTCGCGATGCAGGATGAACGCGCCGTTCTCGCCGATCACTGCATCAAGCGGCCAGGCCTGCACGATGTGATCGCACCAGCCCGCGCAGGCCCCCGTCACTGCGACCACCTTGAGGCCGGCCTGCTGCAATCGTTCGAGCGCGATGAGCGACTCGGGCGGCAGACGGCCATGCCGCGTGAGTGTGTCATCGACATCGGTCAATACCCATTGCACGGCCGACCAGGCAGCACCCAGGGGTTGCAGGTTGGCTGACGCGCCAGACGGCGTGTGATCGCTTTGAGGCACCATAGCGCCGCAGTCTAAGTCAATGCTGTCCTCGCCAGCCCGCGCTCCTCAGGCCAGCCGCCGCTCCTCAGGCCAGCCTGCACTTTCGAACCCAGCCCGCAACCTCCGGATGTCCCTGCAGCTCTGGCTTCTCTACACCCTGGCAGCCCTGGGCCTGTCGCTCTCGCCCGGGCCCAACAGCCTGCTGGCCCTCACCCATGGGGCGTTGCATGGTGTGCGCGCGTCGATCGCCACGCTGGTTGGTGGCAGCATCGGCTTTACCTTCATCATCGCGCTGTCGATGTTCGGCATTGGTGCGTTGCTTCAAGCTTCCCCCTTGGCGCTCAAGACCCTGCAATGGGCGGGTGCGGCCTATCTCGCCTGGCTGGGGGTGCAGGTCTGGCGCTCGCCGCCGCTTCGGCT
>JBKCEY010000327.1:0-7097 GCA_046304115.1 Burkholderiales bacterium | reverse complement strand
GTACGCCTTGGCTTCACCACCAAACTTCGTCGACAAAACCGTCGTGATCGCCGCCGTCAGCGTCGTCTTGCCATGGTCCACGTGACCAATCGTGCCCACGTTCACGTGCGGCTTCGTACGCTCAAACTTGCCTTTTGCCATTTGGGAGACTCCCGTCAATCAAAAAGAACGAACTGGTTGAACAAATGAGGGGTAATGCGGCCGCTTACTTGGTGCGGGCCGCGATGATGGCCTCGGCCACGTTACGCGGCGCCTCGGCGTATTGCTTGAACTCCATGGTGTAGGTGGCCCGGCCCTGAGTGAGCGAGCGCAACGACGTGGAGTAACCGAACATCTCGGACAGCGGAACCTCGGCCTTGATGGCCTTGCCACCGCCGACCATGTCGTCCATACCCTGCACCATGCCGCGCCGCGAGGACAGGTCGCCCATCACGGTGCCGGCATAGTCTTCGGGGGTCTCGACCTCAACAGCCATCATGGGCTCGAGCAGCACGGGGCTGGCGCGGCGCATGCCTTCCTTGAAGGCCATCGAACCGGCCATGCGGAAGGCGTTCTCGTTGGAGTCGACGTCGTGGTACGAGCCGAAGGTGAGCGTGGCCTTGACATCGACCACCGGATAACCGGCCAGCACGCCCGCAGGCAGGCTGTCTTCGATGCCCTTGTGGACCGCCGGGATGTACTCGCGCGGCACCACACCGCCCTTGATGGCGTCAACAAACTCGAAGCCTGCGCCGCCCGGGGGCAGCGGCTCGAGCGTGATCACCACGTGGCCATACTGGCCGCGGCCGCCCGACTGCTTGACGAACTTGCCTTCGACATCGGTGACGGGCTTGCGGATGGTTTCGCGGTAGGCCACCTGGGGCTTGCCGACCGAGGCCTCGACGCCGAACTCGCGCTTCATGCGATCGACAATGATCTCGAGGTGAAGCTCGCCCATACCGGCGATCAGGGTCTGGCCAGACTCCTCGTCGGTCTTGACGCGGAAGGAGGGATCTTCGCGGGCAAGGCGCTGCAGGGCCACGCCCATTTTCTCCTGGTCGGCCTTGGATTTGGGCTCAACCGCCTGCTGGATCACAGGCTCAGGGAAAACCATGCGCTCGAGGATGACCGGCGCATCAGGGTTGCACAGGGTCTCGCCCGTGATGACTTCCTTGAGGCCCACGCAGGCGGCGATGTCGCCAGCGCGCACTTCGCTGATCTCTTCGCGCTGGTTGGCATGCATCTGCAGCAGACGGCCGATCCGCTCCTTCTTGCCCTTGACCGGGTTGAAGACGGTATCGCCCGAGCTCAACACGCCCGAGTACACGCGAATGAAGGTGAGCTGGCCCACGAACGGGTCGGTCATCAGCTTGAAGGCGAGCGCGGCGAATTTCTCGCTGTCGTCGGCCTTGCGGAAGACCTCGGCTTCGTTGTCGTCCATGCCCTTGACCGGCGGGATGTCGACCGGCGAAGGCATCAGCTCGATCACCTTGTCGAGCATGGCCTGAACGCCCTTGTTCTTGAAGGCCGAGCCGCACAGCATCGGCTGGATCTCGCCCGCGATGGTGCGCTGACGCAGGCCGGCCATGATGTCCTTCTCGGACAGATCGCCCTCTTCGAGGTAGCGGTTCATCAGCTCCTCGTTGGCTTCGGCGGCCGCTTCGATCATCTTCTCGCGCCACTCGGCGCAGGTGTCGACCAGCTCGGCCGGGATCTCGCCGTATTCGAACTTCATGCCCTGGGTGGAGTCATCCCACCAGATCGCCTTGTTCTTGACCAGGTCGACCACGCCCTTGAAACCCTCTTCAGCGCCGATCGGCACCTGAATGGGCACAGGGTTGGCCTTCAGACGCAGACGCATCTGATCGTAGACCTTGAAGAAGTTGGCGCCGGTACGGTCCATCTTGTTGACGAAGGCCAGCCGCGGCACGCGGTACTTGTTGGCCTGACGCCAGACGGTTTCGGACTGGGGCTGCACGCCACCCACAGCGCAATAGACCATGCAGGCGCCGTCGAGCACGCGCATCGAACGCTCGACTTCGATGGTGAAGTCGACGTGCCCGGGGGTGTCGATGATGTTGATGCGGTGCTCGGGGAAGGACATGTCCATGCCCTTCCAGAAGCAGGTGGTGGCAGCCGACGTGATCGTGATGCCGCGCTCCTGCTCCTGCTCCATCCAGTCCATGGTGGCAGCTCCGTCATGAACCTCACCAATCTTGTGGTTCACGCCGGTGTAGAACAGGATGCGCTCGGTCGTCGTGGTCTTGCCGGCGTCGATGTGCGCCGAGATGCCGATGTTCCGGTAGCGCTCGATCGGGGTCTTGCGGGCCATGGTGGGTCCTTGGAGGGAGAAGATCCTGGGTGAGGATCAGAAGCGGAAGTGGGCGAAGGCCTTGTTGGCTTCAGCCATGCGGTGAACTTCGTCGCGACGCTTGACGGCGCCACCACGGTTTTCGGCCGCCTCGAGGAGTTCGTTGGCCAGACGCTGGCCCATGGATTTTTCGCCGCGCTTCTTGGCGGCTTCGCGCAGCCAGCGCATGGCCAGAGCCATGCGGCGCACGGGGCGAATTTCGACCGGAACCTGGTAGTTGGCACCACCCACACGACGGCTCTTGACCTCGACCATCGGGCGGGCGTTGTTGAGGGCCTGACCGAACACTTCGAGCGGATCCTTGCCCGATTTGGTCTTGATGCTCTCAAGAGCGCCATAGAGCATGCGCTCGGCGACGGCCTTCTTGCCGGAGAGCATCAGCACGTTGACGAACTTGGTGACATCCTGGCTGCCATAGATGGGATCGGGCAGAACATCACGTTTGGGGACTTCACGACGACGGGGCATGGTTAACCTCTCAATGATTCAGCCGGAAGATTGCACTTCCATGACCGTTTGACCCATGCGCGCCTGAATCAGCAGATTCAGTCCACACACCGAAACGGTCGCTTACTCGACGGGGCCGGAGGATTCCGGCTTGCCGCCACGATGGGGCCGCGAGGCCCTCGAAAAGCCCGGCCAATGGCCGGGCCGTTGAAACACGACGGACGCCCGGCAACCCGGGCGCGAACCGATACGACGCGGCAAGCCGCGACGATCAGGCTTTTTTGGGACGCTTGGCGCCGTACTTGGAGCGCGACTGCTTGCGGTCTTTCACGCCTTGCAGGTCCAGCGAGCCACGCACGATGTGGTAGCGCACACCCGGGAGGTCTTTGACCCGACCACCGCGGATGAGCACCACCGAGTGCTCCTGCAGGTTGTGGCCTTCGCCGCCGATGTAGCTGATGACCTCGAAGCCGTTGGTCAGGCGCACCTTGGCCACCTTACGAAGCGCAGAGTTCGGCTTTTTGGGGGTGGTGGTGTAAACGCGGGTGCACACGCCTCGGCGCTGGGGCGATTCCTGCAGCGCGGGGCTCTTGCTCTTGGCGTGGGCCAGTTCGCGAGGCTTGCGAACGAGCTGGTTGATGGTCGGCATAGGACGTTGGATCCGGATTAAAAACAAAAAAGCCCGGGGGTTTCGGCCCCGGGCCCTTTGAGAAGCGATGCCGCCGGAGACAGTCCCCGCGTGGGGGCTGGGTGTCCGGCCGGACAACCGCAAGCAAAGAGCGCCGGGACGTAAATCCCGCAGAGCCAAAGATTATAAGCGTGCACGCGATTGGCCGTCAAACACTCAGGTGGATGACGGCCAGGCAATGCACTCGTTTCAGGCCTGCTCGCCCTCCACACCGGCGGCTGCCTGTTCCTGCTGGCGGGCCAGTTCTTCGGGATTCATGAAGGCGGCCTCGGCGGCAGCCAGGGCCTGCTGTTCCTGAGCCTCGACCGATTCCTTGTCGCGACGTGCGCGATGGAAGGCCAGGCCCGTACCGGCAGGGATCAGGCGGCCGACGATGACGTTTTCCTTGAGGCCCCGCAGGTCGTCGCGCTTGCCCATGATGGCCGCCTCGGTCAGCACCCGGGTGGTCTCCTGGAAGGAGGCCGCCGAGATGAAGGAGTCGGTCGAGAGCGAAGCCTTGGTGATACCCAGCAGGATGTTCTCGTAGGTGGCCGGAATCTTGCCCTCGGCAATGGCCTTGTCGTTCTCGTCGAGCAACTCGGAACGCTCCACCTGCTCGCCCGTGATGAAAGGCGCATCACCGGGCTGGGAGATCTGCACCCGACGCAGCATCTGGCGAACGATCACCTCGATGTGCTTGTCGTTGATCTTCACGCCCTGCAGGCGGTAGACGTCCTGAACTTCGTCGACGATGTAGCGGGCCAGTTCCTCGATACCCTGCAGACGCAGGATGTCGTGCGGATCGGCTGGGCCGTCGACGATCAGCTCGCCCTTGTTGACCACCTGGCCGTCGTGCACCAGCACGTTCTTGTCCTTGGGGATCAGGAACTCATGCGCGGTGCCATCGACATCGGTGATCACCAGGCGCTGCTTGCCCTTGGTGTCCTTGCCAAACGACACCGTGCCGGTCACTTCGGCCAGCATGCCGGCATCTTTCGGGGCACGCGCCTCGAAGAGCTCGGCCACGCGGGGCAGACCCCCGGTAATGTCACGATTCTTCTGGGACTCCTGCGGAATCCGGGCCAGCACCTCGCCCACACCCACCTCCTGGCCATCGCGCACGGTGATCAGTGCACCCACCGGGAAGGAAATGGTCACGGCATGGTCGGTACCGGGAATGCAGACTTCCTGGCCGTCGGCGCCGATCAGCTTGACCTGGGGACGCAGGCCCTTGGTCGCCGTCGTACGACGCTTGGCATCGATGACCACCAGGGTCGACAGGCCGGTGACATCGTCGATCTGCTTGGCCACCGTCACGCCTTCTTCGACGTTCTCGAACTTCACGGTGCCGCTGTGCTCGCTCACGATCGGGCGCGTGAGGGCATCCCAGGTGGCGAGGATGGTGCCGGCCTTGATGGTGGCATCCTGTGCAACCGCCATGATCGAGCCATAGGGCACCTTGTGGCGCTCACGCTCGCGGCCGGCATCGTCCTGGATGATGACTTCGCCCGAGCGCGAGATGATGACCTGCTCGCCCTTGGCATTGTTGACCGAGCGCATGGTGGCCGAGAAGCGCACGATGCCGTTGGACTTGGCCTCGACGCTGCTGGCCACGGCCGCACGCGAAGCGGCGCCACCGATGTGGAAGGTCCGCATGGTGAGCTGGGTGCCAGGCTCGCCGATCGACTGGGCTGCAATGACGCCCACGGCTTCGCCCGAGTTGACCAGGCTGCCGCGGCCGAGATCTCGGCCGTAGCATTTGGCGCACAGGCCATAGCGGGTGTCGCAGGTGAGCGGCGTGCGCACGCGGACTTCATCGATGCCCAGCGCCTCGATGGCTTCGACCGCATCTTCATCGAGCAGCGTGCCCGACTCGAAGACGGTTTCCTGGGTTTCGGGGTTCACCACATCGGCCACGGCCACACGACCGAGAATCCGGTCGCGCAGCGCCTCGATCACTTCACCGCCCTCGACCAGGGCTCGCATGGCCACACCGTTGGTGGTGCCGCAATCGTCTTCGACCACCACCAGATCCTGGGTGACATCGACCAGACGACGGGTGAGGTAACCCGAGTTGGCGGTCTTGAGCGCGGTGTCGGCCAGACCCTTTCGGGCGCCGTGGGTGGAGATGAAGTACTGAAGAACGTTCAGGCCTTCGCGGAAGTTCGCGGTGATGGGCGTCTCGATGATCGAGCCATCGGGCTTGGCCATCAGGCCGCGCATGCCGGCAAGCTGCCGGATCTGGGCCGCAGAGCCGCGGGCACCGGAGTCGGCCATCATGTAGATGGCATTGAAGGACTCCTGATCGACTTCCTTGCCGTGACGGTCGGTGACCTTCTGCACGCGCAGCTGCTCCATCATGGCCTTGCCGACTTCATCGCCCGCCTTGGACCAGATGTCGACCACCTTGTTGTAGCGCTCGCCCTGAGTGACCAGGCCCGAGGTGTACTGCTGCTCGATCTCTTTGACCTCGGCTTCGGCGGCAGCCAGCAGCGTGGTCTTTTGCGGCGGCACCAGCATGTCATTGATGGCGATCGAGATGCCGGCACGGGTGGCAAGCCTGAAGCCGTACTGCATCAGCTGGTCGGCAAAGATCACCGTGTCGCGCAGGCCGCAGCGACGGAACGAGGCGTTGATGAGACGCGAGATTTCTTTTTTCTTGAGTGCCTTGTTGATCAGCGCAAACGGCAGGCCGCGCGGCAGGATCTCGGACATCAGCGCACGGCCGACCGTGGTTTCGGCACGAATCGGTCGCGGGGTGATTTCGCCCGTGGTGCGATCGCGGTCGTATTCGGTCAGGCGAACCGTGATCTTGGTGCCGAGCTCAACCTCACGGTTGTCGTAGGCGCACTGCACTTCGGTCACGTTCGAGAAGAACATGCCTTCGTTCTTGCCGTTGGTCTTGTCGCGGGTCGTGTAGTACAGACCCAGCACGATGTCTTGCGACGGAACGATCGAGGGCTCGCCGTTGGACGGAAAGAGCACGTTGTTGGAGGCCAGCATGAGCGCGCGCGCTTCGAGCTGGGCCTCGATCGACAGGGGCACGTGCACGGCCATCTGGTCGCCGTCGAAGTCAGCGTTGAAGGCGGGGCACACCAGCGGGTGCAACTGAATAGCGCGGCCATCCACCAGCTTGGGCTCAAACGCCTGAATACCGAGGCGGTGGAGCGTCGGAGCACGGTTGAGCAGGATCGGGTGCCCTTCGATCACCTCTTGCAGCACCTGCATCACCTCATCGTCGGCACGCTGGATCAGCTTCTTGGCGGCCTTGATGTTGTTGACGATGTTCTGACGGATCAGGCGGTGGATCACAAACGGCTGGAACAGCTCGATCGCCATCTCCTTGGGCAGACCGCACTGGTGCATCTTCAGCTTCGGACCCACCACGATCACGGAACGCCCGGAGTAGTCGACCCGCTGGCCGAGCAGGTTCTGACGGAAGCGACCCTGCTTGCCCTCGATGATGTCGCTGAGCGACTTCAGCGCCCGGTTGTTGGCGCCCACCACGGTGCGGCCGCGGCGGCCGTTGTCGATCAGGGCGTCGACGGCCTCCTGCAGCATCCGCTTCTCGTTGCGGACGATGATTTCGGGCGCCAGGATCTCCTGCAGGCGCGCCAACCGGTTGTTCCGGTT
>JBKCEY010000326.1:0-9327 GCA_046304115.1 Burkholderiales bacterium | reverse complement strand
GGCGCTGCGCCTGGCGCGGCAAGCACGGTCGTTCGCGCAGCACAGGAACCGACGATCCGCTACCTGGGCGCTGGGCCCAGAGGCTCGGGTCAGTTCGGCATCGATGACTACTGCGAGCGCAATCCGGTCACCGGACTCCTGATCGCCCGCGACAACGAGGTTCTGGTTGAACGGTATCAGTACGGCCGAGGGCCAGAGCATCGGATGACCTCGTTCTCGATGGCCAAGACCCTGACCGCGATCCTCACCGGGCTCGCCTTGGCTCAGGGTCGAATCCGGTCAATCGACGACCCCGCCGAGCGCTACGCCACAGGACTGCGGGGCACTGAGTATGGGCGAACGCCCCTGAGGCATCTGCTGACCATGTCGTCGGGAGTTCGGTTTCGCGAGGACTACGACGGGACCGATGACTCCGCAATCCTGAGCCGCCGCGGAATCCAAGGTCAAAGCGCAGGGGGAGCCCAGGTGGTGACGCCCTTCAACGAGCGCGAAGCCCGGCCCGGAGATCGCTGGTACTACGCTTCGGCCGAAACCTTCGTGCTGGCTCTGGCCACCCGCGAGGCCTTTGGCGAACCACTCTCGAGGGTCTTTGCACGCGAGATCTGGCAGCCCATGGGCGCCCAGTCTGCAGCCAGCTGGCTGGTCGATCGGTCAGGCCTGGAAGTGGGTTACATGGGCTTTCAGGCCACCCTGCCCGACTGGGGACGCCTGGGCATGATGTTGGCCGAGGGGGGACGGGTGGGTCGCCGTCAGATCGTGCCCTCGGACTGGCTTACGGAAATGACCCGGATGCAGGTCAATCCCCGCCAGACCCGTCGATTTTTCGGCTACGGCTACCAGACCTGGATTTTCCCGGATGGCGATGGCTCGTTCGCCTTGTTGGGTGTCCGTGGTCAGGCGCTCTATGTTCACCCCGCGCGTCAGCTGGTGATGGTGCACACCGCCGTTAGACCCGATGCGCGCGATGCCGGAGGCGCCGATGCAGTGGCTCTCTGGCGAGCCCTGAAAACGCTCTGACCCCACGAGGGTTCCCCGGACACCATCGCGCCTCTGAAGTCCGTTCTTTTGCGAGGAAAAGCTCAATGACCCCACCTGCCCCCCTGGTTCGCTACGAAGTGCAGGACCGAATCGCACGCATCCTGATGGACCATGCACCCGTCAACGCGATGACGGTGCCCCTGCTCGATGCCGTGCTGGCCGCCTTCGAACGGGCCAGCGCCGATGATGAGGTCGATGTCATCGTCCTGGGCAGTGCGGTACCCGGGCGGTTCAGCGCAGGACTTGATCTGAAGGCCTTTGCCCAGGGCGACTGGGAGAACAGCCGAGCCCTGCTTGAGCGTCTGTACACGCGGTTCACCGATCTGCAGTTCCGTCTGGGCAAACCCTCGATTGCAGCGGTCAATGGCACCGCGCGCGGTGGCGGCATGACCCTGGCCATCTCCTGCGACATGAGGGTGGTCGAGCGTGGCGCGACCCTGGGTTACCCGGAAATCGACGTGGGTGTGATCCCGGCCATCCATTTCACGCACCTTCCGCGCATCGTGGGGCGACACCGTGCATTTGACCTGCTCTTCACCGGCCGCACCTTCAGCCCTGAAGAAGGCCATGAACTGGGCATCGTGACGCGGGTGGTCGATACCGGCAACAGCCTGAGCGCCGCACTCGAGCTTGCACGGGTGCTGGCCGACAAGCCCCAACGCGTGCTGCGCATGGCTCGGGAGATGTTCATGCGGGAGATCGATTCCGACTACCGCAAGGGTGTGGCTGCTGCCGTTGAGAATTTCTGCAATGTGGCCCAGACCCGCGAATCGCGCGAAGGGATCGAGGCCTTTGTCGCGCGCCAGGCTGAGCGCGCGGCCAGCCGCGGCAAATCCTGAGCGCCGTCAGGCCTGGCAAATCCTGAGGGCCGTCAGACCTGGCAAATCCTGAGGCCGGTCTGGCGCCACGCGTCGGATGCCCGGGGGCCGGGGTCTTTGACCGATCGCAGGCAGCTGACAGGCCGCTCACCCTCGCCCGCCGCTCGCCACAGGCGCACAGACGCTAGCGCGAAGCAGCCCTGGCCTGCCGCCGCATCTCGCGGTCGGCCTGCAGCTGCTCTCGGCGTTTGGCATCAAAGGCCAGGGCCTCGGCCAGAGAGATCATCGAGTCGTTGTCGGTGTCGGCGGCATCGAAGTCGCTCATGCGGACCTTGACCACCTCCGAGAAGGACAGCTTGCCGTCCTTGTCAGCGTCCGCGCGGCGCAGCATGCGCTCGAGAGCCCTTACATGGGCTCGATCAGGCAGGGAGCGGATATCCGCATCGGTGATGGATCCATCCCGGTCGAAATCAAGCGCATGGAATCCGCGCACGATGTCCTTGTGAAACTCATCGAGACCGATCTTGCCGTCGTTGTTGAGGTCCGCCTGGGTAAAACTGCTGCGCGAGGCACTGGGGCTGCCCTGGGCCAGTGCAGGCCCTCCCAGGGACAGCAGAACAAGCGTTGCTGCAACGCACGCGAGTTGATTCGGGGTCATGTCGGCATTCTCCTGATGGGACTCAGCCCATCGGCTTCAGTGGCTTACCAGAACCAGCGCTGGTTCTGGCCCCCATGGCAACGGTAGGCAATGATGGGTGCCTCATTGGCTGAATTGTTGTTGGCCAGATCGATGCACTGACCGGTATACCGATTGCGAATCGACGCCCCCTGCACGCCCCATTGCTGCGTGGGGCTGCCGTCACACGACCAGGCCACGATGCGCGCACCGTCGACTGAACTGCGCCCGGCAATATCGAGGCAGTGTCCGCCGACCACCAATTCGCCCCTGGGCGACCACTGGAACTGCTGGTTGACCTTGCCATGGCACTGAAACAGGCTGGCTGGCACATTGGGCCCGACACGACCGCCCTGCATGTCGATGCACATGCCGGCGCTGTTGCGAATCACGCCTCCTCGCGGTTGGGGATAGCCCGATGGAGGTTGATAGCCTCCACCCCAGTTGGGAGGCGGGTAATAGCCACCCCCGGAGGGCGGGGGCGGTGGCGCAGGCGGCACGTAACCATTGTTGTCCTGGCGGTGCTTGTTGTGCTGACTGGCCAGGATGGCCACCCCCGCAATCGCCGCCATGGCAGCCAGGCCGGCAGCGGCGTTGGAGTTATCGGGGTTGCTTGCCTGCGCCGCGGTGGGCTCGTCGCGCACATGAACCGTGAACGATCCCGAGCATCCACCGCTCACCCAGAGCTGGCGGGCGGTCAGATCGTAGCCCCAGGTTCGCCCGAACCGGCACGCGCCCGCCCGCTGGGTTGCGAGCTCGACCTCGGTGGTTCCTGCAGGCAGTGTGGTGGTGACTTCACCGCCTGTGGAGGTCAGATCAACCGATCGCACCGCAGCGACTCCGGGCAGGGGCAGACCCGCCACAGACATCGCGCAGACCAATGCCGTTGCTCGGCCAGCCCATCGCTTCATGAGGTTTTCCTTCGATCGTCGTCGGCGACCCACAGACTCTCAGTGCCCGCTGAACTGCGGTGCGCGCTTTTCGACAAACGCCTTTGCGGCGCCCTTGTGGTCGTCGGTATCGAAGGTGCGAATCATGTGGATCGCCTCGCTGTCGAGTACGTCGGACAGCGTGCCCTGCAGGCCGGTGTTGAGATTGCGCTTCATGTAGCCCACCGCCACTGTCGGCAGATTGAGCAGTTCATGCGCGAAGGCCTTGCCCGCAGCCTCGAGCTGCTCATACGGCACTGCGCGATTCACCAGACCGATCTTGCTTGCCTCTTCGCCACTGAGCACCTGCGCGGTGAAGTACATCTCGCGGGCCTTGGCCGCGCCCACCAGGTGGTTGAGGAAGTAACTGCCGCCAAAGTCGCCCGAGAGCCCGACCTTGGAGAAGGCCGTGGTCATCTTGGCGTCGTTTGCCGCAATGCGCATGTCACAGGCCAGTGCGATCGACAGACCGGCACCGGCCGCAGGACCGGGGATCACGGCCAGCGTGGGCTTGGGCATCTCGTGCAGCCAGCGCACCGCCTCCATGCGCATGCGCAGGTCGTGGACCTTGTGATCAAAGGTCATGGTCTGTGGCGCGCCTGCAGCCCGCTGGGCAAAGCCCTTCACGTCGCCGCCCGAGCAGAACGCCCGCCCGGCTCCGGTGAGCACCACGACCCGCACGGCGGGATCGGCAGCCAGCCGGGGCAACGCCTCGGCCAGCGCGCTCATCATCCCGCTGGTGAGGGCATTACGGGCCTCGGGGCGATTCAGGGTCAGGGTGGCGATACCGCCTTCAATGCGTTCAATCAGTTCCGTGGTCATTCCAGGTCTCCATGTCTTCAGGGAATCTCAGTCACCGCAAGGATCCGGGTTTCGTGCTGCGCCCGGACCTGTGGAAGCTTTTGTTTACTCAACCAGTACAACACCCGTGAGTCGCTGCAGTTCTTCAAGCGCGGGCCTGGCCTCGCCCACCTTGATGGTGTGCATGCCCATTTCACGGGCAGGTTTGAGGTTGATGCCAAGGTCGTCGAGGTAGATACAGGCTGCAGGATCAACCTCGAGGGCTTCGGTCATCATGCGATAGATACGGGGATCGGGCTTGCGCAGACCCACCTTGGCGCTCTCGATCACATGATGAAAGAGCGCCATGATCTCGCCCTTGTAGAGGCCCCCCATGGGGCTTGCCGACATGGACTTGAAGTTGTTGGTGATGCAGCCCAGGCGAAAGGTCTCGCGCAGCCGGTGCAGGGCCTGAACCATCTCGGGCCGGATACTGCCGGACAACAGCGGCAACACATCCCGCCCCCTCACCTCGTGACCCAGCGCCCGGCTCTCGAGGGCAAAGGCTTCATCAAACGCCGCATGATCGAACTCACTGCGCTCGAGCCGGGCCCAGGCATTGTCATGCGGGTTGGTGGCGTTGACGGTCCGCAGAAAATCTTTTGGCAGACCACGCTCGCGTTCGTACTGGGCGAAGGCCTCGAACGGGCTCGACGAGATCACGCCTCCAAAATCCCAGAGTACGGCCTGTATGGCTGGCACCGGTGAAGTCTCCTGGTGAGCCGAGATGTCTCGGTCTATGAGGTGCTGGAACGGTACGGGCGGTGAGGTCAGCCCACGACGGCAGGATACCCCATGCCCGTTCGTCGGCTCCAGGTGCCGTTTCATCCCGGGCGTTGCTGCGCGATCGGCGGTTGCTCTGCGACGCTCCGGCGATAATTGGCGTTTCATCAGGAGCCCGCCATGATCAACCCGTTCACACCAAGCCTCTTCTGGTCTTCCACCGCCGCGTGCGTGTCGCCTGGCGCACGCACTGCCCTCGTTCGCGTGCGCGCGGCCGTCATCCTGTGCGCCGGACTCGCGACTGCCGGTGCGGTGCAGGCAACCGACCCACGCACGGGTGCGATTGTGGGCGGCGCAGTGGGCGCAGCGGGAGGCGCTGTGATCGGTCAGCAGGCGGGCGGTACCACGGGCGCCGTGGTGGGCGCTGCCGTCGGCGCAGGCTTGGGCGCGGCCATTGGGGCATCGGTCAGCGACGGACAGCACGACCATTCCAATACGGTGCGCTACCCCCAGGGATCGACAGTCATCGTGCCCGCCGGATCAGTCCATCAAGGGGGGCATTGCCCGCCCGGATTGCGCAAGGACGGCTGCGTGCCGCCGGGGCAAGGTCGCGACCATGGGCATGGGCATGGGCACAAACACGGACACGGCCATCGAAACTGAGCTTTCCGCACCGCTCACCCGGGTATCAATTCATTCTTAATTGTGTCTTGACATCCTCATCCTGCCCATCATGACCATGCCCTTGATCGACGCCGTGCATGAATGCGAAACGACCGCTTCCTGGCGGTCGGGGCAGCGCGTGGAGGTCACGCGCGGCGAACTCTGCGGGCGTCGGGGTGTGGTGGTGCTTCATGCAGGCAGCGAAGTGCTGGTGCGCTTCGAGCCCGAGTTCAACTGGCCGATGACCAACACCATCGGCATTCATACCCGCCACCTTCGGGCTGTTGATCAGCGCAGCTGAGTGCCCCTGCCCCCGCGAATGAGGCGTCCAGGCCGAAGCCCCGTGTCGCTGTCATTTGCGCGGGTCTGAATGCCATTCACAAAGGTCGCGACATAGCCCTGCGCAGGCTGCAAAAGCCTCACGCCACCGGCGGGCAGATCGCGATGCACAGCGAGCGGCCCGAGCCGAAGGCCCTGCAGATCGATCAGATTCAGATCAGCGCGTAGTCCCGCC
The DNA here is from genome assembly GCA_046304115.1 of Burkholderiales bacterium. Taxonomy (GTDB): domain Bacteria; phylum Pseudomonadota; class Gammaproteobacteria; order Burkholderiales; family Burkholderiaceae_E; genus UBA4615. Next base: position 3,126 of record JBKCEY010000326.1, on the reverse strand, counting down.
CGAAGTGCGCCTCGATCATTCAGCCCAAAGAGGCGCGCATTGCGCAGGGTCTGCCGATGCACCACATGCTCCAGACCCAGACGCGGACCGCGCACCCGATCGCGTACCCAGTGGGTGAGCATGTAGGTCGGATGAACGGCATCAAAGATCACGCTCACATGGGCCCCGGCATCGCCCAGGCCACTGACCGTTGCGGGATGCTCCTGCATCTGTCGCACGGCCTCCAGGTCATGATCACTGTAGTTGGTGAAGTAGCGCATCACGAAGGCGCGGCCCTCGTCTTCAAGCAACAGGTCATACATCAGCTGCGCCGGCTCACGGCCCTGGGCGCGAGCCAGGGCCTCGATGCTCAGCGATGCCTGTGGCTCGTGGTCCTGGGCATCGGCCAGCCGATAGGTCTGGTGCCACAGGGGCATCATGTTGGCGACCACATTGTCCATCTTGCCCGGCCATTCATGCGGCTGATTGGTTTCGGCCAGAATGCGCGCCCGACAGGCCGGATCGGCCATGCGGCGTACCCGCTCGGGCAAGGGCAGATCGCGCAGCGCCAGGTAGCTCGGCTTGCGCATGAACGGGTGGTAGGTGGCCAGGCTCATCACAATGGCCGTCGGGCGGGCGCCCACCTGCGGATAGAGCTGAGCGCCCTGGGCATTGAGCTCAACCACGCGGGCGAGCGCCTCGCGCCAGAGGTCTTTCCATTCATCGATCTGAAAGAGCGTGAAGGTCAGCGGACGCCCATTGGCACTTGAGGCCCGGCCCATCAGTTCGATCTCTTCCATCAGGGTATGACGCTCGCCGCCCAGCGCGGGGGCGCTGCCCACCGTGGATGAGGGAATCACCTGATACACGCCGTGCCCCGCACGCTTGAGTGCATGACCGAAGGCCAGCACTTCAGCCTCGTCGACAAAGGTGCCCGGCACGGGGTCGCCACGCACCGTGCGATGCCCACGAATGCGTGAGGTTGAAAACCCCAAAGCGCCGGCCTGAAGTGCTTCGGTCACCACCGACTGCATGGCAGCCAGTTCGGCCGGCGTGGCGGTATCGTCCCGACGACCGCGCTCGCCCATGACCGCATTGCGCACAGGCCCATGGGCAATCATGGAGCCGACATCGAGTGCATAGCGCCGGTTGGCCAGCAGATCGAGGTATTCGGGGTAACTCGACCACTGGCCCCAGGGCATGCCCTCGCTCAGCACCGAACCCGGGATGTCCTCCACCCCCTCCATCAGCTCGATGAGCTGCTGCTCGCCACCCGGTGACACCGGCGCAAAGCCCACACCGCAGTTGCCCATCACCACGGTACCCACGCCGTGGCCTGACGAGGGCTCCATGGCCTCATCCCAGGTGACCTGTCCGTCGTAGTGCGAGTGAATGTCGACCCAGGCGGGTGTGAGGATGCAGCCCTCCCCATCGATGACCTGGCGGGCCGAGCCCGATGCCTGGGCGCCAACTCCGGTGATCACACCATCCTTGACACTGAGGTTGCCATTGAAGGCCTGCGCGCCACTGCCATCAACGATCTGCGCGCCGCGGATCAGGACGTCATCCATGCTGTATCTCCCTGCTCATGTTCAATGGGGTCATTTGCCGTCCACCTCATCGAGGTCATTTGACGTCCGACTCATAGGGTCTGTCACCCTGCTGAAGTCGTCCACCCCCATACTGTGTCAGCCGTTGTCGCATTGTCCGTCTTTTCAGGAACGCTTGATATGTCCGCTTTGAACCTCCTTCGATCCCTGACCTTGACCCTGTTTCTTGTCGCGGGCTCCTGGGCGCAGGCCCTGGAGATTCGCCCCTACACGGGTACCGAGTTTGCCTCCTCCCAGAAGGCGGGTAAGCCCGTGGTCGTGATCTTTCATGCCGACTGGTGCCCGACCTGCAAGGTGCAGCAGCAGACGCTGGAGACCCTGAAAAAAGAAGCGGGTCTTGAACTCACCGTGCTGGTGGCCGACTACGACAAGGAAAAAGACCTGCGCCGGGCGCACAAGGTGCGCAGCCAATCCACACTCGTTGCATTCAAGGGCGAAAAGGAAACCGGTCGCATCGTGGGCGATACCGCACCCGACAAGATCCGCGCACTGCTCAAGACCGCGCTCTGACACCTGACTTAGATCGCAGCCGCCGGTCTCAACCCTTGACGCTACAAAGGCCTCATGTCCCTGTCTCTGTCCTTGCCCCAACTCGGTATCAGCCTGGCAGCGGGTAGCCTCACCACCCTCTCGCCCTGTGTCTTTCCGCTTCTGCCCCTGGTGGTGGGCGGTGCCCTGCAGGGCAATCGATTCGCCCCGATTGCGATGGGCGTGGGCATGACCGCTTCGTTTGCTCTGATCGGCATGGCGCTCGGCGCGCTCGGGCCTGCGCTGGGCATCGATTCAGACACGGTGCGCTTTGGTGGCGCCATCCTGCTGATCGCCTTTGCCCTGGTGATGCTGATTCCGTCCTGGGGCGAGCGGTTCACGCAATGGATGATGCCGATCGCCACTTCGGCCAATGCGGCCAGCATGCGACTGGACAGCGGCTCGCTCATGGGGGCCTTCAGCCTCGGGGCCGTGCTGGGTCTGGTCTGGAGCCCCTGCTCGGGGCCCCTGCTCGGCTCGGCGCTCACGCTGGTGGCCAGCGAAGGCGGGCTGCTGCGCGGCGGCGTGGTGCTGGGCATCTTCGGGCTGGGTGCCGCGATTCCGCTGGTGGCTGTGGCCTATGCCTCGCGCACTGGGTTTGCCAAGGCGCGCAACTGGGTGCTGACCCGCATCGAGCGGGTGCGCGGCGTGTTTGCCGTCATTCTCGGCCTGGCCGGCGTGGCCATCTTGACCGGCGCAGACAAATGGCTCGAGGCGCAGGTGCTGCAGATGCTGCCGCAGGGATGGGTGGATCTGACGGTGAAGTTCTGATCGCAGGGATCAGACGGTCTGAGCCGGGGGATTTAGGCTGGCCAGCTTGCTGTCGTGGAATGCCGCGACAGCTTGCAATCGAAGAAACGTTTGGGCTGACTAATTCAGCTGTGTCCGGAGAGTCGGATGCGTATGGAGAGGCGCCGAGGCCATCAATCCGATAAATGCCAGCGAAGAGCTGGCGTCCCGTAGGGGATTCGAAACCCTGTAACAACCGTGAAAGGGTTGTGTCCTAGGC